>NZ_JBHUSB010000005.1:0-248029 GCF_042673905.1 Arthrobacter sp. NPDC057009
GCGGTCACCTTGTGAGGTGACCGGCCGGCGTCGTTGTTGGCAGCTCAGCAGACGTGCCCGTTGGGCATTGGCTGCCCAACTCCGGGGTGCAGGGGGTTCTCCCGTAGCACTTCGGCAAGACTTCAAGAAAGCTATTGCATTAATCATACAATGATGTATCTTTAATTTGTGACTAGGCGCACACCCCCGCTCCTGGACCACACAACGGTTACGGAAACCCGGTGAAGCCCGCCCGCGCTGTCAACGAAGAAGCGCCCAGGCGTCCGTTACCACACACGTTCCACACCGGATGCTCCCGCCCAGGCGGCAGGCTCCTGGTTCCCCTGAGTAAGAAGGTTCAAAATCATGAAAGATGTAGTCATCGTCGGTGCTGGACTCGCCGGCCTGTCGGCAGCATGGCGCCTGCGGCACTGGGAGACCGTGGTCCTGGAGTCCGAGAACCGCGTCGGCGGCCGGATCCGCTCGGAGCGCCGCGGTGCCTACTGGCTGAACTGGGGAGGACACGTCTTCGCCGGCGCCGGATCCTCCACCGATGCACTGCTCAACGAGGTCGGCGTGACCGCCGTCAACATCCCGGGTTCGCTGCAGGCCCTGTCCATGAACGGGAAGTTCATCCGCAAGGGGCACATCGCCACGTACCCGTTCCGCATTCCCATGTCGCTGTCGTCGCGCATCGACACGCTGCGGGCCGGCATGAAGGTTGTCAGCGGCGTCGCCAAGTACACCGGCGTTGTCCGGAAGCGCGCAGGGGAGTCCGGCGCAATGCGGCAGCAGCGCATCTACGATTTCGAGAACCAGAGCTCCTTCCAGGACTTCATCGGGAACCTCTCCGAGGATGCAGCAGCGCTGTTCAAGACCACGGTCACCCGCTCGGCCGGCGACATGAACGAGATTTCCGCCGGCGCAGGCATCGGCTACTTCAGCCTGGTCCTGGGCATCGGCCAGGGGCTCAGCCAGGGCATTGTCGGTGGCCCCTCCACCCTGACCGAATCCATCGCCGCCTCCCTCGGCGACCGCATCCAGCTCGGTGCCGCCGTGCAGGAGGTCGTGCACAAGAAGGAGTCCGTCGTCGTCCGTTACACCCAGGGCGGCGTGGACCACGAAGTGGAAGCCCGCACCGTCGTCCTCGCGACCACCGCCGACGTGACGCACCGGGTCGGCGTGGACCTTCCGGAGGAGCTGCGCGGGGCGCTCGGCCAGATCAAGTACGGCCCGCACGTCAGCACGGCCTTCCTGACCAACGAGACCTCGGCCCGTCCCTGGGACGACATTTACGCCATCGCGGCGCCGAAGCGCTCGTTCGCGATCGCGCTGAACCAGGCGAGCATCGTCCGCGGCACCGAGTCCGTGCGCAAGCCCGGCGGCAGCTTCATGACGTTCTCGCCGGCCAGCCTCGGAAAGGCCCTGCTGGACAAGAGCGACGAGGAAGTCATCAAGACCCACCTCACCGACCTCGACCAGGTCCTCGGCCACGGGTTCGCCGACAGCGTCGTCGAGGCCAAGACGGACCGCTGGAAGGTTGCTTCCCCCTACTGCTTCCCCGGCCGGGCGAAGCTGCAGTCCACGCTCATGCGCGGTACCGACCGCGTCTTCCTGGCCGGCGACTACCTCGGAACCTTGTACACCGAAAGCTCCATCACCACCGGCTTTTCGGCAGCACAGGAGGCCGCGAGCCTGCTGGCCACTCACCGCCAGGCCCCGCCCCATTCCGGCCTCTCGGTCGTCGCCTGAACCCAACAGGCACCTGAATCAACCATCGTTTTCCACCCCCCGTACTTAAGAAGAGGAACCATTCCATGTCCAACGACCTTCGCGGTGTCCTGACCGCACTCTCCACCCCCTTCGCCCAGGACGGCGCCATCGACGTCGAGACCCTGCGCCGCATCGTTGACCGCTCCATCGACGCCGGCGTGGACGGCGTCGTCGCTGCCGGCTCCACGGGCGAGGTCGGTGCCCTGTCCTCGGAGGAGCGGCTGCTCCTGATCAACACCGTCATCGAGCAGGCCAAGGGGCGCGTCCCCGTCATCGCCCAGACCGGAGCCACCTCCACGGCCGAGGCCATCCGCCTGTCGCAGGCCGCCGAGAAGGCCGGCGCGGACGTGCTGATGCTCATCACCCCCTACTACGAACCGCTCTCCCTGGAGGAGACCGTCACGTACATCAAGGACGTCGCCCGGTCCGTCACCATCCCGGTCATGCTCTACAACATCCCGGCCGTCACAGGCGTCAACCTGGACCCGGCCACGGTCCGCGCCCTGGCCGAAGAAGTGGACAACATCAAGTACATCAAGGACTCCAGCGCGAACTGGGAACAGGCACTGCAGCTGATCCACCACCACTCGGACGTCATCGGCACCTTCATCGGCTGGGACGTCTACCTGTACAGCGCCCTGGTCGAAGGCGCGGCCGGCGTCATGGCCGGCACGGCCAACGTTGTCCCCGACGAAATCGTCGCCGTCAGCCGCCTGATCTCCGAAGGCGATCTCACCGGCGCCCTGGAGCTGTGGAAGAAGCTCTACCCGGTCATCGACGCCCTCCTCTCCGTGCCGTTCATCCCGGCCGTCAAGGCGGGCCTTACCCTGCAGGGGCTTCCGGCCGGCTCCCCGCGCCAGCCCACGGCAGACCTGAACGCCGACGACCTCGCACGGGTCCAGCAGGCCGTGTCCGCCCTCTACCAGAACGTGGGTTAAGACCATGACGACAGAAACTGCACTGTTCACCGTCATCCGGGCGGACGCGACGCCGGCGCCTTCCCTTCCCGCCTTCGGCCAGTTCATCGGCGGGAAGTTCGTCCCCTCCACGTCCACCTCGACGGTGGACATCGTCAACCCGGCCACGGAGGAAGTCCTGACGCAGGTCCCGGCTGGCACCGCGGAGGACGTGGACGCCGCCGTAGCAGCCGCCGTAGCAGCCAAGGACGCCTGGGCGGCAACGACGCCCCGGGACCGCGCCACTGTCCTGCTGAAGATCGCGGACATCATCGAGGCCAACCGGGAGCTGTTCGAAACCCTTGAAGCCGCCAACACCGGCAAACCCCCGGCGGTGGCGGAAGACGACATCTCCAGCGCCATCGACACCTTCCGGTTCTCCGCCGGCGCGGCCCGTGCCTACAGCACCCTCGGCGCCGACGACTACGCCGAAAACCACACCTCGGTGATCCACCGTGAGCCGGTCGGCGTTGTCGGTGTCATCACGCCGTGGAACTACCCGCTGCTGATGGCCGCGTGGAAGATCGCCCCGGTCCTCGGAGCGGGCAACACGCTGGTCCTCAAGCCCTCCGAACAGACGCCGCTGACCACCCTCAAGCTGGCCGAACTCATCGCCGGCGAAGTCCCCGCAGGCGTCCTGAACATCGTCACCGGCCCCGGCCGCGTGGTGGGCAATCGCCTCTCCGAGCACCCCGACGTGGACCTCGTGGCCATCACGGGCAGCGTGGGCAGCGGCCAGAAGGTGGCCGCCGCAGCTGCCGGTTCGGTCAAGCGGGTGCATCTTGAGCTGGGCGGCAAGGCACCCGTCGTCGTCTTTGCCGACGCCGACCTCGAGGCCGCCGCGAAGGGCGTCCGCAGTGCCGGGTTCTGGAACGGCGGGCAGGAATGCGGCGCGGCGTGCCGTGTCCTGGTCCATGAATCGGTGGCAGACAAGTTCACCGAGCTGCTCGTCCGGGAAATCAGCGAAATCACTGTCGGCACCCCCGGCGCAGCGGACGCCGAAATCGGCTCCATGATCTCCAAAGCCCACTACGAGCGGGTCCTCGCCGCACTCGACGACATCCGCAAGGACGGCCTGACCATCGCCGTCGGCGGACGCGCCATCGAGGGCCCGGGCTACTTCATCGAGCCCACCGTGGTCACCAACGTCCCCGCGCAGGCCCCGATCACCAGCAACGAGATCTTCGGCCCCGTTGTGTCCGTGGAAACGTTCAGCACGGACGAGGAAGCCGTCACCCGCGCCAACGAAACCATCTACGGCCTGGCAGCCTCGGTGTGGACCAAGGATTCGGCCCGCTCGCTGACAGTCCCGCGGAAGCTGGACTTCGGCACGGTCTGGGTCAACTCACACCTTGTCATCGCCACCGAAATGCCCTGGGGCGGATTCAAGGGATCCGGCTACGGCCGCGACCTCTCCAGCTACGCCCTGGACGACTTCTCCCGCACCAAACACGTCATGTACAACCGAGGCTAAGCCAGGAGTGACCATGTCATCCACGAAGAACCCGGCCGATCATCGCACCGATACCTCGGCGGCCAGCAAGCGCCGCTTCCTGATCAGGATGGTCACCGTCCTGATCGGCGGCATGGTCCTGGACGGCTACGTCCTTGGCATCATCGGACCGGTGTCAGGGACCATGGCGGAGGACCTGCAACTCACCGCCGTTTGGCAGGGCCTGATCGCGGCGGCAGCCCTTGTGGGCATCCTGATCGGCTCACCTATTGGCGGCTGGGCCTCCGACAAGTTTGGCCGCAAGCCGATTTTCATGTTCGACATCGGGCTGTTCGCTATCGCATCGGGGATGCAGTTCTTCATCGACTCTCCGGTGTGGCTGGTCGTGGTGCGGCTGCTGATGGGCATCGCGATCGGCACGGAGTATGCGGTGGGCTGGCCCCTGATGGCTGAGTTTTCGCCCACCCATCTGCGCGGCCGGCTGATGGCCGCCATGGGGATCGCCTGGTACGGCGGCTTCATGATCGCGTTCCTGACCGGTCATTTGCTCAATGAATACACGGATCTGAGCTGGAACTTCATCCTGGGTACCAGCACGTTCATCGCTGTTGCCATCTTCCTCGCCCGGCTCGGCATGCCTGAGTCCCCGCGCTGGCTGTGGAGTGTGGGCCGCAAGGACGAGGCCCGCGCCCTCGCCGCACGGTACATGCCCGACGACGCGCTCGACGATCTTCAGCACGAGGATGTCCGTAAGGGCAGCTTCGGGATGTTGTTCTCCAAGGAGTACTGGCGCTCCACGCTGTTCATCTCGGGTTTCTGGTTCTGCGCTGTGACACCCTATTTCGCGATCGCCACGTTCGCCGACAGCGTCCTGAACCAGTACGGTCTGGCTGGCGGGCTTGCCGGCGGCGTCGGGCTTTCAGCCGTCGCGCTGGCCGGGGTCGTGGTCACGTTCCTGCTGATTGAAAAGATCGGACGGCGCGCGCTGACCGTTCCCCCGCAGTGGCTGTGCGCCGTCGTCCTGGCGGTCATCGGGCTGTGGGCCGGTGCGCCCGCCATCATCGTGCTGATCCTCTTCCTGGTCTTCTCGTTCTTCAACGCCGGCTACAACACGCTGACGAACGTCTATCCGGGTGAGGTCCTGCCGACGGAGATCCGGGGGATCGGAACCGGTTTCGCGGCCGCCGTCAGCCGGGTGGGGGCCGGCATCGGCACCTTCCTGCTGCCCATCTCGATGGAGAACCTGGGCCCCGGCCCCACCATGCTGATGGCCGCTGGTGTCGCCTTCGTCGGAGCCGCTCTTTCCCAGTGGCTCGCCCCGGAGACCAAGGGTAAATCGCTCACTGAAGCAGCCGCCGGATACGCGCACTGATAAGGCGCGCCGGCTGAGAGGAACTTTGCCAACGCTAAGCCTGCCCCGGAACCACTCCGGGGCAGGCTTAGCGTTGCCCTGTGTGACCACGTACATTGATGCGTAAGCCGATACGGAACGGAGTGCTTGCGTCATCGAATCTCTGGCCAGCCTTGCCTACAGGGTCATTGCCGACAGAATCATCACCCTCGATATCCGCCCCAATGAGGCAATCAACGAATCGCAGTTGTCCAAGGACATGCAGATGGGCCGCACGCCGATCCGCGAGGCCCTGGGCAAACTCGAAAACGACCGCCTCGTGGTGACAAAGATGCGCAAAGGGGCTTTCGCCGCCCCCGTCGATGCCAGTGACTTCCGCCAGGTTTCCCTGATCCGCCATGCCCTCGAACCAGTAGCGGCCGGACTCGCGGCTGAGCATTACCACCCGGGACACGCAGAGACCCTTGACCAGCATCTGGAACTCCTGCGGTCGCTAAGAACGCGCTCCCTCGAACAGAGCGAACTCATGCGGCTCCACCTTGCGGTGCATAAACTCATCTATGGCCTGAGCATGAACCGGCACCTTGAGGACACGCTCACACGATACGCCCACCTGTCCATCCGGCTCTGGTCACTGCTCCTGGAACGCCAGCCGCCTGTCGTCGAACGGACCCTGGAACTGGCCGAAATCCTGGAACGGATCGAGGCAAATGACAGCGAGCAAAGCCGCAGCCTGATGGATCAGCATGTCCGTGCCTTCGACAACTACCTGGCCGGGCTCCGCTAGCCGGCATCCAGCGTCACGTTCCCAAGGAGTTCCATGGACATCCATGCCGCCATCGATGAAGCACGCTTCTTACGGTTCCACAAACGGCTGGTTGCCGCCTGCCTGGGCGGACCCGTTTTGGCCGGCTACATCCTCGGCATCATCGCAATTGCCATGTCCGGTATCTCGGCTGACTTCGGGGCCAGCCCCCTGGAGACCAGCCTCATTGGTGCCTCGGCGCTGCTGGGCATCTTCTTGGGAGCCCTCGTCTTCGGGCCGGTAGCGGACAGGATCGGGCGTCAGTTGATGTACACCATCGACCTCTGGGTCCTCGTGGCAGGCTCCCTGCTGCAGTTTTTTGTCCAGGATGCAGTCCAGCTCATCGCCGCGAGATTCATCCTGGGCATAGCGATCGGCGCCAACTATCCAATTGTCAATGCCCTGCTGGCTGAATGGCTTCCGCGCCGGCGCCGAGGCCGGGCGCTTGGCCTTCTCCAGGCGGGGTGGTTCATCGGTGCTGCCTTCGCGTCGCTGGTGGGCTACTCCATGTTCGAAATTCTTGGTGCGGCGTCATGGCGCTGGATGCTCGTTTCCTCAGCCGTACTCGGGGTCATCGTCCTGACGCTCAGGCTCGGCATGCCTGAATCCGCACGGTGGCTCCTCCACAAGGGCAGGCCCAAGGAGGCGAAGAGCGCCGTCCGTGCTGCGCTCGCAGACCAGCCCGGTATCGGGCTCCTGGTGATTGATACCACGGGAAGGCAAGACGAGGCCGCAAACGGACAGGGACTGCGCATCCTGCTGCAACCCAGATACTTTCGGAGGCTAATTTTCTGCAGTGGCTTTTACGCCCTGCAGGCGGGCCCGCTCTTTGCCATCTACACATTCGGTCCCACGATCCTCTCCGCCCTCGGTTTAGCCCAAGGCAGCCACTCGACCCTCGGCTCCGCGGTGATCAATTTGGGGTTCCTGGCCGGCTGTCTTGCCGCCCTTGGCCTGGTCGACACCTGGGGCCGGCGCCCGCTCATCATTTGGGGCTTCGCTCTGATGTCAGTTCCGCTGTTAGTTCTGGGCATCATTCCATGGGCTCCCGCAGGCGTCATCATCGCGTGTTTCTGCGCCTATGCCTTGTTCTCCGGGGGTCCGAGCATTTTGGAGTGGGCCTATCCCTGTGAGCTCTTTCCGACCAGCGTTAGGGCCAGCGCGGTGGGAATCAGTACCGCGGCCAGCCGCATCGGGGCTGCTCTTGGCACCTTCGGTCTGCCCCTGGCACTGGAAGACAGGGGAATCGGCGCAACCATGCTGGTTGCTGCATTGATGACCGTGGCGGGACTCCTGCTGTCTTTCTTCCTTGCCGTAGAAACCAAAGGTGCCCCTCTGATGCACTCCAGCGGGGAGAGCACATCCGAACTTCGACCCGCTTCCGGAGCCGCCTGAGCGTGCCTTGCCAGGCACATGGAGCACCGCGGTGATGAGGCCTGCTTCACATTCTGGCCCGTCCGCCAAAAATGTTGACTGCATCACAGCACGTGGCATACCGTTCCTAGTGTTCTGATATATCAGCTGTTGACACGGCAATGAGGCCGTGCCACTGTCGGGAGGAACCCGTAGATGACACAAGTTGGCTTAACCCAGGCGCGCGTAGAGACTCAACAAAAGACGAGCATTCCTCGGATCCTTACGTACGCCGGCGCCATTGTCGCCTTCCTCATCGGTTCGGGCTTCGCTACCGGCCAGGAAATCCTCCAGTACTTCACGTCGTACGGGTATTGGGGCGTGTTCGGGACCGGCCTGCTGGTTCTCGCCCTGATGACGTATGTCGTCATTGAGTTCTTCGTGGTAGGCCAGGCGAAAAGCTTCGATAAGCCCTCACGAATCTTTCACTATTACTGCGGCAAGTACCTGGGCACCTTCTTTGACTACTTCTCGGTCCTCTTCGTGTTCCTGAGCTTTGCGGTCATGGTTGCGGGTGCCGGCGCCGTTTTCGAGGAGCATTACGGATTGTCAAAGTTTGTTGGCGGCATCGGACTTGCAGTGGTCGTCGGGCTCACCGTGTGGTTCGGGTTGAAGAACCTGGTGGACGTGATCGGCAAGATTGGCCCGCTTATCGTCGTCATCGCCATCGCGCTCGGCGTCCTGGGCATTGTCCGGAATCCAGGCGGCATCGCCGAGGGGAACGCGCTGCTGCCCGGGCTGGAGCTGACCCAAGCCTCAACGAACTGGTTCATGTCCGGGCTGTCCTATGTGGGTTTCTGCATGCTCTGGTTGGCTGCATTCCTCACCGCACTGGGCAAGACGGCACGCAGCCGCAAAGAAGCTGCCACTGGCGGTTTGGTGGGTTCAGTTGTCTTCTCGGTGGCGTGCATCATCGTCGGGTTGGGGCTGCTCGCCCACATCGCCCGCGTGAACGGCACCGAAATTCCCATGCTCGTGCTGGCAAACGACGTAAGCCCGCTGCTGGCCGCCGGGATTTCCGTCATGATCCTTGCCGGCATCTACACAACCGCCGTCCCGCTGCTCTGGACCGTATCCTCACGCTTCTATTCCGACGAGAAGCCGGGCTTCAAATACCTGACTCTCGCCCTCGCAGCGGCCGGAACCGTTGTGGGCCTGGTCGTCCCGTTCTCACAGATGGTCAACGTTGTCTACGTGATCAACGGCTACGTCGGCATCCTGCTGCTCTTGCTGATGCTCGTCAAGACAGGAAGCAGAGTGGTACTGCGCCGCGCCTTCTAACAGTGTCAGGAACAGTGGTGGGGGCGCCAACGCAAGCGGGCGCCCCACCACCGTTGACTCCTCAAAACCATCAAAGGAGATGGACATGAAAAGCATCGAGGCAATGAACGCTCTACGCCCGGCGCGACGTGCCGTTGTCACCGGGGTCCACTGCCCGCACACAGGTTGGTGGATCCCTGAAGGCCAGCAAGGAGGCACAGCCCGTTACTTGTGGCAAGGCTCCCTAATGCCCGGCCTGCATGGACAAAGCGTGACATGGCGGCTGGCCAAAGCAGACCCGGCAGGGAGCCAGGCAGTGAGCCGTTAATCGGCGTCGATCTCCTCCAGCAGGTCCTTGGCGGCCTTGCTGATGTCGTCATGGTCGTACTGCGCCGCCCGGCTCTCCAGGGAAATAATGGCGCAGCGGTGGACCTTCTTGAAATCCCCGAAGGGAAAGCTCACGCTGCCCTTGGTGCCTTCCGATTTCTCGCTGTCGATGCCCAGGTGCCACTTCGAGAATTCGTCGAAGCCGTGCTTGTCGATAAACGAGTTCTCCTCATCCGTTGAGGGAGCATGCTCGCTCCAGTCGTCACGGATATCCCGTTCCACTTTCCCTTTCTTTACGAGGCTGCGTGCATGCTCCAGTGCCTTGCGGTTCAGTTTCGTAGCCATGTGGTGCCTCCGGCGGTCAGATCCAGGAACAGCTCAAGGCTAAGACCGACGACGGCGGGCCCGCCAGTGGTCGCCCGGGTGCCTTAGTGCCCTGAGACTTAACTGCCCGGAGCCCCCGGCAAGCCCCCGAAACAGGCGGAAAAGACCCATTAGTGTCGCTTTGGCCACACTATTCTTGACGTTGCTGCTTTATGACCTAAACTGCTTCACTGAGGTGCCTGAATGGCGCTGTGCAGCAACGAAAGTGAACAACGCTATGGCTACCGATTACGACGCCCCACGCAAGACAGAAGAAGAGTCTCCCTCCGAATCTTTGGAGGCCCTCCAGGCGTCCCGCGGCGGCGGTGCCCAGACCGCCGTTATCGACGTCGACGAGAATGACACCGCCGAGGGCATCGACCTTCCGGGCGCCGATCTTTCCAACGAGGAACTGACGGTTATCGTCGTTCCCGAGCAGTCCGACGAATTCACCTGCGGCTCCTGCTTCCTGGTCCGTCACCGGTCCCAGGTGGCGAAGGAAAAGAACGGCATGAAGTACTGCCACGACTGCGAAGGCTAAGACAGCCCGACTGTGCATGGCCATGCGAGGCGCCGGCTCCCATTTGGGAGGCCGGCGCCTCGCATTTTGCGTCCTGCTTTCCTCACACCCGCATTATGGCCGCAAAGGGCCCGTTATGAGCGGTAACGGAAGCATGGAGAAAGGGCCACAAACGACTCTCGACGCCCTCAAAAAGACCCCGGCAATTACGTCCCCGTGACCCGCTTTTTGCGAGATTAACGGTTGCGCCCCGAACCGGCCACATCCCTCGTTTAGGGCTTTTGGCGCTCCTACGCTGGAGCTATCCAATCGCTCACTCGAAAGGGGTGGCCAAATGAAAAAAATCCCCGCCTGGTTCACAGTCATTCTGCTGGCTGTTGGACTGGGCCTGTTGGCTCCGGGCTCTGCCTCGGCAGCCTCCTACTGCGGGCAGGTGTGGGGCTCGCTGGCGAAGGCAGACCAGACCATGAGCACGGCAGCCGTCACTAATGTCCGCACTGGCCAGCACCGTTGCTTCGAGCGCCTGGTGATCGATCTCAGGGGCAAGGCCAAAGGCTACAACATCCGCTACGTTTCCCAAGTTGCCCAGGAAGGGTCCGGCCTGCCAGTCAAGCTCCGCGGCGGCGCCTTCCTGCAGCTCACCATCAACTCGCCGGCCTATGACAACGCCACCGGCAAGGCCACGTTCATCCCGGCCAACCGGTCCGAGGTGACCAACGTGTCCGGCTACCACACGTTCCGGCAGGTGGCCTGGGCCGGCAGCTTTGAGGGCTATACCACCCTTGGCCTGGGCGTCCGCGCCCGGCTGCCGTTCAGGGTGTTCACGCTGGACGGTCCCGGCTCGGGCTCACGGCTCGTCGTCGACGTTGCGCACTACTGGTGAGATGCCCGCGCCCATTAAAACAGCGGTGCCCCGCCTCCCGGGACCTGTATGGTCCGGGAGGCGGGGCACCGCCGCTGTTGCAGGATGAAGCAGGCTGCTACTCGGGAACCACCAGCGCCGGGGTGTCCCTGCGGATGGTGTCTCCGCGGAAGTAGCCGGGCTGCAGCCGTGCCATCACCAGCATGAAGACGATTCCCAAGGCGAGGATCCCCACTCCGAGCACGAACACGAGCCCCACGCCGAAGATCTCCGAACCGCTGCCGAACTCAGGCGCCCAGCTGTCGATGGCGGTCTGCAGGAAGACCACCGTCAGGCCAATGCCGCCCAGCAGCGGGCACAGCAGCCGCAGCACGAAGTTGCGGGCGCTGCTGAAGACGCTGCCGCGGAAGTACCAGGCGCAGGCAAAGGCGGTCAGTCCGTAGTAGAAGCAGATCATCAGGCCCAGGGCGAGGATGGTGTCGTTCAGGACGTTCTCGCTCACCACATGCATCACGGCGTAGAACCCGGCGGACAGCACGCCGGCCGCGATCGTGGCGAAGCCCGGCGTCGAAAACTTCTTGCTCATGTGGCTGAACGGCCGGGGCAGGGCGCCGTAGTGGGCCATCGCGAGCAGGCTGCGCGAGGGCGAGGTGAACGTCGACTGCAGCGATGCCGCCGAACTGGACAGGACCGCCAGGGACATCAGGATGGCGAACGGGCCCATGATGGGCGAGGCCAGGGCGGTGAAGACGTTCGCGTGGTTTTCCTCGTTGTTCAGGCCGATCCCCGTATCGCCCACGCCGGCGAACATCATGGTGGCGATGGTCACCAGCAGGTAGATGCCCAGGACGACGACGGCGGTCAGGGTGCCGGCGAGGCCGGCGGTCTTCTTCCCGTTGGCCGTTTCCTCGTTGACGGTCAGGCACACGTCCCAGCCCCAGTAGACGAAGATGGACAGTGAGATGCCCGCGGCGATCTGGCCGAACGTCTCGATCTTGGTCACGTCGAACCAGTCCCAGCTGAACGGGATGGCGGTGGAGGACGTGGACCAGTTGGCGAACGCCATGGCCACGAAGAGGCCCAGCACGAGCAGCTGGAAGCCCACCAGCCCGTACTGGACAAGCTTGGTGGTGTGCAGGCCGCGGTAGCTGACCCATACAGCCAGGGCCACGAACACAAAGCACGTGAGCACGTTCAGCGGCTTGTTGGCGGCAAGGTCCGCCAGCTCCGGCGACCCGGTCAGCTGTGCCAGGAACAGGTAGAAGAAGTCCACCGCCACCCCGGCGAGGTTGGACAGCACAATGATGTTGGCGGCCAGCAGGCCCCAGCCGCCCATCCAGCCAACCCACGGTCCGAAGGCCTTGGTCACCCACGTGAAGGTGGTGCCGCTGTCCGGGGAGTCAGCGTTCAGCTCCCGGTAGGCGAGCGATACGAGGATCATGGGGATGAAGCCGATGAGGAAGATCACCGGAAGCTGGAGTCCCGCCTCGTTCACCGTGGGACCGAGCGCGCTGGTCAGCGTGTAGGCCGGAGCGATCGTGGAAATGCCCAGGACGACGACGGCGAGCAGGCCCAGCTGCCCGCCCTTCAGGCCCTTCCGGGTGATGCCGTGTGCTGCGTCGCCGGCCGGGGAAGCGCTCTTCCCGCCCGGCTGGATGCTTTCACGCGTGGTTTGGCTCATGAGTGGCCCTTTCTAGATGGCAGCGGGCTGCTGCTGGGTGATGCAGTGGATCCCCCCGCCGCGGGCGAAAAGTTCGCGGGCATCGATGCCCACAACTTTGCGTCCGGGATAGGCGTCCGCGAGGATGCGGAGCGCCTTTTCGTCGTTGGGGTCGGAGAACGTGCAGGCGATGATTCCGCCGTTGACCACAACGTGGTTGATGTAGCTGTAGTCCACGAAGCCCTCCGGGTCCGTCAGGGCAACGGGCGCCGGGACTTCGATGATGTTCCATTCCCGGCCGGCGGCGTCGGTCGTGGAGGACAGGAAGCTGATGATCCCGCGGCTCACCTCATAGTCCGGGTGGGCAGGATTCTGCTGGGAATGGACCAGCAGGGTGCCCGGGGACGGGATGGCGGCCACGATGTCCACATGCCCGCGCGTTCCGAACCGCTGGGAATCCCGGGTGAGTCCGCGCGGCAGCCAGATCACCTTGGTGGCGCCGATGGTCCTGGCCAGTTCAGCCTCGACGTCGGCCTTGCTGAGTCCGGGATTGCGGCCCGGATCCAGCTGCACCGTTTCGGTGACCAGCACGGTTCCTTCGCCGTCCACCTGGATTCCGCCGCCCTCGTTGACCAGCTCGGAGACCAGGTGCCGGGCGCCCGACCGGCCGGCCACCTCGGCGGCGACCAGTGAGTCCTTGTCCCACCTCGCCCAGTCCTGTGCGCCCCAGCCGTTGAAGACCCAGTCCACAGCACCCACGGACCCGTTTCCGTCCAGGACAAACGTGGGGCCGATGTCGCGCATCCACGCGTCGTTGAGTTCCGCCGTCAGCACCTCGACGGCGGGGGAGAGGTAGAGGGCGGCGGTGCCGACGTCGGACGGGTCCACCACCATGGTGACCGGTTCAAACTCGACGGCGGCGTTCGCGACGGCGGCCCAGACGGAGCGGGCGGCATGCGCCGCCTCCGCGGTGTCCCCGAGGGTGTAGCCCCCGGTGGGGAAGGCCATCCAGAGCCGCTCCTGGCGAGCCGTTTCAGCCGGCATGCGCCACGTGCTCACGCCTGCACTCCGGCCTCGACGAGCTCGGCCGGGGCATTAGGCGTGCCGAACGGCTCCCCGGGGCGGACCGGCTCGGTGAGCCGGGCATAGGTGTCCGGGCGGCGGGTGGTGAGGAACGGGAAGAGCGTCAGCCAGTCCTTGCGCTGGTCGAGGTCGAGGTCGGCCACGAGGACCGCCGACTCGTTCCGGGGTGCCTGGACCAGGACGCGGCCGTAGGGATCCGAGATGAAGGAGGAGCCATAGAAGTTCAGGCTGCCCTCCTGGCCCCAGCGGTTCGGGACCACCATGAACAGGCCGTTGGCGATGCCGTTGCCCACGATGACCTGCTGCCAGAGCGGCTGGGTGTCAAAGTCCGGGAACAGCGGCTCGGAACCGATCGCCGTCGGGTAGACGAGCAGTTCGGCGCCGCCGAGTGAGTACATGCGCGCCAGCTCGGGGAACCACTCGTCCCAGCAGGTGGGCATGCCCAGCCGGGCACCGCCGAGTTCAGCCGGGGCATGAACCTGGTAGGCATCCTCCGCGGCGGGACCCTGGCGGAAGAACTTGTCCTCGTAGTATCCGGCGGTCACCGGGATGTGCAGCTTGTGGGTGCGGGCCAGGAGTTCGCCGGACGGCGAGACCAGGATGGAGGTGTTCAGGCCCAGCCCGTCGTCGGAGCCGTCCGGGTTGGCGGCCCGCTGGTAGAGCGAGGCGTGCACACTGATGCCGTTCCGGCGGGCGGCCTCGGCCGCGAAGCGGAAGGTGGGGCCGGTCAGCAGGTCCTCGGCGGCGTCGGAGGGGCGGGGGCGGTGCTGCCCCTGCAGCGCCAGGTCGTTCTCCGGAACCTGGTCGGCGGGGTAGCGGGAGAGGGTGAGCTCGGGCAGGAACACCATGGTGGCACCCAGCCGGGCGGCACGGTCGATGCCGTCGTTGAGCTCTGCACGGAGTGCGGCGGCGCTGCTGTGCCAGCGGTGCTGTACGACGCCCACCCTCAAGGAAGGACGTCCGGACGGCGCTGTCCGGGCGAGCGAAGCAGGCGCGTTGGGGCAGGTTATTTCGATCATGATGATGATTACTCCAGTGAGACGACCGTCACTAAATGAATGACGTTCATTTAGTATGCACGTGCGTCCGTGGCGTGGCAAGGGTTATTTGAATGCCGATCATTTATGACCCTGCCCGCTCGCGACCGGAAGTTGGTGCCCGGAAAATTAGTAAGTAAGCTGATCGTGAAATTCGCACTCCGCTGCTCCCCGTGCTGGAGCGCCTGCGGTAGCGTCGAAAGCACTGGACCATTCGAGGAGGATTCATGAAGGCTTCACCGACACTGACCAACAACATGCAGGCCGTCCTGACGGACCTGATCGAACTGCACATCCAGGGCAAGCAGGCGCACTGGAACATCGTTGGAACCAACTTCCGGGATCTGCACCTCCAGCTGGATGAAATCGTCACCGCCGCCCGGCTCTTTGCCGACGACATGGCCGAACGGATGCGCGCCCTGCATGCCCTGCCGGACGGACGCAGCACCACCGTGGCCAAGTCGACGAACCTTCCCCAGTTCCCGGAGGGGCTCATCAACACCAAGGATGCGATCGACCGCATTGTGGCCGCGCTGGAAGCGGCCGTGGGCACCATGCGCAAGGTCCATGACGAGGTGGATGAGGAAGACCCCACCACCGCAGACCTGCTGCACACCTTCATCGAAAAGCTCGAGCAGTTCGCGTGGATGACCGCCGCCGAGAACATGAAGGCGACGGCCAGCGTCACGCAGCCTGACAGCAAGTAGCCGCGCGGGCAGTTATTGCCCGCGCCGGTTGTCATGGGCGGCCCTGGGGGGATTCCTCCGGGGCCGCCCGATTCTGTGTCCGCTACTTCTTTGTGCCCGTTACTTCGCGCGGTCCCGACTACTTCTCGCGGTGCCCGCTACTTTGCGCGCGGGATGCGGCTAAGTACGACGGCGGCCAGCACCGACGCGGCAGCCATCAGTACCAGCCCAATCGCCGCAGTGATATGGACGCCGGAGCCAAAGGACGCCCGGGCTGCTGCCGTCAGCGCCTCGGCCAGCGGTGCCGGCAGCGATCCGGCGAGCTCCATCGCGCCGGCCAGTGTTTCCCCGGCCTTGTCCGCCGCCGCTGCAGGGACCGTCTCCGCAATGACTGCCGGCAGGGCGAGGTGCTGCTGGTAGGACGCGGTCAGGATGGATCCCAGCACCGCCGTGCCGAGGAGTGAGCCCACTTCGTAGCCCGTCTCGGAGATCGCTGCCGCTGCGCCGGACTTCGCTGCCGGCGCTGCTCCCAGGATCAGGTCGTTCGAGATGGTCTCGGCTGCTCCCACACCCACGGCCAGGAGAAGGAGGGCGGCCAGCAGCGTGGCGGGGCCGCCGTCGTGATTTCCGAACGTGACCAGGCAGTAGCCGGTGGCGCTCAGCGCCAGTCCCGCGGCCACCACAAAGCCGGGCCGTACCTTCCTCACCAGCGGAACCACCAGCAGGCCCGCCAGCACCATGGCCGTAAGCGCGGGCACCATGGCGGTGCCGGACTCCGATGGTGACATGCCTTCGAGCAGCTGCAGGTGCTGTGCCAGGAACAGGATGAAGCCGTTGTAGGAGAACAGCGACAGGATGTTTGCCGTGATCGCCGTGCTAAACACGGGGTTCCCGAACAGGGACAGGTCCAGCAGTGGCGATGCCAGGGCCTGCTGGCGTCGGACGAAGAGGAAGCCCATGGCCATGCCGAAGGCCATGACGGCGAAGGGGGCCAGGCCGGGGCCGTGGGTTGCCAGTTCCTTGATGCCGTAGACCACCGGCACCATGGTCAGCATCGACAGCACCACGCTGGGGGCATCCACCCGTCCCGGCTTCGGATCCTTGGATTCGGGGATGAGGAAGCGGCCCAGGACCAGCGGCGGCAGCATGATCGGCACGGCCACCAGCAGGACTGCGCCCCACCAGAAATGCTCCACCAGCCAGCCGCCAAAGATCGGCCCCAGCGCTGCACCCCCGGAGAAGCATGCCGCCCAGATGGCAACGGCCAGCCTCCGCCTGCCCGGTTCCTGGAAGATGTTGCGGATCAGGGACAGCGTGGACGGCATGAGCATCGCGCCGAAGAACCCGAGTGCTGCGCGGCCGGCGATGAGCCATTCGGCACTCGGTGCGAACGCAGACGCTGCGGACACGGCCGCAAAGCCCGAGATGCCGACCAGGAGCAGGCGGCGGCGTCCGATCTTGTCGCCAAGGCTGCCCATTGCCACAAGGAGCCCGGCAAGGACCAGCGCGTAGGCGTCCACCACCCACAAAAGCTCCACGCCTGAGGGATCCAAGCTGCGCGCGATGGCGGGAAGGGCAAACGTCAGTGCCGTATTGTCCACGGCCACCAGGAGGACCGGGAACATGAGCAGGGCCAGGGCGAACCAGTCGCGGCTCTTGTGTGCAGCCGCGTTGCCGCCGGTGAGCCTCGGGCTAAGGGTCGAGTGGATCGTCATGAAATAACTATACCGTCCGGACGGTATAGTTATCACCCTGTTTGCCGGAACCGGGCATGATGGAATCCATGCCCAGAAAACCGGTCGCGCGCGGCGCAGTCCTCGATGCCTTCGAATCCCTCCTGATTGAGGTGGGGGAGCGCGCTGCCACACTTGACGCCGTGGCCGCCCGCGCCGGCGTCTCCAAGGGCGGGCTCCTGTACCACTTTCCGAACAAGGAGGCGCTGATCGGCGTCCTGCTGGACCGGCTGGATGAGTTCGCCGAGGCGGATGCCCAGGCCATGGCAGCGGCTCCCGAGGGTGCTGCCGCCTACTTCATCAAGTCATCGGTCTGGGCCGATACGCCGCTGGACCGCGCCATCGTGGCTGCCACCCGGCTCGCCGAAGTGGCCCACGAGGAAACGCGGCGCCGGTTCGCCCACATCCAGCAGCGGTGGCTTGATGAGATCGCACGCGATGTCGGACCGGGCCTGGCCAAGGCTGTTTTGTACATGGGTGACGGGCTCTACTTCAACGCCATGCTGTCCATTGGCCCCGCCGCGACCCCGTCCGAGACGGCTGCGGACGTCGAAAGCCTCCTTGCCGCCCTTGACCGGCTGCGGGGGTAGGCCGGCTTGCGGCCGGGCTGCCGCCACGGTTTGTGGACGCGAACCCGTCGGAACGCATCGAAGCCGCCGGAAATTTCCAGCGAACGGGAGGCCTTCCGGCGTTTTCGTTCTGGGGCCGGCCGTCATGCCTCACCCTGCGCCGACACGGTTTGCGGACGCGAACCCGGAGTAGGAGAATAGGCTCGGTGGCAGCTGTCACCGCCCAACTTAATAAAGCCTTTGATCTGCGGCGGGAGAGTCCTGCAAGTAGGTACAAGCAGGCGCCGTAGGAGCAAAACCTCCCCAGGAATCTCTCAGGCCCACGTACCGCCGCGGCAAGGCAACTCTGGAGAGCAGCAGGCTGCCCCTGAAATGCTCCGCTCCGCGCGGACGGTTCAGGGCGTGCTGTGCTCACCGACGGTGCAAGCGGGGCTGTGCGAAGGCGCAGCAACGCGGAATCTCTCAGGTCCAATACAGAGCGGGGAGGAACCCGAATCAATGTGGCGTACCCTGCGCCGCCTTAGTCATGGAGTTCCTTTTGACCGTTAGTTCAGCCTCCTCGTCCTTCGTCGACCGGCATATCGGCGCCCGCCGCCAGGCCGACGTCGAAGCCATGCTCAAGGCCGTCGGCTACGACACCGTCGACGCGCTGGTTGATACGGCAGTGCCCAACGACATCCGCCAGGACTCCCCGCTGGCGCTCGCCCCGGCGCTGAGCGAAGTGGAAGCTCTCGCCGAACTCCGGAAGCTCGCGGCGAAGAACAAGACTGCCGTGCAGATGATCGGGCAGGGTTACTACGACACCGTGACGCCGCCGGTGATCCGCCGCAACATCCTCGAGGCCCCCGCCTGGTACACCGCGTACACCCCGTACCAGCCGGAGATCTCCCAGGGCCGGCTCGAGGCGCTGCTGAACTTCCAGACCATGGTCCAGGACCTGACCGGGCTGCCCATCGCCAACGCTTCCCTGCTGGACGAAGCCACGGCCGTGGCCGAGGCCGTGCTGCTGATGCGCCGGGCCAACAAGAAGAACGAGGGCAAGACCGTCCTGGACGCGGACTGCCTGCCGCAGACCATCGCGATCGTGAAGGGCCGTGCCGAGGCACTCGGCTTCGAGGTGGAGGTCGCGGACCTCGCCCAGGGGCTGCCCGACGGCGAGATCAACGGTGTCGTGCTCCAGCAGCCCGGCGTTTCGGGCCGGGTCTTTGACCACTCGGGCGTGATTGCCGCCGCCAAGGAGCGCGGCGCGCTGGTGACCGTGGCCGCCGACCTGCTGGCCCTGACCCTCATCACGCCTCCCGGCGAGCAGGGCGCCGATATCGCCGTCGGCACAGCCCAGCGCTTCGGTGTGCCGCTGTTCTATGGCGGACCGCACGCCGCCTACATCGCCGTCCGCACGGGCATGGAGCGCACCCTTCCCGGCCGCATCGTCGGCGTTTCCAAGGACAACGCCGGAACTCCCGCGTACCGGCTTGCCCTGCAGACCCGCGAGCAGCACATCCGCCGCGAGAAGGCTACCTCCAACATCTGCACCGCGCAGGCGCTGCTGGCTATTGTGGCCTCGATGTACGCCGTGTACCACGGACCGGAGGGTCTGAAGGCAATCGCCGAAACCGCCCACGGCCACGCCAGGACTCTCGCCGCGTCGCTCAAGGCTGCCGGGCTGGACGTCCTCCACACCAGCTTCTTCGACACCGTGACGGTCTCCGTCCCGGGCAAGGCGGCCGCCATCGTCGCCGCCGCCGAGCAGAAGGGCATCAACCTCCGCAGCATCGACGACACCGTTGGCATCTCCACGGATGAAACCACGACGCCGGCCATTGTCGCTGACGTTCTCGCCGCCTTTGGTGCCACGGCAGTGGAGGCGGGTGACGGTTTCGCACTGGAGACCGCCGTCGAACGTTCCTCCGCGTACCTGCAGCACCCGGTGTTCAACACGCACCGCTCCGAAACGCAGCTGCTGCGCTACATCCGGAAGCTTTCCGACCGCGACCTTGCCTTGGACCGGACCATGATCCCGCTGGGTTCGTGCACCATGAAGTTGAACGCGACGGCTGAGATGGAGGCCATCTCCTGGCCGGAATTCGCCTCGATCCACCCGTTCGCCCCGGACTCCCAGACCGCGGGCTGGCGCGAACTGATCGCTGACCTTGAGGGGCAGCTGACGGAGATCACCGGCTACGACCAGGTGTCCATCCAGCCCAACGCCGGGTCGCAGGGTGAGCTGGCGGGCCTGCTGGCGATCCGCGGGTACCACCGCTCCCGCGGTGATGAGCAGCGCAACGTCTGCCTGATCCCGGCATCCGCGCACGGCACCAACGCGGCCTCGGCCGTGCTGGCCGGCATGAAGGTGGTCGTGGTGGCCACTGCCGCCGACGGCACGATCGACCACGGGGACCTGTACGCGAAAATCGAGGCCAACAAGGATGCGCTCTCCTGCATCATGATCACGTACCCGTCCACGCACGGGGTATACGACGGCGATGTCCGCGAAGTATGCGACGCCGTGCATGCCGCCGGCGGTCAGGTGTACGTGGACGGCGCGAACCTCAACGCGCTGGTGGGCCTGGCGCAGCCGGGCAAGTTCGGCGGGGACGTCTCGCACCTGAACCTGCACAAGACCTTCTGCATCCCGCACGGCGGCGGCGGACCGGGCGTCGGCCCCGTCGCAGCCAAGGCCCACCTCGCCCCGTTCATGCCGGGCGACGCGGCGACCTGGACGGAGGGCAACGACGTCCCGATCTCCGCGTCGCGCTTCGGCTCCGCGGGCGTGCTGCCCATCTCCTGGGCGTACGTGAAGCTCATGGGCGGGGCTGGCCTGACCGAGGCCACCAAGTCTGCGCTGCTCGCAGCCAACTACGTGGCGGCCAGCCTGAACGACTTCTTCCCCGTGCTCTACACGGGCGAAGGCGGCCTTGTGGCGCACGAGTGCATCCTGGACCTGCGCGAACTGACGGCCAAGACCGGCGTCACCGCCGAGGATGTGGCCAAGCGGCTGATCGACTACGGTTTCCACGCGCCCACGCTGGCGTTCCCGGTGGCGGGAACGCTGATGGTGGAGCCCACCGAGTCCGAGGACCTGGGCGAAATCGACCGGTTCATCAAGGCCATGATCGCCATCCGCGGCGAGATCGACCAGGTGGCCAACGGAGACTTTACGGTCCAGAACTCGCCGCTGCGCAACGCACCGCACACCGCGGCCGCCGCGATCAGCTCCGACTGGGACCGCGCCTACCCGCGCGAGCAGGCCGTCTTCCCCGGGCACACGCACAAGCAGGACAAGTACTTCCCGCCGGTGGGCCGCATCGACGGCGCAGCGGGTGACCGCAACCTGGTCTGCTCCTGCCCACCTCTCGAAGCGTTCGAGGACAACACAGCAGCGTTCGAAAACTAAAGCTCCCATGGTGGGCAGGCCGAAGCCGTACTTCGGCCTGCCCACCGGCACCCAAAGGATTCCTCAATGACTGAGAACTACACCGCCCTTTACGAGGAGCACAAGAAGCTTGGCGCCTCCTTCACCGACTTCGGCGGCTGGCAGATGCCCCTGAAGTACGGCTCCGAACTGGCCGAGCACCACGCCGTCCGCAATGCGGCCGGCATCTTCGACCTCTCCCACATGGGCGAAGTCTGGGTGACCGGCCCCGAGGCCGCAGCCTTCCTGGACTACGCCCTGGCCGGCAAGATTTCCGCCATGGCCGTCGGCAAGGCCAAGTACTCCCTGATCTGCAACGAGGACGGCGGCATCATCGACGACCTCATCGTGTACCGGCGGCCCTCTGACATTGAGGACAACGACAGGTTCCTCGTGGTCCCGAACGCCGGCAACGCCAAGGTCGTGGCCCAGGCACTGGCGCAGCGGGGCGCCGGCTTCAACGCCGTTGTCGAAGACGTCTCCGCCGAGACATCGCTGGTCGCCGTGCAGGGTCCCAAGGCCGAGGAAATCCTCCTGCGCCTGGTCCCGGCCGCCCAGCACGAGCTGGTCACCGGGCTGAAGTACTACGCCGCCGTCGAGGTCCCCTTCCTGGTGGGCGGTGCCAGCCGGAACCTGCTGCTGGCCCGCACCGGTTACACCGGTGAGGACGGCTTCGAGATCTTCGTGGAGAACGACGGCGCCGCCGCCCTCTGGCAGTCGATCGTCGCCATCGCGGATGAGGGTGAGCTGACGCCTGCCGGTCTTGCCTCCCGTGATTCGCTCCGTCTGGAGGCCGGCATGCCGCTCTACGGCAACGAGCTTTCCCTCGAGGGCGACCCGTTCGCCGCCGGCCTCGGCCCCGTCGTCGCGCTGTCCAAGGAAGGCGACTTCGTGGGCAAGGCCGCGCTGGCAGCCAAGAAGGAAGCCGGGGCCGGCTCCACCACGGGCCGCAAGCTCGTGGGCCTCAAGGGCCTGGGCCGCCGCGCCGGCCGCGGGCACTACCCGGTCCTCAAGGACGGCAACGTCGTCGGTGAAGTGACCTCCGGCCAGCCCAGCCCCACCCTCGGCTACCCGGTCGCCATGGCCTACGTCGACGTCGCCTACGCCGAACCCGGCACGGCCCTGGACATCGACCTGCGGGGCAAGGCGGAGCCGTTCGAAGTCGTCGCACTGCCTTTCTACAAGCGCTCAAAGTAGCCCAACCAGTCCTGCCCCCTAGTGCCGTTCCCGGCACCGGCCCCGTCGGGGCTAACATCCTCCGCGTGCTCGGTCGCGTAGACGCCCGCTGAGCGGACGTGACGCTCCCGAATGGGCCCACGCCGTCAGGGTTCCCTGGCCGAGCTTGCGAGGTTAGGGAGACGGTGGGGAGCACGCTTCCGGATGCCAGCCCCTAAGGGGGCCGGCAACTCAGCTCGGGTTTAGCAGTTGGGACAGAACACGCTGAGGCTGTCGCGCTCCTCGCAAGCCAAAGGTGCTGGAGAGGGGCCGCCGTCGGATGAGCCCTACCGAAATCCGACCGGTGGGGTATGCCCTCGCCAAGCTCGATCATTGGCGGTTGAGCTTGGCGAACCGGCACCCCGGCTTTCCCAGCACGGGACCGCCGTAGTTTCCTCCGGGAAACTGTTGGCCCCGAGAACTGAACTGACTAACGGCGGGTGAGGGGTCTCCGGAAGCGTGCTCCCCACCGTCCCCCTAGCCTCGCAAGCTCGGCCCGTGAACCCGGACGGCGTGGGCCCAGCACGCGGAGGAGTTCCCTCAGCCGCCACCCAAGCCACGCAAGCCGGGCGCGGAGGAGTTCCCCCACACGCCACCCAAGCTACGCGCTGTACGAGACAACAGATTTCAACAGTTAGGAAAAAACACATGGCAAAAGTTGCCGCTGAACTGCAGTATTCCGCCGAGCATGAATGGGTTTCCCGCGGGGACGGGAATGTGGTGTCCATTGGCATTTCCGCCGTGGCCACTGACGCCCTCGGCGACATCGTTTACGTTGACCTGCCCGAGGTCGGCTCGGCCGTGACCGCGGGGGAGACCTGCGGCGAGGTGGAGTCGACCAAGTCGGTCTCTGACCTGTACGCCCCGGTCACCGGTGAGGTAGTCGAGATCAATGACGACGTCGTTTCCGATCCCGCGCTGATCAACAGCGACCCGTACGGGGCCGGCTGGCTGTTCAAGGTGGCCGCAGAGTCCGAGGGGCCGCTGCTGTCGGCCGAGGAGTACGCGTCCACGAACGGCGGCGAGCTGTGAGCGGCGCAGGTGCCGCAGGCACAGAAACAGTTGCGTTTGAGCAGGTTGTGTCGCCGAGCCTGAACGCTGACCTCGCGGAGCTGGATCCGGAGATCGCGGTGAAGATCGACGACGAACTTGGCCGCCAGCGCTCCGGTCTGGAGATGATTGCGTCGGAAAACCACACTGCGGCTGCGGTGATGCAGGCGCAGGGTTCGGTGCTGACCAACAAGTACGCCGAGGGCTACCCGGGCAAGCGTTACTACGGCGGCTGCGAGCACGTTGACGTGATCGAGCAGCTTGCCATCGACCGGGTCAAGGCCCTGTTCGGTGCCGAATACGCGAACGTGCAGCCGCACTCCGGTGCGCAGGCGAACGCCTCGGTGATGCACGCGCTGATCAAGCCGGGCGACACCATCATGGGCCTGAACCTGGCCCACGGCGGGCACCTGACCCACGGTATGCGCATCAACTTCTCCGGCAAGCTGTACAACGTGGTCCCGTACCAGGTCCGTGAAGATGACCACCGGATCGACATGGCCGAGGTGGAGCGCCTGGCCCAGGAGCACAAGCCGCAGCTCATCGTGGCCGGCTGGTCCGCGTACGCCCGGCAGCTGGACTTCGCCGAGTTCCGCCGGATCGCCGATTCCGTGGGCGCCTACCTGATGGTGGACATGGCGCACTTCGCGGGCCTTGTCGCTGCGGGGCTGCACCCGTCCCCGGTGCCGCACGCGCATGTCACCACGTCCACCACGCACAAGACCCTGGCCGGTCCGCGCGGCGGCATCATCCTGACCAACGACGCCGACGTCGCCAAGAAGATCAACTCGGCAGTCTTCCCCGGCCAGCAGGGCGGACCGCTGGAGCACGTGATCGCAGGCAAGGCCGTGGCCTTCAAGATCGCCGCGTCCGCGGAGTTCAAGGAACGCCAGGAGCGCGTGCTCGCCGGTGCCCGGATCCTGGCCGAGCGCCTGGTCCAGCCCGATGTGACCGCGAAGGGCATCTCCGTGGTCTCGGGCGGAACGGACGTGCACCTGGTCCTGGTGGACCTGCGGAACTGTGAGCTCGACGGGCAGCAGGCCGAGGACCGCCTCGCCGCCATCGACATCACCGTGAACCGCAACGCCGTGCCGTTCGATCCGCGCCCGCCGATGGTCACCTCCGGTCTGCGCATCGGCACCCCGGCCCTGGCCACCCGCGGTTTCGGCGAAGCCGCTTTCGCCGAGGTTGCGGACATCATCGCAGAGGCACTGACCGCCGACGCCGGCGCGGACCTCTCCGGACTGCGCAACCGGGTAGAGGCCCTGGCCGAAGCCCACCCCCTCTACCCGGGCGTCGCAAACCTCGCCTGACCCCGAGGGTGGAGTTTTTGTCCAGATACCGCGGGTTGAAGGCCCTTTTGCGGCCATGATCTGAACAAAAACTCCACCCTCACCCGACCCCATGCCTAGTTAGGATTGTTTTATGGCCGTTGGAGTCTTTGATCTCTTTTCCATTGGGATCGGACCCTCGAGTTCCCACACCGTGGGTCCGATGCGTGCCGCTGCCGTTTTCGCCGGGGAGCTGAAAGCTGGCGGGAAGCTGGACAGCGTGGCCTCGCTGCGGGTGGACCTGTACGGCTCGCTTGCGGCCACCGGGCACGGGCATGGCACCATGACAGCGATCCTGCTGGGCCTGGAGGGGTTTCACCCGGAGCTGATCCTGCCCGATGAGGTTGAGGAGCGGCTGGCGTCGATCGCGGAGACTGGAATCCTGAACCTGGCCGGCTCTGTGCCCCTGCCTTACGGCGTGAAGGACATGGTCCTGCGCCCGCTCACCGTTCTGCCGCGGCACACCAACGGCATGATCTTCGCGGTGTCTGACGCCGAGGGGACGGTGCTTCACGAGGCGACGTTCTTCTCCGTCGGCGGCGGGTTCATTGTCCGTGAGGGCGAGGAGGACGCTGCACAGCAGGAGCTCGACGAGTCGAAGAAGGTACTGCCGCTGCCGTTCCGGACCGCCGCCGAGCTGCTGGAACATTGCCGTGCCCAGGGCCTCTCCATCGCCGACATCATGCTGGTCAACGAGTGCGCCTCGCGCTCCGAGGCGGAAATCCGGGAGGGCCTGCTCCACATCTACTCCGTGATGGAGGGCTGCGTGGACGTCAGCCTGAAGCGGGAGGGGCTGCTGCCCGGCGGACTGAAGGTCCGCCGTCGTGCCCCTGACTGGCACGAGCGCCTGCTGAAGGAAGGCCGTGACCACGGAGGGGACTATCACGATCCCAGGTACTGGCAGGAGTGGGTGAACCTGATTGCCCTGGCGGTCAACGAGGAGAACGCGTCGGGCGGTCGCGTGGTCACCGCTCCGACGAACGGTGCGGCGGGCATCATTCCGGCCGTGCTGTACTACGCGCTGCACTTCGCGCCGGGCATGGACAAGGCTACCCAGGAAGACCGCGACGACGTGGTGGTCCGTTTCCTGCTGACCGCGGGTGCGATCGGGGTGCTCTATAAGGAACAGGCGTCCATCTCCGGCGCGGAGGTGGGCTGCCAGGGCGAGGTGGGATCGGCGTCGTCGATGGCGGCCGCCGGGCTCGCCGAGGTCATGGGCGGCACACCGGCGCAGGTGGAGAACGCGGCCGAAATCGCGATGGAGCACAATCTGGGCCTGACGTGTGATCCGATCGGCGGGCTGGTCCAGGTGCCGTGCATCGAACGGAACGCGATCGCGGCGGCGAAAGCGATCAATGCGGCGAAGATGGCGCTGTGGGGTGACGGTTCGCACCGGGTCTCATTGGACGAGGTCATCGTGACCATGCGCGAGACCGGCAAGGACATGAGCTCCAAATACAAGGAAACCGCGATGGGCGGCCTCGCCGTCAACGTCGTCGAGTGCTGACCGCTCACCCGCCTTCCGGGACCTAGTTGTTGGCGGCGGCCCAGAGATTCAGGCTCGAGGCAAAGACGACCCACGACAGGTACGGCAGCATCAGCAGGCCGGCCGTGCGGCGGATCGGCCCGAACAGCAGCACGCAGGCGGCCACAGCCAGCGCCAGCGCACCGATAATGCCCAGCGCCAGCCAGAGCGCGGCCGCACCCCACGCCGGATAAAGCCCGAAGAACACGGGCGTCCAGGCCAGGTTGAGGGCAAGCTGCATGCCGTAGACGGTGAGCGCAGCCCTGCGGTTCGGGCTGCGGCTCCGCCAGACGAGCCAGGCCGCCACGGCCATGGCCGTGTACAGCATGGTCCAGACGGGACCGAACACCCAGTTGGGCGGAGACCACGGCGCCTTATCGGCCACCGCGTACCAGCCGGTGACGTTGGTGATGGTTGCCTGCGAACCGAGCCAGGCCACGAGGGCGGAGGCCGCCAGGAACCCCACGAGTGCGGCCAGGTCGACGGCGGTGCGCCGCGGCTCAGGCTGCGCGCCGCCACCCGTGCGTTTGCCGTCTGTTCCGGCTCCCGCGGCCGGTGCGCTGTCCCTGCTGCCCATTTCACTACAGTTGCCAAGGGCACAGGCAGAGTCAAGCTGCTGACCAGGATCACGTGCCGGCATCGAGCGGGCAGGGAGGCCTGCCGGATAGACTTGAGGCTGCTTCTCCGGCATCTGCACGAAACGTAAGCGAAGATTGGACACGGCACACTTGCGAGAATTCACTGCCCGCTTTGCCACCTCCGAAGAGGTTGCCAACTGGGACTCCCACGTCACCGCGAATCCGAACGGCGGAAACCTGCTGCAGTCAGAGGCCTTCGCCGAGGTCAAGCAGCACTTCGGCTGGAAGACCCTGCACCTCGTTTACGAGACGGCCGACTACACGAGCTACAACCTGGTGCTGGAAAAGAGCTTCCCGGTGCTGGGCAAGCTCTGGTACCTCATCAAGGGACCGGACGTGGCCGGCGTCGAGGACATTCCGGGCATCGCCGCGGCGAACGCCGAGTTCGTCAGGCGCGCACGGCTCGGCGTGTTCGCCATCAAGATCGAGCCGGACATCATCCTCAGCGACGCCGCGCGCTCCGTCATCGAGGGGGCCGGCCTGGTCAAGACGCATAACCTGCAGCCCAACGACTCCACGGCCCTGCTGGACATCTCCCCGGAGGAGAACCAGCTGCTCCGCAACCTCCACTCCCGGGGACGCAACGCCATCCGCCGCGCCATCCGCGAGGGCGTCGAGGTGCACAACGTGGACCCCAGCGAGGAAAACTTCAAGGCCATGTACGCCCTGATGACCGACACGGTCCAGGCGAAGTCGCAGGTCCGCGTCCGCGAATACGAGTATTACCGCCAGTTCTGGACCAACTTCATCAAGCGCGGCCAGGGCCGGCTCATGTTTGTGTACGAGAACGGCGTTCCCTCCGTGGGTGCCTTCGTCATCAACTACGGACGCAAGGGCACGTACAAGGACGGCGGATCCCTGCAGAAGCGCAGCCAGTACGGCGATTCGCACCTGGTGCAGTGGACCGCCATCAACCAGCTGAAGGAGCTGGGCTGCACGGAATACGACTTCTGTGGAACGCCGCCCAGCGACAAGCTGAAGGACACGTCGAATCCCTTCCACGGGCTGGGGCTTTTCAAGACCAGTTTCAGCAAGACCGTCACGGACTTTGTGGGCTGCTATGACCAGGTCATCAGCCCGCTGAAATACAAGGCATGGATTGCTGCCGGCGAACGCGTGGCCCGGCAGCTGTACACCCGCCGCACCGGGCAACAGTTCTACTGACCGGGACGTTTAACGGCTAAGGCACCGAAACGGCTAAGGCACTGACAGAGGGGAGCCCTGATGACTAAACAACCCCGCGGCGCCAACCGGCCGCCCACGGACGGGCTGCCGAAGACGGAGCCGCTCACCGCCTCGCAGCTGCACCAGAATGCGGCGGCCAAGCGCATGCTGCGCCGCTTGGTGCAGGGGGAAAACCCGCCGACGGCGCCGCTGAGCATCGTGGACCGGCTCGCCGGAAGCCCCTACGCCAACCCCATGATCCAGGTGGGCGGGATCGACGAGTCCGCCCGCAAGACAATGGACTTTGCGCTGCATCTTGCCGAGTCCATGTTCCGGTACGGCGCCGGCGCCCTCGAGGTGGAAACAAGCATCATCGCCGTGACGGCGGCGCTGGGGCTGAAAAACATCGAGGTGGACATCACCAACCAGTCCGTGGGCATCAACTACGCGGCCAAGGACCAGACGCCCATCACCCTCCTGCGCGTGGTCCGTTCCTGGACGAACAACTATGCGGGGCTGGCCCAGGTCCACCAGCTGGTGACCGATATCGTTGCCGGGGGAGTGGGCCGGGACGAGGCCGTCCGCCGGCTCGACGAGATCGTCCGCCGCCCCAAGCCCTTCCCGCGCTGGATGGTGACGGTCGCATTCGCTGTGTTCTCGGCCGTGTTCGTGGGCGTCATCGGCGGCGGTCCCGGCGCCTCCGCCGTCGCGTTCGTCTCCAACCTGCTGATCAGCCTGGTGGCCCGGAAGCTGGGCCGCTGGCGGACACCTGACTTCTTCATCACGGCGGCCTGCTCGTTTGTGGTGACGGTCATCGCGCTGCTGCTGTGGCGGTTCGGCAGTCCTTTGGGGATCCGGCTAGCGCCCGCCATTGTGGTGGTGGGCGGAATCCTGCTGCTGCTTCCCACCGGGCGGCTCGTGTCCTCGGTCCAGGACGCCATCAACGGCTTTCCCGTCACGGCGGCCGGCAGGTTCCTGTCCACCCTGCTTACGTTCGGGGCTGTCGTCGCCGGAATCGCCGTCGCGTTTGTGGTGGGGGACAGGATCGGCATGGAGCCGATCGACGTGACCGAGACGTTCCCGCCCGCATACCCGCTGTGGGCGCAGGTGATCCTGGTTGCCATCGCCGTCGTGGCAATCGGCATTACCGAGCAGACAAACTGGAAGCTGCTGCTTCCGACGGCGGCCGTCGGTGTGGTGGGGCACCTGACCCTGATCGCGGGGGAGGCGCTCGGCGTTGGCTCACGCTTTTCGCCGGCGCTCGCTGCCGTGGTGATTGGCCTGCTGGCCCGTGTGGTTGCGCTGAAGATGGGGGCGCCGCAGTTGGTGGTCGCCGTGCCGGCCGGCCTGATCCTCCTGCCCGGCCTCACGATCTTCCGGTCGATGTACGTGCTGACCATCGAGGAGTCCGAGATCCTGCTCGGGGCCGGCGGAATGCTCAGCGCCGGGGCGATTGTGTTCGGCGTGGCGGGCGGCATTGTGCTTGGCGACACCCTGGCCCGCCCGCTTACACGGAACCTGGCCAGCAACGAGCGGCGGCGTTCGCGCCGCCGCTAGGGCAGGTTGGACGGGCACCGCTGAATCCTGGCCGGCTTAGATTTGGCCGATGGGGAGCTTCTTCTCGGCCTGGAACACGTCCTCGACCCGGCCCTTGGCCCAGTAGCCGGACAGCGAAACCTGGCTGCGGTCCAGGCCCCGCTCGCGGAACAGGACGTCCCGCAGGCCCTTCATGTAGCCGCGCTCGCCGTGCGCGAACACGTTCACCCGGCCCTCCGGCCAGGCGGCGTTACGCACCGCCTCCACGAGCTGGTCACTCTCGCCGGCGGCGACGCCGCCGCGCTGCAGCCAGACCAGTTCGAGCCCGGCCGGCGCAGCGAGCTCCTGGATGTCCGCGTCCGAGCCCACTTCGATGAAGGCCAGGCCGCGGGCGTGCTCCGGCAGGGACTCGATGACGGCGGCCATGGCCGGCAGGGCCGCTTCGTCCCCGGCCAGGAGGTACCAGTCCGCGGCCGGATCGGGGTTGTACGCGCCGCCCGGCCCGGTGAAGATGAGGCTGTCACCCGGTTCGGCCTTGGCGGCCCAGGGGCCGGCCAGGCCCTCGTCCCCGTGGACCACGAAATCAATGGCCAGTTCGCCTGCCGCCGTATCCACCCGGCGGACCGTGTACGTCCTGGTGTAGGGCCACTGCTCCCGCGGCAGCGTTTCCCGGATGGCCCAAAGGTCCAGGGGTTCCGGGTAATCCACGCCAGGCTGCGGAAAGACGATTTTGACGTACCGGTCGACGAAGTCGTTGTTGATGTAATCAGCGAAGCCCGGGCCGCCGGCAACGATCCGCACCATGTGGGCGGAAAGCTGCTCGCGCCGAAGGACAGTCAGGGTGACCTGCGGGCGGGATTTCTTGGTGGCGGACGTGGTGGCCGGGAGGGAACTCATGCAGGTAAGCCTAGCCTAAGCTCCTTAAGGGACGGCGGGGATCTCCCAGTCCACCGGGCAGGCGCCCTGCTCCATCAGCAGTGCGTTGACGCGGCTGAACGGCCGGGAGCCGAAGAACCCGCGCGAGGCGGACAGCGGGCTGGGGTGGGCGCTGGCCACCACGGGCGTGCTGCCCAGCAGGGGGCGGACGCTCTCGGCATCCTTGCCCCAGAGCACCGCGACGAGCGGGGCGGCGGTTCCGTCCGCTGTCCGGCGCCCGGCGACGGCGGTGACGGCCGCCGTCGAGATGGCCTCCCAGCCCTTGCCCCGGTGCGATCCGGCGGCGCCCTCGCGGACGCTCAGCACCCGGTTGAGCAGCAGGACGCCCTGCTCCGCCCAGGCGCCGAGGTCACCGTGGATCCGCGGCGGCAGGCCAAGGTCGGATTCAAGCTCCCTGTAGATGTTGGCCAGGCTGCGGGGGATGGGGCGTGTTCCGGCGTCAACGGAAAAGGCAAGCCCCACCGCATGGCCAGGGGTGGGGTAGGGATCCTGGCCCACGATCAGGACCCGCACACCCTTCAGGGGCTGCCGGAAGGCCCGGAGGACATTCGACGCCGACGGCAGCACCCGCCGCCCGGCTGCCTCCTCAGCGGCGAGGAAAGACAGGACGGACCTCAGCGCGGCTTCCACCCCGGACAGGGCCTCCGCCCAGTCAGGCGCCATCAGTTCGCTGAACGGCAGCCTGGCGAGCTCCGCAAAATCCGGGCCGGCGGTCCCGGCTGGTTCCAGGTCGAAGAGGGGTTCGGGTTCCATCACGCCGTCCATTCTTCCGCAAGGCCGCGCGCAGGCGCTTGCCGGAGCCCTTGCCGGGAGCGTGCAAGGGGCCGCCTCCGGCAGCCGCGCCGCAAATGACAAGGCTGTTATTCCTCCGTAACATAGGGGAGGTACTTTGACCGGATTCAGCTAAGGAGAGCGCAGTGGCCGAGCCGTTGCAGGACCACCTCGCAGCTCAGGAATCACACCAGGATTCAGGGCAGGACGCTGAGCAGGATGCAATGACGGGGCACGGGCTGCGCAGCGGCTCGCTGCTGGACGACTTCAAGCTCCGGGACTCGCCGCTGAGCGAGCGTGAGCAGCAGATCCTCGCCCTCGAACGGCAGTGGTGGAAGTACGCTGGAGCCAAGGAACAGGCCATCCGGGAGCTCTTTGACTTGTCCGCCACGCACTACTACCAGATCCTCAATGCCCTGATCGATACCGAGCATGCGCTGGCCCACGACCCCATGCTGGTGAAGAGATTGCGTAGACTACGTACGTCACGTCAGCGGGCCCGCACTGCACGCCGCCTTGGATCTGACGCGTAATTGCTAGTGCCGGACTGCCGGCGAAAACCAATAAGGACGCCTGTTTACCATGACTAATTTTGCTCGGGACGAATTCGACAGGGTGCCTGAGGTCTCCTCCCGGCAGGGCGTTCACCGCGCCGTTGCCGCGCCGTCCCGCCCGAAGTTGTGGCCGATCCTGTCCGTGGGTATCGGGGCGCTCGCAGTGGGCCTGGTTGCTTTCCTCCTGCTGCCGCAGCTCGGTTTCCAGCCCGTCATCGCACCGCCGTCGGCCGCGGCGCCCGGCACTTCCGCGTCGGCAAGTGCAACGTCGACGCCCTCTGCAAGTGCGACACCCAGCGCCACTGCGTCGGCGTCACCGTCCACCTCTGCCTCCGAGCCCGCTTCCCCTTCCGCCGTGGAGCCTGCCACCTCGGAAACCATCGCCCCTGCGGCTGCCGACAAGTCACAGCCCGTCGACATCTTCAACGGAACGCTCACCTCCGGCCTGGCAGGACGTGTGGGTGCCACGGTCCAGTCCGACGGCTGGGTGCTCGGCGAGGTGGCCAACTGGCAGGGCGCGCCCCAGCAGCAGTCAGTAATCTTCTACTCCGCCGCCCACCGCGCCAACGCCGAGGCGCTCGGTGCATTGCTGAACATCCCGACCCTGGTGGAAAGCGCGGACTTCGAAACGTCCGTGGCAGTGGTGCTGGGTCCCGGCTACCAGTAGCCATCCGGTTACGCCTGAATAACTATTGCCTCCCTCCGGGGCCGCCGGCCTCCGCCGCCAAGGGCCTGTTTGGATAGAGTGAAGGCAAGCTTCAGGGCGTAATTCACGGCACACACCGACGTGGGCCTTACGGAAGCAAACGTGAAAGTGTGGGGATCATGGCATTGGGAACCGTGAAGTGGTTCAACGCCGAGAAGGGCTACGGCTTCATTACCGTCGACGAGTCAGGCGACGACGTCTTTGTGCACTGGTCGGCCATTCAGACTGACGGCTACCGGTCGCTTGACGAGGGCCAGCGTGTGGAGCTGGAAGTCGGCGAAGGTGAAAAGGGTCCGCAGGCAGAAATGGTCCGGCCCGTCTAGTGGCACGCCGCACAGGTTTCCGGGGCCCTGCTGCCTGGGGCGCCGCCGGCTGGTGTGCCGCCGCCGTGCTGGCGCTCGGCGCCTGCTCCGGCTCCGGGGACAATGCCCGGACGGCTCCCGTTGAAGCCAGCGGCGACGGAACCCTGCGGATCGGGCTGATCCTCGACAACACCGGGCCCCAGGCCTTCCTGAACGCCGCCCAGCTGGCCGCTGCCAAACTGGCCGTCCAGGAGATCAACGCGGCGGGCGGGCACAAGGGCCGGCCCGTGGAGCTGCTGCCCGAAACCACCGGCGGCGACACAGCCGCCCAGGCCCGTGAACTGGTCAATGCCAAGGCCGACGCCGTCATCGGCCCCACCGATTCGAGCCGCGCACCCGCCGCCATCGACGTGCTGTCCAAAGCCAGGATCACACTCATCTCACCGGCCAACACCGCCCCGGAGCTCAGCAGCTACAAGAGCGGCGGCTACTACTTCCGCACAGCCGCGTCGGACATTGCCCAGGCGCCCGTCCTGGTCAAGGTCGCCAAGGACGCCGGAGCCAAGAGCCTCGCGGTGGTCTATGAGGACAGCAGCTACGGCGAAGAACTGTCTGCGGCCGTATCTGCTGCGGCCAAGGCAGGCGGGCTGGACCCCGTGACCCTCACCGGCTTCAAGGCGGGCGAGGCCGGGCAGTCTGCGGCCGCTGCCCGCGACGCGGCGCCGGACGCCGTCGTCCTCATTGCCCGGGACGGCGCGCAGGGTGCCATCGCCGAGCTCGCCAATGCCGGGCTGCCGGGCAACAAACTCATCCTGGGCGACGGCGCCTTCAGGCAGTACGGTTCCGCCCTCGGCTCCAAGGTGCTGGAGGGGGCGCGCGCCCTGGTGCCCGGCGTCTTCCCCTCGGCGCACTTCCAGGCTGAACTGGTGGCCATCGACGAGGGTCTCAAGGACATGACGTTCGCGGCTGAGACCTATGACGCCGTGAACCTCGCGGCCCTGGCCGCCGCCGCGGCAGAGGACGACGCCGGTGCCTCCATTGCCGGTGCGCTCATCTCCGTCTCCGGCGGCACGTCCGGCAGCCGTGTGTCCGTCTCGCCGTCCGGCCCGGCGACCGTCTGTTCCACGTACAAGGACTGCCTGGCGGCAATACGGGACGGAAAGGCCATTGACTACGACGGCGAGTCCGGCCCCGTCCGCTTTGATTCCAACGGAGACGTCACCGCGGCGAAGTACATGGTGTTCACCTACGGCGCCGACAACAAGGCCAAGCTCACAGGCAGCGAGGCCGCCGGCAGGTCTTCGGGCTGATCGCTGGCAGCGAATACTGCTGCCGGTGCACGGGACAAACAAGGGCATCTGCTTGCACTCTCCCCGGGGGAGTGCTAATTATTGATTAGCACTCCAGCGTGCCGACTGCTAAAGGGTCGTCCGGTTCCCGCCGGCATACCGACGGCGGCGGCGCAAGGAGCGAAAGAAACACCTGGTTGGGGTGAGATCCGGACTGTCGGGCGTACAGAGGCCTGCGGGAAGGATCGTCCGTCGCGGGCACCGCAGCAAGGTTCCTTCTTAACGACTGTCCCGAAAGGACTACTGCCGTTATGGCCAAGATCATTGCATTTGATGAAGAGGCTCGCCGCGGTCTTGAGCGGGGCCTGAACACCCTCGCCGACGCCGTCAAGGTCACCCTCGGCCCGCGTGGCCGCAACGTCGTCCTCGAAAAGAAGTGGGGCGCCCCCACGATCACCAACGATGGTGTCTCCATCGCCAAGGAGATCGAGCTGGACGATCCCTACGAGAAGATCGGCGCCGAGCTGGTCAAGGAAGTTGCCAAGAAGACGGATGACGTCGCTGGCGACGGCACCACCACGGCCACCGTCCTGGCCCAGGCACTGGTCAAGGAAGGCCTGCGCAACGTCGCGGCCGGCGCTGACCCGCTGTCCCTCAAGCGCGGCATCGAGAAGGCCGTCGAGGCCGTCACCGCAGAACTGCTGGACTCCGCCAAGGAAATCGAAACCAAGGAAGAGATCGCAGCCACGGCTTCCATCTCCGCCGGTGACGACGAGATCGGCGCCCTGATTGCTGAAGCCCTCGACAAGGTGGGCAAGGAAGGCGTCATCACGGTCGAGGAGTCCAACACCTTCGGCCTCGAGCTGGAGCTCACCGAAGGCATGCGCTTCGACAAGGGCTACATCTCCGCTTACTTCGTCACGGACACCGAGCGCCAGGAAACGGTCCTCGAGGACCCGTACATCCTGATCGTCAACTCCAAGATCTCCAACGTCAAGGAACTGGTTGCTGTCCTCGAGAAGGTCATGCAGTCCAACAAGCCGCTGCTGATCATCGCCGAAGACATCGAGGGCGAGGCCCTGGCCACCCTGATCGTCAACAAGATCCGCGGCACCTTCAAGTCCGTCGCCGTCAAGGCCCCGGGCTTCGGTGACCGCCGCAAGGCGCAGCTGGCCGACATCGCCATCCTCACCGGCGGACAGGTCATCGCCGAGGAAGTCGGCCTCAAGCTCGAGACCGCCGGCCTCGACCTCCTGGGCAAGGCACGCAAGGTTGTCGTGACCAAGGACGAGACCACCATCGTCGAGGGTGCAGGCGACGCAGACCAGATCGCCGGCCGCGTTTCCCAGATCCGTTCCGAGATCGAAAACTCCGACTCCGACTACGACCGCGAGAAGCTGCAGGAGCGCCTGGCCAAGCTGGCCGGCGGCGTTGCAGTCATCAAGGCCGGTGCCGCCACGGAGGTCGAGCTCAAGGAGCGCAAGCACCGCATTGAGGACGCTGTCCGCAACGCCAAGGCTGCCGTCGAAGAGGGCATCGTTGCCGGTGGTGGCGTGGCCCTGATCCAGGCCGGCGCCAAGGCATTCGCCAACCTGCAGCTCGAAGGCGACGAGGCAACCGGTGCGAACATCGTCCGCGTTGCCATCGACGCCCCGCTGAAGCAGATCGCCTTCAACGCTGGCCTCGAGCCCGGAGTTGTGGTTGACAAGGTCCGCGGCCTGCCCGCCGGCCACGGCCTGAACGCAGCATCCGGCGAATACGTCGACCTGCTGGCTGCCGGCGTGAACGACCCCGTCAAGGTGACCCGCTCTGCCCTGCAGAACGCGGCTTCCATCGCCGGTCTGTTCCTCACCACCGAGGCCGTTGTGGCCGATAAGCCGGAGAAGGCTGCTCCGGCCGTCGGCGGCGGCGACGAGATGGGCGGCATGGGCGGCTTCTAGCCTCCCGCTGCTCCCAGCTGGCTAAAGAGTGCGGCCTCCTCCTGGCGAGGGGGCCGCACTCTTTTTGTCTGCGCATTTTTGTCCTTGCAGTCTGGCAGGATGGTTCGGTGACGATTACTGCAGCAGCCGACGGTTCGGCATTGGGAAACCCGGGTCCCGCAGGGTGGGCCTGGTACGTGAACGACGACTGCTGGCGGGCCGGCGGCTGGCCGCACGGCACCAACAACCAGGGTGAGCTGATGGCTGTCCTGGACCTCTTCCGCTCCACCGCGCACCTCCCCGACGAGGACCTGCACATACTCTGCGACAGCCAGTACGTGATCAACTCCGTGACCAAGTGGATGCCGGGATGGAAGCGCAAAGGCTGGCGCAAGGCCGACGGCAAACCCGTGCTGAACGTGGACATCCTCAAGGACATCGACCGCGAGCTCGCCGGGCGCAAGTACCGGTTCGAGTGGGTCAAGGGCCATGCCGGGCACGAGCTGAACGAGGCCGCGGACGAGCGGGCCAGGGCCGTGGCACTCGCCTACCAGCAGGGCGTGGCCGCCCGTTCCGGACCGGGGTTTCCCAACGCGGAACCGGCGACGGCCCGGCGCGCTGTCAAGGAGGGCCGCGGCATGGGCGGTGTCCCGCCGCTGCTGGAACCGGAACCCGAAGTCCCGGCGCTCTTCGGATCCGGGGAACCTGATCTCTTCACCGAACTGGGTCTGGATGAGTCGGAGGCTGAGGCGTTTGCCGAAGCGCCGGCAGGCGCCACGCCCGAGGAAATCGTCGAGGCGCTGGAACGGGAACTCCTGCGCCCGGACGTCCGCAGCGACATCGGGCGGATAGGACAGCTCCTGCACCCGGACTTCACGGAGATCGGTACGGCCGGACGCCTCTGGACCCGGGACGCCATGATGATGTCCCTGGAGGAAAGCCCGGCCGGTCCTGTTGATCTGGACGTGCTCAGCGCTGACCGGATCGGCACCGACACTGTCCTGCTGACCTACCGGAGCTACTCCCGCACCGGTTCCGCGCTGCGGAGCTCCCTGTGGGTCCTGGACGGTGGACAGTGGCGCCTGCGGTTCCACCAGGGCACACCCGAAGCCTGACCTGCCCGCGTCAGTACTCCGCAGGCGTCAGCTGAAGCGCTGCGTGTTGCCCAGCTCCGCCTGCGCATACGTGTCAGCGGCCGAGGACAGGGCCAGAGTGATGGAGGCGAGCGAGGCCTCGACCTTGCCCTGCGTCAGCGTCCACTCGGCGATGAGCGCCTGGAAGTTGGTGGCGGCCGACCCGCGCCACGTGGCCTGAAGTTCGTCCAGGCCATGTTTCATGGCCTGGACGTCGGCACTGATGCGGTCAACAGTCGCTTTCACGTTGGCTGATTTCGCCTGCAACAGGTCGGTATCGACGGAAATGATGCTCATGGCGGGCCTCTCGACAACTTGGAGGACTGCCCCGGCCGGACAGTCGCTGTGGGTGGCGGACCAGCCGTTCCGGTCCGCTATGTCAAGCCTAGAAACCCGGCAGCCGATGGCGCCACGGCAGGTTCGGCTATGTGGATAACCGGTTTCCGCCGGCAGCCCCGCCTCCGCCCGCGGCGCGGTTCCCGCCGACGCGGTCCCCGGCCATATGCTCCCCGGCAACACGCTCTCCTGCGCCGCTGTCCGAGAACGTCCCGATAGCGTCCACCTCGGGGCCGTCCGCCGCATGACTGTCGGTCTCGGGGGAGTCCTCGCGGAAGGGGAGGCTGACTACGAGCGTTGCGCCGCCGCCGTCGGTACCTTCGACCCGAACGGAGCCGCCGTGCGAGCCGACGATGGCGGCCACGATCGCCAGGCCCAGCCCGCTGCCGCCCGTCTCGCGGGTGCGGGAGGTATCGGCCCGGTAGAAGCGTTCAAAGACCTTGGGCGCCTCCGTGTCGGAGATCCCGGGGCCATGGTCCCGGACCTCCAGGACCGACTGAGCGGAACCGTCGCCGGCCCGGCGGACGCCCACGGCCAGCTCGATCGGCGTTCCCTCGGGGGTGTACCGCAGCGCGTTGCCCACCAGGTTGCCGATCACCTGGCGCAGCTTCGCCTCGTCGCCCAGCACGGGGGCCGGTTCGGTGCTGCCGTTGTCCAGTCCGGTGAGGCGGATGGCGCGTTTCCGGTCACTGGCCTGGGTGTCCACCACGGCGTCATGCGCCAGCAGCTGCAGGTCGATGGGCTTGCGCTGCAGAGGCCGCTGCTCGTCGAGCCGTGCCAGCAGCAGCAGGTCCTCCACCATGGAGCCCATCCGCTTGGCTTCGCTCTCGATCCGGCCCATGGCGCTGGCCACGTCCTCGGGCGACTGCAGCGCGCCGTGCCGGTACAGTTCCGAATAGCCCCGGATTGTCACCAGGGGGGTGCGCAGCTCATGGGACGCGTCCGCGGCAAACCGGCGCATCCTGTTCTCGGAGGCCATCCGGGCCGCGAAGGCCGCCTCGATGTGGGCCAGCATGGCGTTCAGGGACCTGCCGAGGCGGCCCACTTCCGTGGCGGGGTTCTCCACATCGACGCGGCGTGACAGGTCGCCGGCTGCAATGGCGGCGGCGGTCTTTTCCACCCTGGAAAGCGGGCGGAATGACCTGGTCACGGTCCAGTTGGCGATGAAGAAGGCAAGGATGAGTGTCAGCAGGCCCACACCCACCACCACCAGGGTGGCGTGGCGCAGCACCGCATCCACGGGGGACAGCGGCAGCCCGATGACCACCACCGCGCGCTGCTGTTCACCGCCCACGACAACGGGAACGGCCACCACGCGCCAGTTCTTGCCGTCCGTGCCCCGGACCTGGTATGGCCTCAGGTCGCGCTCACGTGCCTCCTCCAGGGAAACGGATGCAATGGCGGGACGGGCATCCTTGTCGTCCAGGTCGCTGGCCTCGGCTCCCGGATAATAGAGGGTCACCGTGTAGTCCGTGGGCACTGCCGGGTTGGCTATGGGGGAGATGGAGCGCTGGCGCTGGGCCGCGTCGACGGCGGCCCCCAGCTTGTCGTCCACCTGGCCTTCGAGATACCCGCGCAGCAGCGTCAGCGCACCCGTCCCGGTGACGGCCAGCGCCACCAGCAGGAGGGCCATCATGATGGCCACCAGCTGGGACCGGAGGTTGGCGGACTTCCAGCGCTCCAGCCCGGACTTCCAGCGCTCCAGCAACGTCAGCGCTTTTCTGCTGTCCGCAGCACGTAGCCGACGCCGCGCTTGGTCTGGATGAGGGCCGGGGCGTCCGGATCGATGTCCACCTTGCGCCGCAGGTAGGAAATGTAGGACTCGACGATGGAGGCGTCACCGTTGAAGTCGTATTCCCAGACGTGGTCCAGGATCTGTGCCTTGGACAGGACCCGGTTCGGATTCAGCATCAGGTACCGGAGCAGCTTGAATTCGGTGGGGGACAGCTCGATCACCTTGCCGCCGCGGCGCACCTCGTGGGCGTCGTCGTCGAGCTCCAAATCATCGACCCGGATGACGGCCTCGTCATCCTCCAGCAGCGGCTGCGTCCTGCGGAGCACCGCACGGATCCGGGCCACCACCTCGTCGAGGCTGAAGGGCTTGGTGACGTAGTCGTCCCCGCCCACCGTCAGCCCGGTGACCTTGTCCTCGGTGTCGTCCTTGGCCGTCAGGAAGAGGACAGGGAAATGCTTGCCGGACGCGCGCAGCCGGCGGGTGACGGTGAAGCCGTCCATGTCCGGAAGCATGACGTCCAGCACCGCAAGGTCGGGTGCGTGCGCCTCGACGGCGGCCAGCGCCTCCCGCCCGTTCCCGGCGGACACCACTTCAAAGCCGGCGAAGCGCAATGACGTGGAAAGCAGCTCGCGGATGTTGGGCTCGTCATCGACCACGAGGAGCTTCGCTTCGGCGCTGTTCTTTTTCATATTTCCCATGATGCTCCCAGAATCTGGGAGTTTTCTGGATGAAAGTTGTGTGTTGCTTGGGTCAGCAGGACTCGACGTCCTTGGCGTCCATGATGCGGTAGGCGTACCCCTGCTCGGCCAGGAAGCGCTGGCGTTTGGCGGCGAAATCCTGGTCCAGGGTGTCCCGTGCGACGAGCGAGTAAAACCGTGCCGCCCGCCCGTCCTGCTTGGGCCGCAGCAGCCGGCCAAGGCGCTGGGCCTCCTCCTGGCGCGAACCGAAGGACCCGGAGACCTGGATGGCCACGGAGGCCTCGGGCAGGTCGATGGAGAAGTTGGCCACCTTGGACACCACGAGGGTCTGGACCTCCCCGGCGCGGAAGGCATCAAAGAGTTTCTGGCGGGCTTTGACCGAGGTTTCGCCCTTGATGACCGGGGCGTCCAGCCGCTCACCCAGCTCGTCCAGCTGGTCGATGTACTGCCCGATCACGAGCACCTGCTCGCCACGGTGGTGTTCCACCAGCTGTTCGGCCACGAGGGTCTTCGTCTCGGACGTGGCGCACAGCCGGTACTTGTCGGCATCCTCGGCCATGGCGTACGCCACGCGCTCGTCCTTGGGAAGGTCGACGCGGACCTCCACGCAGTCCGCGGGGGCGATGTAGCCCTGGGCCTCGATGTCCTTCCACGGCGCGTCGTAGCGCTTGGGTCCGATGAGGCTGAAGACCTCGCCTTCCCGGCCGTCTTCACGCACCAGCGTTGCCGTGAGTCCGAGCCGGCGCCGTGCCTGCAGGTCCGCCGTCATCCGGAAGATCGGCGCGGGAAGCAGGTGGACCTCGTCGTAGATGATCAGGCCCCAGTCGTGGCCGTCGACAAGCTCAAGGTGCGGGTACACGCCGCCGCGCTTGGTGGTGAGGACCTGGTACGTTGCGATCGTTACCGGCCGGACTTCCTTGACGGCGCCCGAATACTCGCCGATTTCGTCCTCGGTCAGTGAGGTCCGCCGGAGCAGCTCGTCCTTCCACTGCCGTGCCGAGACGGTGTTGGTGACCAGGATGAGGGTTGTGGTGGAGCCGGTGGCCATCGCCGCGGCACCCACGAGCGTCTTTCCGGCGCCGCAGGGGAGCACGACGACGCCGCTGCCGCCGGCCCAGAAATTCTCCGCGGCCAGCCGCTGGTACGGCCTCAGCTTCCAGTCCGACTCGTCAAGCATGATGAGGTGCGGGGTCCCGTCGACGTAGCCGGCCAGGTCCTCCGCGGGCCAGCCGATCTTCAGCAGCAGCTGCTTCAGCTGGCCGCGCTGGGAGGAATGGACCACCACCGTCTCGGCGTCGATCCGCGGCCCCAGCAGCGGCTGGATCTTCTTGGCCCTGCTGACCTCCTCCAGCACGGGGTAGTCGCTGGTGCGCATGACCAGCCCGTGCTGGGGGTCCTTCTCCAGCCGCAGCCGGCCGTACCGGGACATGGTTTCTTCGATGTCGATCAGCAGCGAGTGCGGCACCGGGAACCGGGAATAGGTGAGCAGCGTATCCAGCACCTTCTCGGCGTCGAGCCCTGCGGCCCGGGCATTCCAAAGCCCCAGCGGCGTCAGCCGGTAGCTGTGCATGTGCTCGGGTGCGCGCTCCAGCTCGGCGAAGGGCGCGATGGCGTGGCGGGCTTCCGTGGCCTGTTCGTGGTCCACTTCGAGGAGGATGGTTTTGTCGCTCTGGACAATCAGCGGTCCGTCATTCACGCAGGTAGAACCTTCACTGCTGCATTTCCTCTGCTGCCTCGATATCAATGATCCGGTGGATGGAGAGCACCCGCTCCGTGTCCTTCGCGGGGTCGAACACGCGCACGCGTCCACCCGTCACGGAGACCGGAACAACCGTTTCCAGTTTCGCATTCCCCAGGCTGTCCACGACGTTCATCACGACTTTCTGCCGCAGCCTGATGGCCTTGTGCAGGGTCTCCAGGCCCAGCTGGGTTGCCTCCTCGCTTCCGGCTCCGGCCGGGCGGGAGCCGTTGGGGCTTGTGCCCGCCGGGCCATGGCTGCGCAGGACGGCGAGCTGCGCGGTGACGTCGGCGTCGGGAAGGGCGGTGCGGGGTGCGCTGTAGACGGGGCGCCCGCTGCCCGGAACAGGTGCGGTGCGGTCAAGGCGGACGACGGCGGAGCCGGCCTCTTCGACGGCGGGCGACAGTCCCAGCCCCCGCAGCACGAGGGCCGTCTGCCGGGGAGAGGCCATGGAGACCAGGACGGTGGGGGCGATCCGGACCAGGCCCAGGGACGCGGCCGCCGCTTCCCGGCAAAGCTCGCCGAGCGCGGCCTCATCGTCACTCTGGATGAAGCTGGCGGCAGCCCCGACCCGCAGCTTGCCGTGCCGGGCGGCGGTGTCCTCCACGAGGTACTGCAGCGGCTGCGGCACGGCAGTGGCGGAGTGCCGGCGGAGGAAATCGAGGATCGCTGCGGCGTCCTTACCCGAGTCCAAGGCCCGCCGGATGGACTCCACGGAAAACCGGTACGTCGTGGCCGGGCCCTGCCCTTCGGCGTCGGCCATCTGCAGGAGCTGTTCGGCCAGGTCGGGGGCAAGGTACCCCGGCGCGACGGCGGTCAGGTCGGCCTGCAGGAGCACGTGGTTGAGTGCCGCGGGCAGGTGTTCGCCAAGGAGGTTCATGGCCTGCTCAGGCGCGTCCGCCGCGATGGCGGCACCCAGCTGGCTGAGCGCACCGGACCCGATCAGCCCCAGCAGCTCCGCCTCGGCCAGGACGCCGGCGATCAGCGAACTGAACCGCCGCGCCATGCGGGGCTGGGACCACTCGGCACGCTGCAGGACGGCTTCTGCGTTGAGCACCGGCGCCCCGCCGTCGGGCATCTCGGCCTCCTGCGTCAGCTCCCGGAGGATCTCCAGGATCCGCTTGCGGATGACGGGCGCGTCGGACCGCTGTGCCTCCGCGGACAGGGCATTGACGGTGGCCGCAGCGGGGGAACGGTGGTTGGCGGTCCCGGCGGCCTGGCTACTGATGGGCTGCCCAACGAGCGACGGGGCGCGCTCGCTGGCCAGCCAGGCGGTGACGAGCCACAGCCACTGTTCCTGCCGTGACAGCCCGAGCCATTCCAGCTGCGGCGGCTGCACCCAGCAGGAGGTGTCCACGTCCAGCCGTATCAGGCCGGACAGGGCACAGAGCTCCAGCAGCACAGCCGTGGTGTGCTGGTCCACGCCGAGGGCCTCGGAAAGCCGGCGCATTTCACGGATCCCCACGCCTCCGCTGCGCAGGGTGGCCAGGGGCTGGTCCCTGACAGCATGGAGCACCTCGCCCGTGAGGCGCAGCGTCTCGGCGATGGCGCCGAGTGCGGCGTTGCGGCGGAGCGCCGCGGTGGTGACGCCGAGCGTTGGCGTCGGGGGAGTCAGGGTGAAGTTGTCGATGATCGCCCCGCCGCGCAGGGAGATGCCTACGCTGTGCGGAAGTTCGACGTGGGCGGCGTCCAGCGGCACCAGCAGAGCCCGGGCCAGCAGCCAGTCGACAGGCCCGACGTCGTGCCCTTCAGTGGTCACTGAAGCCTTCCGCTGGGCCTGGGGTACAGCGCCCATCGCCCAGTTGCTGAACCGCGCCAGCAGCGCCGTCGTTCTTTCCGGGGCGGTGGCGAGGAGCGCATGCAGCGCCTCGGGGGAGGACGTCCAGTGCTGCAGCGCCAATGCTGCATCCATCGGAGTGGTGGCGGCCCGCACGGCCGCGCCGCTGCGGTGCAGCTCCCCGACAAGCTGGACGACGCGCTGGGCGAAGGCAGGCTGCAGCCTGACCAGTTCGGTGTAGCTGCGCCCCAGCCCGGCGGGGTAGATGCCGACGACGTCCTTCAGGCTGCTCACCGGAAGGTAGAAGCGCTGCCGCTGCGCGCCGGGGGCCGCACTGTGCGGCGGCTCCGCCCGCTGGATCAGGGCGAGGTCATGCAGCGACTGCAGGAGCTGTTCGATGGCGGCGACCGTTGAACCGGCGATGGCCTTCTTCAGCACCGCCGCCGATGCGCTGTGCCCGGTGTCCGTGTTGGTGCACAGGTGCAGGGTCTCCAGTACCTGCATCTGCGGGCGGTTCAGGCGTTCCAGGGCGCGCTGCACGCTGACCCGCGCGCTGGCACGGGCCGCCAGGGCCGGGAAGTCCGGAACGCCGGGGGAGATCAGGTCCGGCCGCGCAGCGAACAGAGCCCGCAGCGACTCGTCACTGCGTGCCTCCAGTTCCTTGCTGAGCGCACGAATGAGGGACATCAGTCCAACGTTACCGCCCGCCGGAGGTTCCTGCCCGGCGGCGGGCGGCAACGCCGTCGGCCACCAGCACGAGCATCAGCAGGAACGCTGCCGGAAGACCATAGAGCGCCGTTGACGTGACCCATTGCGGGGCAGCCTGGCCCGCAGCGGCCAGCGCCATGACCACACCCACAGCTGCGAGGGACAAAACTGCAAGGACTGCTGCGGCTGCCGTCAGTGGCCGCCGGATACGCGCGGATGTCATGAACGTAACGCTAACAGCAGCGCGGCGGCGGCGCCTCAAAGCAGGATTAGCCTGCCAATCAGGATAACCTTGAAGGAGCAGACCAACATGGACCAGGCAGTCATGCCCTGAACCCGCACATCAGTGCGGATGCGGTGACGGCCGGCCATGTCCCAGAAACATCAGAACGAAGAAGGTTGATTAGGTGCCTACCGGCAAGGTCAAGTGGTACGACAAGGACAAGGGTTTCGGATTCCTCGCAGCCGAGGACGGGCAGGAAGTGTTCCTTCCCAAGTCCGCGCTGCCCGCCGGAGTTTCTGAACTGAAGGCCGGCACGCGGGTTGAATTCGGCGTCGCCGACGGACGCAAGGGTGCCCAGGCCCTCGGCCTGCGCGTCCTCGAAAAGACGCCGTCCATCGCCAAGGCCAAGCGCCCCAGCGCGCGGGATCTGGCCCCGCTGGTGCAGGACCTCGTGACGGTCCTGGACAACTTGTCGGGGACGCTGTCCTCCGGCAAGTACCCGGACAGTAACAAGGGCAAGGCCATTGCCGCGGCCCTGCGTAAGGTTGCCGACGAGCTGGACGCCTAGGCTCTTCGATGAATCCGGAACCTGAACAGGCCGAATCCAAGGCTGAACCCAAGGCGCCCAAGAGGCGCGCCGGTGTCCCGGTGTGGCGGACGGGGAAGCCCGACGCCGTGCTGGCCGCTGCCGTGGGCACCGCCCGGACCGCCATCGAAGGCATTGCGAAGGCATCCGAAATCGGGGACCACCTCGCTGCCCGCACCGAGGGCGACCGCGTGGTGACGCACCTTTTCGAGTCGCGCCTGCCGGGGTATGTCGGCTGGCAGTGGTACGCGGTGCTGACCCGCAACTCGCGTTCCAAGGTGATTACGGTCAACGAGCTGGGTCTGCTGCCGTCCGAAAACTCGATCCTCGCTCCGGAGTGGGTGCCGTGGGCCGAACGCGTCCGCCCGGAAGACGCTCAGGAGCCGGAAGCACAGGAAATCCAGGAGCCGGAAGCGCCGGACGCCGAGGACACCCAGGATGAAGGGGTCGCTGAAGGGTCGGATGAAGGCGCCGCTGGCGCTGCTCCTGAAGAGGAGCCCGACGACGGCACGGAGTCTGGCGTTGAAGCTGCGGCCGACAGTGAATCAACGTCCGCCAACCAGGAGCAGGGCTGACCCTCCCGCGGGACCGTCCCGCTCTGTAGATTCAATTGCCCCGCGTTTTCCGAACGCGGGGCGATTGCTTTATGGCTTAAACGGCGGACGGCGCCATCCGGGACAGAAGCCCGGACGACGCCGTCGCACTTTTAGGAAAGAGTTTTTGTACAGATAATGGGGCCAAACGGCCTTCGAACCCGGATTATCTGGACAAAAACTCCTCGCCGGCGGGCTACTTCTTCAGCTCGCCCACCACGTAGTCGATGCACTCCAGGAGGGCGGAGACGTCGGACGGCTCGATGGCCACGAAGGTGGCGATGCGCAGCTGGTTGCGTCCCAGCTTCCGGTACGGCTCCGTGTCCACGATGCCGTTGGCGCGGAGCACCTTGGCGATGGCGGCGGCGTCGATCGAGTCATCGAAGTCGATGGTGGCGATCACGTTGGAGCGCTCGGCGGCGTTGGCAACGAACGGCGTGGCGAACTCGGAGGCTTCCGCCCATTTGTAGATGCGTCCGGCCGAGTCGGCAGTCCGTCCGGCGGCGAAGTCCAGGCCGCCGTTTGCGTTGAGCCACTGCACCTGGGCGTCCAGCGTGACCAGCGTGGACAGGGACGGGGTGTTGTACGTCTGGTTGAGCTTGGAGTTGTCGATGGCGGTCTTCAGGTCCAGGAAGTCCGGGATCCAGCGCCCGCTGGCCTTGACGCGCTCGGCCCGCTCCAGCGCCGCCGGGGAGAACAGGCCCAGCCACAGCCCGCCGTCGGAGGCGAAGTTCTTCTGGGGCGCGAAGTAGTAGACGTCCGTCTGGGCCACGTCGACGTCCAGTCCACCGGCAGCGGAGGTTGCGTCCACGAGTACCAGCGCGCCCTCATCAGCGCCGTTCACCCGCTGGACGGGCGCGGCAACGCCGGTTGAGGTCTCATTCTGCGGCCAGGCGTACACGTCGACGCCGGCCTCCGCCTTGGGTGCGGGGCATGTGCCGGGCTCGGACTTGATGATGGTGGATTCCGCAAGGAAAGGTGCCTTGTTCGTGGCCGCGGCAAACTTGGAGCCGAACTCGCCGAAGGACAGGTGCTGCGCCTTCTGCTCCACCAGGCCGAAGCTGGCGACGTCCCAGAAAGCGGTGGAGCCGCCGACGCCGAGGACCACCTCGTAGCCTTCGGGGGCACGGAAGAAGGTGCTGAGGCCTTCGCGGACGGAGCCCACGAGGTTCTTCACCGGCGCCTGGCGGTGGGACGTGCCAAGGAGCGTGGTGGCGGCTGCGGAGAGCGCCTCGATCTGCTCCGGCCTGACCTTGGAGGGGCCGGCGCCGAACCGTCCGTCCTTGGGCAGGAGGTTTGCGGGGATAGTGATGCTGGTGTCGCTCACAGTGGCTCCAATTTTCGGCATGGAAGTGCGGTTCGGCTGGGGCGGGGCGATGGCCGGCAGGCAACCGTGACCGCCACGAAGACCCTCCTTATTCTGCCCGAAGCGCGGATACCGCGGGAACACGGACCCGTCATAGTCCGGACACTGAGACGCCGCCAGGCAAGGCTTCACGAATTATTCGGAGCTATTCAAAATAGGCTAAGCTGGCAGTACGTACGGGCAAACAGCCGGTGCTGCGCCGCCGTCGGAAACAGCGACCGCCGCTGCAGCTTGCCGGCTCCCGGTGCGGTGGGCCCGCGGTACGGTGGGACGGACACAAATACTGTGCTCGAGGAGCTGAGCTGAATGACGGATCTGATCGACACCACGGAGATGTACCTTCGCACCATCCTGGAGCTGGAGGAAGAGAACATCGTGGCGCTTCGGGCACGCATCGCCGAACGTCTCCGCCACTCGGGCCCCACCGTTTCGCAGACCATCGGGAGGATGGAGCGCGACGGCCTCGTCGTCGTCTCCGGCGACCGGCACCTTGAACTGACGGAGGTGGGCCGCAAGCGCGCCACCGAGGTGATGCGGAAGCACCGGCTCGCCGAGCGCCTCCTTGCCGACGTCATTGGCCTGGACTGGGCGTACGTCCACGACGAGGCCTGTCGCTGGGAGCACGTCATGAGTGAACGGGTGGAGCGCAGGATCTACGAGATGCTCGACCACCCCACCGAATCGCCCTACGGGAACCCGATTCCCGGCCTCGCGGCACTGGGCGGACAGCCGGCCCGTCCGTTCGCCGACGGTGTGGTGAATCTGCTGGACGCCATGACCGGCTACGGCCCGAATTCCAAGGTCACCGTCAGCCGTCTGGCCGAACCCATCCAGGTGGAGCCGGAGCTGCTCCTTCAGCTGGATGAGGGCGGGATCCGTCCCGGCGCAGCCGTGTCGCTTGAACGAGTGGGGGAGTACATCTCCGTGCGCGTGCCGGGCTTCGAAGGTGCCCTTGAGCTGCCGCCGGAAGTTGCCGCCCACGTGTTCGTTCACGTCGCCTGATTTCCTCGCGCACGGGGCTTGAGAGGCTTCCTGTCAGACATCTGCAGGCAGGATGACCTACCACTTTTGCACAGTGAATATAACGGAATTATTACTGTGCCCTTTAATCCCCTATAGTTAAACGGCAACGCCGATGCAAAAGCGTTACCTGATCTGGAGCCGAACCCTGCCAGCAGATCAGTAGCACGAGTCACCCACTGGCAGGGGCGGGGGAACCACAACCGGCTGTATCTACAGCCTTGGGGTGAAGTCCGCAGCAGCAAGTCTTATCCGCAGAAGGAATCCTCCCGGGATACCCCTGTGCCGGATTGGCTTGCTATGGCGGACCGGGTCTACGCACTCTCTGACCCGAATCCGACAGCTAACTTCGCAGGCTATCCAGAGAGGAAGCAGTACTTGTCCATGCAGAATGCCCGGGGCCGCCGCCGCGCGACCGGTCCCGCTCCGGAGCCGCGCCCTGCGGAGGCCATTGCCGCGGACCGTCCCCGGGACGCCCAGCGTGAAGCGCGCCGCAAGCGCCGGGGTGCGTTCCGGCAGGTCACGGATTTCGCCTCGGCCAGTGGGGTTGGGCAGAAAGCCGGCGTAGCCCTCGCGGCCACCGGCCTGCTGCTGACGGTTACTGTCCCTGCCACGAGCCCTGTCCTGGCTGCCGGCGGGCAGCAGTCAGGGGCGTCCGCTTCGGCAGCCGCACCGGCGGCCCAGCCGAAGGTTTCTGCAGAAGCGGCAGCAAAGATCGATTTCAGCCGCACTTCCGTCTCCACCACGGGTGACCCGGACGGAAAGCTCAAGCAGCTCCTCAGCGCCCAGTCGGCCAGCAGCATCAGCCGCTCGGCGTCGCTGGGAAGCCTGGGCGCGCCGCTGTCCACGATGGTCAAGTCCTCGCCGTTCGGTTACCGGGTCAGCCCGATCACCGGCGGCGCCGGCGAGTTCCACCGCGGCCAGGACTTCGCCGCCCAGTGCGGCACGTCCGTGCTGGCCGCGGCCAGCGGCAAGGTTACCTTCGCCGGGTGGCATCCGTATGGCGGCGGCAACCGGGTGGTCATTGACCACGGCAACGGCCTGGAAACCACGTACAACCACCTGTCGTCCTCCAGCGTCCAGGTTGGCCAGAAGGTCACCCGGGGCGAAGTGGTGGCCCTTAGCGGGACCACCGGCGCTTCCACCGGCTGCCACCTCCACTTCGAGGTGATGGTCAACGGTGACGTCGTTGATCCCGCCGGCTGGCTCTGAGCCAAGCTGAGTGAGAACTCTCATTCCTGTGACACGCCGTGACCTGAATGTGACTTTCGCTCTGAACTGCTGTACCGTCTAAACCGCGTCAACTTCGCCGAAGTTGACGCTCTTGAGTGGATTGCCTAACTCTGCCACCGCTCAAGGTCCGTTCGCATTACATCGTCTGGCAGGGGCGGGGGAACCAATTTTGGTCTTCGCAAGAAGGCCTTGGGGTTAAGTCGCAAAGCTTCCCAGGAAGCAGCGCGGCCGGGTGACTCCCATCCGAATCCGACAGCTCACCTCGTAGGCATTGGGAGAGGCTACCTTCGTGTCTTCACGCCACAATGCCGCGCGCCATCGCGCGCAGACGGTTCGTATGAACCCATTGGACTCCGTGTCCAAGGCGGTTAGCGCCAATGCCGGCACAGTAGGTCGCCAGGCAGCTGTGATCGCAGCTGCTTCAGGACTCATCCTGAGCGTTGGCATGCCGGCCAACGCAGCCGACGCCAGCATCGGTGTTTCCGCCTCCTCGGAGACCGGATCCCAGGCCACGCAGCTTGCTGTGACCGCCGCGCCCACCGCCACCATCTCCTTCGAGCGTCCTGCCGTCACCACGGTGGCAGCCCCGGTCGCCGAGATCATTGCTCCGCAGTCGAGCGATGAGGGCCAGGCGGCCGATGCAGGCGACGCCACCGATGAGAGCGCCGACGCGGCCCAGGCAGTCACTGCAAAGTCCACCGATGGTGCGGCTTCCGCCGCGGCGTCCGGGCTGGCTGCAATCGCGTACACCGGCATCGGCAGCCCCTACGTCTGGGGCGGCACCACCCCCGGCGGCTGGGACTGCTCCGGCTTCACTCAGTGGGTTTACGCGCAGGCAGGCATCAGCATTCCCCGCGTCAATGCGTGGAACGCCATGAAGCCCACCTCGACGCCTGCTCCCGGCGACCTGGTCATGCAGAACGGCGGCGCCCACGTGGGCATCTACGTCGGCAACGGCATGATGATCAGCGCGCTGAACCCCTCGCAGGGCACGCTCCTGCACGCGGTGTCCGCAACGGGCACGTCCGCTTTCTTCACCCTTCGCTAAAAATCCGATTCGAGACGGGCCGGCTTACCCCCAAGATGCCGGCGCGTCGATAACCCACGGCCTGCTACCGCGGTCCGTGGAACACGAAAGAGAGAAACTTAATGACTACACGTGCGACCATTGCACGGCACCGCGCCGAGGTCACCAAGACCAACTCGCTGGCTGTCATTGCCAAGGCCGTCGGCGACAACGCCGGTGGCATGGGCCGCCAGGCCGCAGTTATCGCTGCTGCTTCCGGTCTTGTCCTGACCAGCGGCATCGCCGCCAACGCTGCTGAGACCAACGTCCAGCGCGAATCCGCCGCAGCGTCCACGCTGGAAGTCCAGTCCGCTGCCCCGGCCGCCATCTCCGCAGCTTCCAGCATCGCCATCTCCTTCGAGAAGCCTGCTGTCTCCACCACGCCGGCTCCCGTCGTGGAGGCCCCCAAGCCTGTTGTCAAGGTCCAGGAAGCCGCTCCTGCCGTTGAAGCTGCTCCGGCTGCTGAGACTGCTCCGGCTCCCGCTGCTGAGACCGCTCCGGCTGTCAAGACCGCCGCCGCCGTCGAGACCGCTGCCCCGGCAGCTCCGAAGACCACTGCCGCGAGCGGCAAGGGTGCTGCGATCGCAGCTGCCGCCTACGCCCAGCTGGGTGTTTCGCAGGACTGCACGATGCTGGCCACCAACTCCCTGGCCGCTGTGGGCATCAACTACCACGGCTGGCCGGCCGGCTACCTGTCCCTCGGCCGCACCGTCAGCGCTGCTGAAGCCCGTCCGGGCGACCTCGCCTACTACCAGAACGGCGGCATGGGCCTGGCCCACATCGCTGTTTACGTCGGCAACGGCCAGGCCGTCCACGGCGGCTGGAACGGCGGAACCACCGCGCTGTTCAGCGTGAACGTCGGCTCCGGGCCGGTCTTCATCCGCGTCGGCGGCTAAGGCCCGCAAGCACCACAGAAGGACCCCCGCCAGCCGGCGGGGGTCCTTTTTTGCCGTGTGTGCGCATGAATTTTTGGTGACACGCCAGGACGAAGCTTGTGTTCGATTCGCTCATCTGCCTAGTGAGTGTTTACTCTTGTGGTGTCGATCCATAGCCCGGACATGCAGAGGGCAGCCGGCCCTCGCGCCTCTGCCGGGTGCGGCCGTGAAGAGGTATGTGCATGCGCACTCTCGTTCTGAATGCTGGATATGAACCGCTGGCGGTAGTGACCTTCCGCCGGGCGCTGGTCCTTGTGCTCACCGGAAAAGCAAGCGTGGTGGCCGAAGGCGACGATCCTGTCGTCGGGCCGCAGGACATCATGGGCCGTCCGTCCGTGATTCTCCTTAACCGCTACATCCGGCCACGGTACAACATGATCACCGCGGTAAGCAGGCGCGGCGTTCTTCGCCGCGACGGCCACCGGTGCGCCTACTGCGGGAAAGCAGCCCACACCATAGACCATGTCCAGCCGAAATCCCGGGGCGGTGCCGATTCCTGGGAGAACCTCGTTGCAGCCTGCCTCCGCTGCAACAACGTCAAAGGTGACCACACGCCCAGTGAGATGGGCTGGAAGCTCCGGTTTGAGCCGGCTCCACCGGTGGGCACGATGTGGCAGATCAAGGAACTGGAGAAGCCCACACCGGCGTGGGATCCGTTCCTGCTTCCGGAAAGGGCAGCCTGACCATCGCCTGAGCATTCCAGCATTACGCTGGGTGTGTGGACTTTGACGCAATAATCCTGGCCGGCGGCCGCTCCTCGCGGCTCGGCGGCTCACCCAAGTCTGCCCTGATGTTCGACGGCGCCACCCTCCTTGAGCGGTCGCTCGCGGCGGCCGCAGGTGCCCGGCACACTGTTGTGGTGGGTCCCGCAGTGGCGGGCCTTCCGCCCCGGGTGCTCACCAGCCGTGAGGATCCGCCCTTTGCGGGTCCCGCGGCCGCCATCGCCGCGGGCCTTGCCGCGCTCCGCGGCGCAGGCCCGGCGGACAAGGTCCTGGTCCTCGCCTGCGACATGCCCGGCGTCGGGGCTGCTGTCCGCGCCCTCCGGGAAGCCCTTCCCGGTTCGGGGGCCGACGGCGTCATGGCGGCGTCAGCGGATGGGCGGCTGCAGCCTCTGGTCGGTTTTTATGGCACAGCTGTGCTGGAACGCGCGGTGCAGGAAGCCGCCGCGCGCAACGCCCTGGTGCACGGCTCGGTATTCGCCCTCCTTGCTAGTCTTGACGTGCAGGCTGTGGCTGTCCCTGCCGGTTCCACGGACGATGTGGATACCTGGGATGATGCGGCCGCTTTGGGAGTAGCTGTCCGGGAGCAATGAACCGCATCCCGGACCGCAGTGGATTTGGAGGCAGGCATGAAAACCCAGGACGAGACGCTTGAGGAATGGTGCCGTTTGCTGCTGCGGGCCTTTGAGCTCGAGGATGTGGACGTGGACATCAACGAGGTGCTGTCCGTTGCGGGAGTGGCTGCCCACTCCGTGGTGCGCCCGGCGGCGCCTCTGACCACCTTCATAGCCGGCCTCGCCGTCGGGCTCGCTTCCGGTCCGGACCAGGCGCCCGATCCCTCCTCCATGCAGAAAGCCATGGACGTGGCGCGTTCCGTGGCCAAGGCCTATGCGGCCGATGAGGCCCAAACTGTCGCTGGTTCCCCGGCCGAGGGTTCCGCCGGAGCTTCGGTGCCCACCGGGACACCGGGGGAATGACAGCCGCACCCGAGCACCGCTCCGACAACTCCACCTCTGCCGGTTCTCCGGACTCCGCAGGGGACGGTGGCCATGGGAATGCTGGCCCGGGGGAGGACGCCACTCCATCCGGGGACGTGGCTGTCCCGGACAGCGAACCTGCCCCGGATGCTGAAGCTGTACCGGAGGGCGAAGCAGCTTCGGACGCTAAACCTGCCGCGGATGACGAACCTGCCGCGGATGGTGAACGTGCCGGGGATGGCGAACCCGAGGCGTCGGGGGAGCAGGATGCACACGCGAAGCACCTGGCGCACACCTGGGAGGAAGCCCGGCAGGCAGCTTTTGACTGTGCCACCCCCATTCCGGCCGCCCCGGTATCCCTGCGCGACGCCATGGGCCGGACCCTGGCCACGGACATCACCGCCCGCCAGGACATGCCGCACTACGCGTCGTCGGCCATGGACGGCTGGGCCGTTAACGGAACCGGCCCCTGGATCCTGGCCGAACCGGGGCATCGGCTGGCTCCGCACCAGGCGAGCGTGATCGTCACAGGCGGACTGATTCCCCCCGGCGCCAAGGCAGTGCTGCGCAAAGAGAGCGGTGTAATTTCCACAGACGACGACGGACTCCCTGTCCTGACGCTCGGCGGCACCGCCCGACCCGGCGAACCGCGGAACGGCCAGCACATCCGCAAGGCCGCTGAGGAGGCGACCGCCGGGGACGTGCTGGTCAGGGGCGGCGTGGTACTGAATCCGGCCCACGTTGCGCTTGCCGCCCTGGCCGGGTACGACGAGGTGGAGGTCCTCGGCAAACCGGTGGTGAAGCTGCTGCTGACAGGTGCGGAAGTCGTGGAGCAGGGGCTTCCCGAGCCCGGGCGCGTGCGTGACACCTTCGGACCGCAGCTGGGCACGGTAGTGGAGATGCTGGGCGGGCTGTGCCGTGAACAGGCCCGGATCGGGGACAGCTACACCGAATGGCTGGAAGGGCTCGAAGACTCAGGCATCCCCGAGGCACAAAACCTGCCGGCCGACGTCGTCATCACCACCGGGGGCACCGGCGTCTCCGGGACCGACCACTTCCGGCGCGCCGTGGCTGAACTGGGCGGACGACTGGTCATCGACGGCGTGGCAATGCGGCCGGGGCACCCCACGGTCCTTGCCGAACTGCCGGACGGGCGCTTCGTGCTCGGGCTGCCAGGGAACCCGCTGGCCGCCATGATGGCCCTCTCCACGGTAGGGGCGCCGCTTCTGGCCGCCCTCGGGCACGGCCAGCTGCCGCCGGTCCGGGAAGTTCCCTGCGGCACCATGCTTGAACCCGAGCCGGGCCGCACCCGGCTTCTGCCCTTCCGGCTCCTCTACGGCATGGCCTCGCCCGCACAGCACACCGGCCCCGGCATGATGCGCGGACTGGCGTCAGCCGACGGGGTCATGGTGGTTCCGCCGCACGGGGTGCAGCTCGGCGAAATGGTGCCGGCTTTCGCACTGCCCTGGGGCCCGCCGATCCCCGAACCCAAGGCCGCCGAGTCCAAGGCCAAGGGCCCGGCACGGAAGTCTGCCTCCCGCACATCCAGGCAGGGGGCCCAAAGCGGGCCGGTGGACTGGAGTGCCCTGCTCGACTGAGACCTGCCCGTGAGATGCAATGATGGAGTCATGAACAGCCACTCAGCGCGGAGTACCTCATGGGCCGTGTAACGCAACGACGCAAGGTGCACCGCTACGTCCTGGACGGGTCGGCAGCCGCACTCGAGTTCCCGGTCCGGCACCGTGAGGACGTGCTCGCCGTGGAGGAGCCGCTTGAGATCCGGCTCGGAAACCTTTCCTACTCGGTCACCATGCGTACACCCGGGGATGACTTTGACCTTGTGGCAGGTTTCCTCGTCTCCGAGGGGGTCATCTGGGACGCCGACCAGCTGGTCTCGCTCAGGTTCTGCGCCGGCGAGGACGAAAACGGCGTCCAGACCTTCAACGTGGTGGAGGCCCAGCTGCGGCCGGACGTGCCGCTGCCGGATACCGGCCGGCGCGTCTACACGTCCAGCTCGTGCGGGATCTGCGGCACCGACTCGATTGAAGCGGTCACGAAGTCCTCACACTTCAACCCCGCCGCGGACCGGCTTACCGTTCCGGTCGAAACGCTCGCCTCCCTACCGGACAAGCTGCGGGAAGCCCAGGCCGTGTTCGAGGTGACCGGGGGAGTGCACGCTGCCGGACTGTTCAGGATCGACGACGGCGGCGGCGCCGAGCTGCTCTGCCTGCGGGAGGATGTGGGCCGGCACAACGCGGTGGACAAGGTGGTTGGCTGGGCACTGCGCGAACGGAAGCTGCCGCTGGCCAACACTGTCCTTCAGGTATCCGGGCGGGCATCCTTCGAGCTCGTTCAGAAGGCCGCACTGGCCGGCATCCCGGTGCTCGCCGCAGTCAGTGCCCCCTCAAGCCTCGCGGTGGAGCTTGCCGAGTCCACCGGCGTCACGCTCGCCGGGTTCAGCCGCGGGACCAGCCTGAACGTTTACGCAGGTCCCGGCCGCATTTCCGCCCCTGCACCGGCGGCGCGGTAGGGGCGTGCCCTTGGCGGCGGGACGCCAACGCAGTAGATTTTATCCATCGAATGGAAGCGTAGCTCCGCTCAGGGGCGAATTGCCCGGACACGAGCTGACCGCGCCGCCCATGCCCGCACGAAAGCCAGCACACCCCGCTTCCGCTTTCACGTACTAAAGAGGTACACATTGCACGACGACCGCCGGATCACGGAAGTCCGCCTTGACCGCTTTGTCCGCGAACGGATCGCCCCTGCCGTCTATGGGCGCAGCGTGCCCCTGGAACTCAGCAGCTGGGACGTTCCGGATGAACCCGTCCCGGTGCTGGAGGCCCTGCGCCAGGAGTTCGTGCCGCAGGAACACGGTGCTGCATGGGGTCGTCCGTGGAGCACCAAATGGCTGCGGCTGCAGGGGGAGGTGCCGGATGCCTGGGGAACCGCGCCGGACACCGAGGTGGAGATCGTGGTGGACCTCGGCTTCACCACGGAAATTCCCGGCTTCCAGTGTGAGGGGATCGCATGGCGCCCGGACGGCAGCATCATCAAGGCCATCTCGCCCCGCAACCAGCACATCCCGCTGAAGCTGCTGGGCAGCGGCCTCGCCGTCGACTTCTACGTCGAGGCGGCAGCCAATCCTGATGTCGCCCAGGGCTGGAGCTTCGCGGCAACTCCCTACGGGGACAAGGCCACCGCTGGAAACGAACCGCAGTACCGCCTGGGCAGCATCGCCATCGCCGAGCTGAACCGCGCCGTGTGGGAACTCCAGCAGGACGTGCTGACGCTCAGCGGCCTGATGCATGAGCTGCCCACCGAACTGCCCCGCCGGCACGAGATCCTCCGCGCCCTGGAACGCATGATGGACGTTATGGACCCGGATGACGTCGCCGGCACAGCGCCCGCCGGACGGGCAGCGCTGGCCGAGGTGCTGGCCAGGCCCGCCTACGCCTCCGCCCACCAGCTGCTCGCCACCGGGCACGCGCACATCGATTCCGCCTGGCTGTGGCCGGTTCGGGAGACCATGCGCAAGTGCGCCCGGACGTTTTCCAATGTGGTTGCGCTGATGGACGAGGATCCGGACTTCGTGTTCTCCTGCTCCTCCGCCCAGCAACTGGCCTGGATGAAGGAGTACTACCCGGAGCTCTTCGGCCGGATCCGCGAAAAAGTTAAGTCCGGCCAGTTCATTCCCGTGGGCGGCATGTGGGTGGAATCGGACACCAACATGCCCGGCGGGGAGGCCATGGCCCGGCAGTTCATGGAAGGCAAGAGCTTCTTCCTCAGGGAGTTCGATATCGAGTGCAGGGAAGCCTGGCTGCCGGATTCCTTCGGCTACTCCGCTGCCCTGCCGCAGATCGTCAAGGCCGCCGGCAGCCGCTGGTTCCTGACCCAGAAGATCTCCTGGAACCAGATCAACCGGATGCCGCACCACACCTTCAACTGGGAGGGCATTGACGGCACCCGCCTGTTCACGCACTTCCCGCCCGTGGACACGTACAACTCCGAACTCAGCGCCCGGGACCTGGCGCATGCCGAGCGCAACTACCGGGACCACGGGTACGGCACCACCTCGCTGGTTCCGTTCGGCTATGGCGACGGCGGCGGGGGACCCACTCGGGAGATGGTCGCTGCCGCGCACCGGGCAGCCGACCTGGAAGGCTCGCCGAAAGTCCGGATCGGTGCGCCGCGCAGCTTCTTCGAACAGGCCGAGGCGGAATACACCGCACTGCCGGTCTGGGTGGGCGAGATGTACCTGGAACTGCACCGCGGCACCTATACGAGCCAGGCCAGGACCAAACAGGGCAACCGCCGGTCCGAGCATCTCCTCCGCGAGGCAGAGCTCTGGTGCACCACCGCGGCCGTGCGCTCCGGCGGGACGTACCAGTACCCCGCGGCCGAGCTGAAGCGGCTGTGGCAGCTGGTGCTCCTGCAGCAGTTCCATGACATCCTGCCCGGCAGCGCCATCGCCTGGGTGCACCAGGACGCCGAGCGCAACTACGCGGCCGTGGCCAAGGGGCTGGAGGCGCTCATCGCTGAGGCGGTCGCTGCCCTCCTCGGTGAGGGGACGCAGGAGTTCCTGCTCAACGCCGGTCCCCATGCCCGGCTCGGAGTCCCCGCGCTCGCTGCCGCTGCCGCGCACACTTCCGGGGATGCGGTCCAGGCCACGGCACAGGACGGCGGCTTTGTCCTGGACAACGGCATCATCCGTGCCGTGCTCGATGACAACGGGCTGCTGACCTCCCTGCGGGATCACGGGACAGGCCGCGAGGCCATCGCCCCGGGGCAGTTCGGAAACCATCTGGAACTGCACCGCGACACCCCCAACGAATGGGATGCCTGGGACATCGACGAGTTTTACCGGCGCAACGTTGTCTCTTTGGACGACGCCGCAGAGGTGAGGCTGGAGCGGCACGGCGGGGACGCCGTCGTCGTGGTAGAACGCCTGACCGGTTCCTCCCGGATCATCCAGCGCATAACGCTGGCGGCGGGCAGCCCGTCCCTGCGGATCTCCACCGAGGTGGACTGGCAGGAACGCGAGAAGCTGCTCAAGCTGGGCTTCCCGCTGGACCTCAGGGCCGACCGGTCGGCGGCGGAGACCCAGTTCGGCCATATCTTCCGGCCGACGCACGTAAACACCTCATGGGAGGCGGCGAAGTTCGAAATCTGCGCGCACCGCTGGATCCACGTCGCCGAACCCGGGTACGGAGTGGCCATCGCCAACGCCTCCACGTACGGTCACGACGTTGCCCGGTCTGTCCGGGACGACGGCGGCACCACCACCACCGTCCGGCTCTCGCTGCTGCGGGCGGCCAAGTTCCCCGACCCCCAGGCCGACCGCGGCAGACACGTGCTGGACGTCTGGGTCCGGCCGGCGGCGGGAATCGCCGAGGCCGTGGAGGAGGGCTACCGCGCCAACCTCGCGCCCAGGACGGTGCGGGGCGCGCACCCGGCCGAGGCGCTGGTCTCCGTGGACAACACGGCGCTGGTGATTGAAGCCGTGAAGCTCGCGGAGGACGGCTCCGGGGATGTCATCGTCCGGCTGTACGAATCCCTGGGCCAGCGCTCGTCCGGCCGGCTCACCGCCAACTTCCCGGCGAAGGGAATCCAGGCCGTGGACCTGCTGGAGCGCCCGGTTGAGGCCGCCGGCGTTCTGGCCGGGGCGGACTCCGCGGAACTCACACTGCGCCCGTTCCAGCTGGTGACCCTGAGGCTCGCCCGCTAAACGGTGACTCGCCAGGGCGAATTGCCAAAAAGGGCCGCTCGAGGGGCGACGGTCCGGGGATTTACCAAAAAGGGCCGCGTTGCTTGACTGCTGGGCGGCTTTTTTGGCGAAACGGCGAAGTTCGGGGCGGTTGCCTTCGTGCTTGGCGTGCGCTGGCGAGTCGTGACTTTGTTCTGGGCTCGTCGATTTACCAAAAGGGGCCGCTCGAGGGGCGATGGTCCAAGGATTTACCAAAAAGGGCCGCTTAGCTTGGCTGCTGGGCGGCCCTTTTTGGCGAAATGGCGAAGGCCAGCGCTGCCGGCAGCTACCCCGGCTTAGAATTCGTGCAGCAGGCGCCGGACGAATTGCCGGGTCCGCTCCTGCCGCGGGGCACGCAGGACTTCTGCTGCCGGTCCGCGCTCCACCACGAGGCCGCCGTCCATGAAGATGACCTCGTCCGCCACCTGCCGGGCAAAAGCGAGCTCGTGGGTGACGATGACCATGGTCCACCCCTCGTCGGCGAGTTCCTGGATCACGCCCAGCACGTCGCCCACGAGTTCCGGGTCCAGCGCCGAGGTGGGCTCGTCGAACAGCAGCAGCTGGGGTCTCAGGGCCAGGGCACGCACAATGCCCACCCGCTGCTGCTGGCCGCCGGACAGCTCGAAAGGATACGCATCGCGCTTGTCTGCCAGCCCCACCCTGGCCAGGAGCTTTTCGGCCTCGGCAACCGCCTCCGTCCGCTTCCGCTTCTGCACCTGGACCGGCCCCTCAATGACGTTTTGCAGCACGGTCATGTGCGGGAACAGGTTGTAGTGCTGGAACACCATGGCGCTGCGGTCCCGCAGCTCCGAGATCTCTTTCTTGGAGACCTTGGCAGAGAAGTCCAGGACAAGGTCGGAGCCGGGACCCGTAAAGGTGACAGTGCCGGCGTCGGGCATTTCCAGCGCGTTCAGTGAGCGCAGCACGGTGGTCTTGCCCGAACCCGACGGCCCGATCAGGGCCACCACGTTGCCGCGGCGCACGTCCAGGTCGATGTCCCGCAGCACCACGTTGCTGCCGAAGGCCTTGGCGAGGTTGCGGACCGACAATACCGGCCTGGCCTGGGACGCGGCGCCGGAAGAGGCGGCGCGGGCTGCTCCGTCAGTGGGCGACATAGCGGTCCAGTCTCCTTTCAAGGACGGACTGCCCGGAGGAGAGCGCCAGGCAGATGACCCAGTAAATCAGGGCAGCCTCGAGGTACAGCACCATGAACTCCTGGCTGAAGGCTGCGATCTGCTGGGCCACACGGAAGAGTTCGGTGACCAGGATCAGCGAGGCCAGCGACGTGTCCTTGACCAGCGAAATGAAGGTGTTGGACAGCGGAGGCACGGACACCCTCGCAGCCTGCGGCAGGATGATGCGGCGCAGCGACTGGCCCCGTGACATGCCGATCGTGTGGCCGGCTTCCCACTGGCCCTTGGGCACTGACAGGATCGCGGCGCGGATGACCTCGGCGGCATAGCCGCCCACGTTGAGCGAAAAGGCGATGATGGCGCTGGGCCACGGATCAAGCTTCACGCCGACGGTCGGCAGGCCGTAGAAGATCACGAAAAGCTGCACCAGCAGGGGAGTGCCGCGGATCACTGATACGTAAAACCGGGCGATGCCGGACACCACCGTATTCCGGCTCAGCCGCATCAGCGCCACCACCAGGGCCAGCGCAAGGCCTATTGCGAAGGACGCCAGGGTAAGCGGGATGGTGCCGGTGACCGCCCCCACGACGAGGGGGCCGAAGGAGCTCCAGACGAGATCCCAGTTGAACGGCATCTACTTGGTGACGTCAGTGCCGAAGTACTTCTCGGAGATCTTGGCCAGCGTTCCGTCAGCGCGGAGGTCATCCAGCGCCTTGTCCACTGCGGCGGTCAGTTCCGTGGAGCCCTTGCGGAACACAAAGGCGCTTTCCGACTTCTCCGTGGTCTCGGCGGCGATCTTCAGCCCGGCGTCCGGATTCGTCTTGGCGTAGTCGAGGTAGGTGAGCTTGTCATTGACGATGGCGTCCACGCGTCCCTGCTGCACCAGCGCCACGCCCTGGGCCCAGCCCTCCACCGACTGGACGTTGGCGCCGGCGTCGACGGCCATCTTGTAGAAGTTGCTGGTCAGCGACTGGGCTGTGGTCTTGCCCTTCAGGCTGTCAAAGCCGGTGATGCTGTTGTTGTCCGCCTTCGTCACGATCACACCCGTGGAAACGGTGTACGGCTTGGAGAAGTCGTACTTGGCCTTGCGCTCATCGTTGATGGAGATCTGGTTGGCGATAGTGTCGAAGCGCTTGGCGTCCAGGCCGGCGAAGATGCCGTCGAACTGCGTCTCCTGGAAGGTGGCCTTCACGCCGAGCTTCTCGGCCACGGCGCGGGCGATCTCGACGTCATAGCCCGTGAGGTCGCCGGCTCCTTCTGCATGGAAGCTGAACGGCTTGTACGTGCCTTCGGTTGCGATGACGATCTCACCCTTCGATTTCACATCGCTTAGTGAGGTGTCTGAGCCGGCGGCGGTACCCGGGCTGCTGGCGGCCGGAGCCTGGGATCCGCCCCCGCAGGCCGTCAGAGCCAGGGCCAGTCCGGCAAGGGTGGCGGCGAGTGCGGAGCGGCGGGAATGGACCTTCTTCATGGCGGGTACCTTCTTCTTCAGGCGGCAGCGGCGGGCAGCGCAGCGGCCGGGGCCGCTGCGACGCCAATCCATGCAACGCATCGGAAAACACGTTTTATTTCGCCATCATACGGGGGTGGCAACGCCGCCAAAGTGCAGGTACCGGCGTGCCCTTAAATAGGCTGAGTGGGGGCGGTCCCCAACGGCCGCCACCACTCATCCCCCCAATGTATGCTCCGGCAGGCGCCACGGCTTGTGAGCCAGGCAGCAACTGCTTTCACACATTCATGATTCTCTCACGGTCTAATGATTTTGTGAATCCGGATTTGCTACCCCTCGGTAGATGACGTTCCATGACTGCCGTGCTTGGCTGCCTTTACCCTGGCAAGCCACACCAGCACCAGGCCGGATATGAAGAAAACCACGGCTCCGTTGTTCACCGCGGGCGCCGCGGCAAACAGCCGGAGCGGCGCGAATTCGAGGCAGAATCCGGCAACAGTGGCCGCTGCCCCCGCCGCCATCAGCGCTGCCCCGGTCCTGACAAGCGGAGGCAGTTTTTCCCTCACGCTGCGGAGCAGGGCGGGCAGCAGCGCAAGGGCCACGTAGGCAAGGTAGCCCCGGGCCGCGGCCCAGTAGTAGGGCATCAGCGCCTCATTCCGGCCGCTTGCGCCGGCCACGTCCCTGAAGCCTGCCGACGTCGCGGAGTGGTCCATCAGGAGGAAGACGGCCACGAGGACAGCACAGAAAACCGCAAGCACGACGAGCCCGGGACGCCCGGCGATCATGCGGTGGGCATCCGGGGCACCAAACCCCTTCGTGACCCGGACTGCAATGAGGTAGATCGTTGCAAAAACAACCAGGCGCAGGAGGAGGTGGGCAATGTTCAGGCCGCCGAGGGCGCGGTCAATGGCCACGTAGAACTGTTCGATGCTCAGGACCGCGGCAGCCGTCGCCAGCAGGAAGATGAAGAACAAGGTTGGATTGACCCCGCGAAGGGCGCTCGGGATCCGGGCCAGGGCGGCGCCCGCACAGACAACCAGCGTTATCCACGGAAGAACTTCGCTCATACCAGGTTCTCCCAAATTCTTTCGGTCTGTTCCTGGTCGTGTTCCTGCCGGCGCAGGGTTTTGCCGAGTGCCTGGAGGCGGTCGCCGGCCAGGGCGGTGAGCTCGCCGTCGGTCAGCCGGTCCAGGGCTGCCTGCCGGGCGCCGGGTGGCCAGCCGGCTTCGGCTTCGGTGACGAGCCCGGTGGCTACCAGTCCGCTGGCGGGTCCGACGCCGGCAGCCCGGGAGGTGGCGACGGCCAGTTCGGGGGCGAGCCGGTTGGCGGTCAGCTGGGCGGAGTAGTTTTGGGGAGCGACGCCGGTGGCGGCGGAGACGCGGTGGCGGAGTTCGCCGTCGTCGATGGCGTCCACCCAGTTCTTCACGGAGGTGGCATGCGGCGGCGGGCTGAGCGCAGTCTTGGCCCCGCCGGCGAACCCCTCGGGGGCGGTCCGGGCAATGACTGCCCGCAGGAGGTCGACCGTGGCAATTTGGCTTACCAGTTCCTTGTCGGTCGGAGGGACCGGGGAACCGGCGAGGGCGCTGTAGCTATCGAAGGTGGCCAGCGCGGCGACCGGATTGATGTTGTAGGCCCGGCTGATGCTCACGACGGTGGCCTCGGCAACCTTTCCCCGCACCATCTGCTGGGCGAGGGTGGTGCGCTTGACGCCTGAGACCCGGCAAATATCGGCAGTGCTGGTATCCGGTGCTACGCCACTAAGCCAGCGCTGGAATGCTTTGGCGGGGAGGGGCATGAAACGCTCTCTGCTGAACGAAATGTTGGACTCATACTAGCGGCGCCGGGCGGACACCGGTCCCGGCTTCCGGCGTGCCCGGCTGCCGGCCACCCAAATGAGCGCCAGGCCGACGACGAAGCAAAGGATGGCCGTGTAGTTGATGATGAAACGCAGGAAACCCAGCTCCGGCGGGATGGCCGGGAACAGCAGCGAAAGGGGGATCGCGATGGTACCCACGGCCAGGAGCGCCGCACTTATCCGCAGCAGGGCGGGCAGCTGGCCCTTGACGGCCCGCAGCAGTCCCGGCAGGATCGCGAGGCACACATAGGCAGGGTAGGCGCGGCCGGCGGCACCGTAGTACTCGACGAGCAGAGCGTTCCGCGGGTTCTTTGCCGCCACTTCCGCCATTCCTGCCGACGACCCCGATGTGTCCATGAGGGCAAAGCAAACCAACATCGCGACAGAAATCAATGCCAGGGCCGCCGTGCCGATGTTTCCCCTGATCAGCTGCCTTCCGCGGCTGTCGCCAAAGCCGGCGGCAATCCGAAGGGCAAGGAAAAAGATGGCTCCGAAGATGATGAACCGCAACAGGAGGTTGGCAAGGTTGGTCCCGCCAAGCGCGGCGTCGATCGCCATGTAGGGGCCGTGGATGCTCAGCAGGATGGCCAGTGTCAGGAGCGCCAGCGCATAGAAGATGGACGGGTTCTTCCGGCGGACCAGGTTGGGGATCCGGCTCAGCGCTGCGGCGCCGGACGCGATCAGGGTGGTCCATTGCAGGATCTCAATCATCCGAGGTTCTTCCAGATCTGTTCGGTTTGTCGTTGGTCGTGTTCCTGCCGGCGCAGGGTTTTGCCCAGTGCTTGGAGGCGGTCGCCGGCCAGGGCGGTGAGCTCGCCGTCGGTCAGCCGGTCCAGGGCTGCCTGCCGGGCGCCGGGTGGCCAGCCGGCTTCGGCTTCGGTGACGAGCCCGGTGGCTACCAGTCCGCTGGCGGGTCCGACGCCGGCAGCCCGGGAGGTGGCGACGGCCAGTTCGGGGGCGAGCCGGTTGGCGGTCAGCTGGGCGGAGTAGTTTTGGGGAGCGACGCCGGTGGCGGCGGAGACGCGGTGGCGGAGTTCGCCGTCGTCGATGGCGTCCACCCAGTTCTTCACGGAGGTGGCGTGCGGCGGCGGGCTGAGCGCAGGCGGCCCTGCGGCTGTCCCGCTATCCCCGTCCTGCTCGCTGCGGGCAATGATGGCGTGCAGCAGGTCCGCGGTTGCGATCTGGCTGACCAGTTCCTGCGGCGTGGGCGGAACCGGCGGCTTCCCCAGATCCCGGTAGGTGTCGAAGGAGCCGAGCGCCGCCACCGGGTTGATGTGGAACGCCCGGCTGATGCCCACCACGGTCGTTTCGGCCACCTTGCCGCGGACCAGCTGCTGGGCAAGGGTGGTGCGCTTGACCCCCGACGCCCTGGCCACATCAGCAATGCTGGTCTCCGGCGCCACCTCATGCAGCCAGCGCTGGAAGGCCTTGGCGGGTAGGGGCATGGAACGCTCTCTGCTGACGGTACAGGCTGACGGTACAAAGGGGCGGCCGCCAGCCTCGATTTTGCATAGCGCGCCGCTTCAACTATGCTAGTTGGTCGAACCCGCTGGTCCGTACACCCCCCAAGTCCGGACCAGCGGGTTCTTTCATGCCCGCCCTGATTTTCAGGCGAAGACGGGCAGCGGTGAGAGGATGGATTGATGACTGCAACCCTTGTTGCGAAGGACCTTTCGGGCGGTCACGATCACCGCACCCTCTTCTCCGGGCTGTCCTTCACGGTAGCCCCCGGGGATGTTGTTGGCGTGGTCGGCGCCAACGGTGCAGGCAAGTCCACGCTGCTGCGGCTCCTCGCCGGGGTGGAGCAGGCGCAGGAGGGCACAGTCAGCCTCGCCCCGTCGGACGCGTTCGTGGGCTGGCTGCCCCAGGAACACGAACGGATCCCCGGCGAAACAGTCGCCGCCTACATCGCCCGGCGCACCGGCTGCGCGAAGGCCACCGCGGAGATGGAAGCCGCCGCCGAGGCCCTGGGCTCGGGGGCGCCCGGCGCCGACGACGCCTATTCGACGGCCTTTGACCGCTGGATGGCCTCCGGCGCCGCAGACCTGGACGAACGCATCGCGCCCGTCCTCGCAGACCTGGGCCTGGAGGTCGGCCCCGATGCCGAAATGACCGGGCTGTCCGGCGGGCAGGCCGCGCGCGTGGCGCTCGCCGCCCTGCTGCTGAGCCGCTTCGACGTCGTGCTCCTGGACGAGCCCACCAATGACCTTGACCTTGACGGCCTGGCCAAACTGGAAGCCTTCGTGCAGGGGCTTCGCGGCGGCGTGGTGCTGGTCTCCCATGACCGCGAGTTCCTCGCCCGCTGTGTGACCTCCATCGTGGAACTCGACCTCGCCCAGAACTCTGTGGCGGTGTACGACGGCGGCTACGAGTCCTTCCTGGAGGAACGCGCCGTCGCGCGCCGGCACGCCCGTGAACGGTACGAGGAATTCGCCGCCACGAAGGCGGACCTGGTGTCCCGGGCGCGCACCCAGCGCGAATGGAGCTCGCAGGGCGTCCGGAACGCGATGCGGAAAAGCCCTGACAACGACAAGATCCGCCGTGCCGCGAGCACCGAGTCATCCGAGAAGCAGGCGCAGAAGGTCCGGCAGATGGAATCGCGTATCGCCCGCCTGGACGTGGTGGAGGAACCGCGCAAGGAATGGCAGCTGCAGTTCAGCATCGGGCAGGCGCCCCGCTCCAGTTCAGTGGTGGCAATGCTGCGCGACGCCGTGGTCCGGCGGGGCAGCTTCACCCTGGGGCCGCTGAACCTGCAGCTCAACGCCGGTGAACGGATCGGCATCACCGGACCCAACGGCGCCGGAAAGTCCACGCTGCTCCGGCTGCTTCTGGGAACCCAGGAACCGGACTCCGGCGACGCTTCCCGCGGCGTGTCCGTGGCCGTCGGCGAGATTGACCAGGCCCGCGGACTGCTGGCCGGACACCTGAAACTGGCCGACGCCGTCGAATCCGTCCTGACCGACTACACCTCCGCCGAGGTCCGGACCCTGCTGGCGAAGTTCGGCCTCAAGGCCGACCACACCCCGCGCACCGTGGACTCGCTCTCGCCGGGGGAGCGGACCCGCGCGGCCCTGGCCCTGCTGCAGGCCCGGGGCGTGAACCTGCTGGTCCTGGACGAGCCCACCAACCACCTGGACCTCCCGGCAATCGAGCAGCTTGAAGAAGCACTGGAAAGCTACGACGGCGCCCTGCTGCTGGTCACCCACGACCGGCGGCTGCTGGAAAACGTCCGGCTGGATGTGCGCTGGAACGTGGACAACGGCGTCGTCACCGAACTGATGGCAGGCAAGATGGAGCAGAACCAATGAGCATGGATGGCGTCGCCTGGCGCTCGCTGCACCAAATCACCCGGGCCAAGAGCGGCTCAAAGCCGTTTTCGAAAGAGACCCTCAAACGGGTCCTGGGCTTCGCCCGGCCGCACCGCGGCAGGCTGGTGGCCTTCGTGGCCGTTTCCATCGCCATGGCTCTGCTTGCCGTGGCCACGCCGGTGCTGGCCGGGCAGGTGGTCAACACGATCGTGGCCCGTGCCGATGCCGGTGAGGTGATCCGGCTGGCGGCCCTCATCGCCGGCGTCGCGGTCGCGGAGGCAGGCCTTGGCATGGTGAGCCGCTGGCTGTCCTCCACCATCGGCGAGGGCGTCATCGTGGACCTGCGCACCAAGGTGTTTGACCACGTGCAGAGAATGCCCATCGCGTTCTTCACGCGGACCCGTACCGGGGCCCTGGTCAGCCGCCTGAACAACGACGTGATCGGTGCCCAGTCCGCCTTTGCCGGAACCCTGTCCGGCGTGGTGAGCAACGCCGTCGCCCTCATCCTCACCCTGGTGGTCATGCTGAACACCTCCTGGCTGGTCACCGTGCTGGCCATGGTCCTGCTGCCGATCTTCCTGATCCCGGCCCGGCGGATGGGCTCCCGGCTGGCCGACCTGCGGCGCGAGGCGGCCGAGCACAACGCCGCCATGGGCACCCAGATGACCGAACGCTTCTCCGCCCCCGGCGCCACCCTGGTGAAGCTCTTCGGCCGGCCCGACGACGAGTCCCGCGAGTTCGCGCTCCGCGCCGGCCGGGTCCGCGACATCGGCGTGCGGACCGCCATGCTGCAGTTCACCTTCGTGACGGCGCTGACGCTCGTCTCCGCGCTGGCCCTGGCCCTGGTCTACGGCCTGGGCGGCTGGCTGGCCATCGGCGGGCAGCTCGCCCCGGGCGACGTCGTGGTGCTGGCACTGCTGCTGACCCGCCTCTACGCACCGCTCACCGCGCTGTCCAACGCCCGGGTGGAGATCATGAGCGCCCTGGTCAGCTTTGAGCGCGTCTTCGAAATCCTGGACCTCGAGCCGCTGATCAGGGAAAAGCCCGGTGCGCTGGAAGTCCCGCCCGGGCCGGTGGCCGTGGAGTTCGACGACGTGCGCTTCTCCTACCCCTCCGCGGACAAGGTCTCGCTGGCCTCGCTGGAGGAGGTCGCCACCTTGGATACCCGCGGCGGCGAGGAGGTGCTGCACGGCATCAGCTTCCGGGTGGAACCCGGACAGACCGTCGCCATCGTCGGGTCCTCCGGGGCCGGCAAGTCCACCATCGCCCAGCTGCTGACCCGGCTGTATGACGTCGATTCCGGCGCCGTGCGCCTCGGCGGCTTCGGGCCGGCGAGCGGCCTGGACGTGCGGGACCTGACCTTCGGCTCCATCCGCGCCACCCTCGGCATGGTCACCCAGGACGGGCACCTGTTCCATGAAACCATCGCCTCCAACCTTCGGCTGGCCCGCCCGGAGGCCACCGCGGAGGACATGTGGGCGGTGCTGCGCCAGGCCAGGCTCGAGACCATGGTCCGTTCTCTCCCCGACGGCCTCGAAACCGTGGTGGGGGAGCGCGGCTACCGGCTCTCCGGCGGTGAACGGCAGCGGCTCACGATCGCCCGGCTGCTGATCGCCCAGCCCCGCGTGGTGATCCTCGACGAGGCCACCGCCGCGCTGGACTCCACGAACGAGGCCGCCGTGCAGGCGGCACTGGGCGCTGCGCTGGAAGGGCGCACCGCCGTCGTCATTGCGCACCGGCTCTCGACGATCCGTGCCGCCGACGCCATCCTGGTGGTGGAGGACGGCCGCATCGTCGAACGCGGCACCCACACGGAGCTGCTGGCAGCAGACGGCCGCTACGCGGAGCTGTACCGTACCCAGTTCGCCGAGGCCACGGCCGTCGCGGAGGAGGCGGTCCCGGAGTACTGAGCGTAACCGGCGATAAGCCGCCGGATTAACGGAAGATGTTGTACGCGCTCCAGCCGGAACCCAGGATGGTACGGGCGCCCCAGGTCCCCTTGCTGAACGGGTCGTGGGCCAGCCTGCCGTCAGTAAGCCGGGTGATCAGTCCTTGCCTGCCGGGGGTGAAGCCAGACACCCTTGTGATGCTGTTAACGGCGTTCCAGCCGGTGCCGATCACGCGCCTGGGCTCCGCGACGAAGGCGCCGGCCCCCGTGGAGCGGTACAGCAGCAGGCTTCCGTCGCTGCGCTTTGCAAGCAGGTCCTGCCTTCCGTCCTGGTCGAAATCGGCCATGGTGAGGTATTGCCCCTTCCAGCCGGTGCCGCTCTTGGTGCGGGGGCTTAGCGTCTTTCCGGCGCTGTTGCCGAAGTGCCAGAGGGTTCCGGCGGAATCATAGGCAAGGATGCTCGGGTATTTGTCGGCCGTGCGCCAGCGGCCCACTGTCACGTGGTAGCTGCCCCATCCCGAACCGATCGCTTGAGCGGGCGCAAATCCTCCGCCGGCCTTACCCGGATGGAAGCTTAGCCGGCCGTCCTTCCACTGCGCGATGATGTCAAACACGCCGTCGACATTCCAGTCAGTCACGAACCCTTTGGCGAGCCCTGCCCAGCCGCTGCCAATTTTTTCCCGCGGCTGAAAGGTGCCCTGCCCGGTCGGCCGGTAATTCCACAGCACGCCGTCAGGCCCCGCCGCTACGGTGTCGGCGGCACTGCGGATGGCCATGCGTTGGGTGCCGGAAGCCGTCGCGGAGCCTATGCGGATGGTGGTTGCGACGCTGGGGACCCCCAGCTCGTCCACCGCAAAGAGCAGGTAATTGCCCGGCACGAGCACCCCGGGATCCGCCGGCAACTTCAGCGAGGCGGTGTTGCCCGACATCGTAGTTGCGGTCAGCGGGATCCGGCGCTGGTCCGTGTTCACGCTGTGCGTCACTGTGCTCATCCTCATCAGCGAGAACTTGCTGATCTGACTCCCTGTGGTTACCGATATGGTGGTGCCGTTCTCGGCAGAGGCCGGCGCTTTGACAATTCTGGGCCGGGCGCGTTCGTTGCCGTTTTCGTCCAGCAGGTAGGGCGGCGTGAAGATCTGCCCGTCCAGGTGGTTGGAAGCGCAGGGGCCGGCGCACAGTCCGCCGCCGCCTGTGAAAACCCGGCCATCCGGGAGAAGCGTGGCAACACTGTGATAGTTCCTGGGAATGGCCATAGGGGCCAGCGTGGTCCATTGCCCGGTCTGCGGATTCCAGATTTCCGGCGACATTCTGTCCCCGCTGGTGCCGGGGGTCTCCGGTGTGCCTTGACCGCCAACCACGAGTACCTGGCCGTCGGGCAGCGCCACCCCGTTGGCGTATTGGCGGCTGACGGCCATACTGGCGGTCCGGGCTACGGTCACGCCGGCATTGATGTCAATGGTGTAAGCGTTCGCCGTCGCAGGGGCGCCCGAATAGGCTGTGGACCCGCCCACGGTGAGGATCTTGCCGATGTCGTACATCACGCCATTGCCGTTCATCGCGTCTGCGCTGTCGGAGCGCAACCCGGCCGGGCTGATGGTGCCGGCTCCGGTTGTTGAGATCCAGTTCATTTGGCGGCTCGGCCCGGCGTGGAAGACCCGGCCGCCGGAGACGGCGAACAGCCACGCGTGGTTGTCGGAGCGGAACTCGCCCGCAGGATCCCTGGTCAGGATGCCGCCTGAGAGCACGTTGGGCAGCGGACGCCAGCCGCTGGCGGCGGACCAGACCTCACCGTGTTTGTAGCCGATGCCACCGGACCAGGAACCGCCGATGGTGAATACCTCGCCGTTGGACGTGGTGACTGTGGACTGGTACCCGCGGGGGATTGTCATGGGAGGGCCGGCGGCCCATGCATTCGTCCGCGGCTCATACAGGGTGGTTTTGGTGCTGCTGCTGCCGCCGGTAATCATGATCCGTCCGTCCGGCAGCATGGAAATTCCAGGGCAGAACATGTCATGTCTGGTGTTGGCCACCTGGGTCTGGCTCACTTCACCAGTGGTGAGGTCCAGTGTGGACGTCTGGGTTAAGCTGCCGCCGCCACCGAACATGGCGGGGGCACTGGCAGACCACGTCAGCAGCCGGTTGCCGGGCAGCACCGCCGCGGCGGCTGGGACGATCGGGAAGATGATTGTCGGCCCCCACGACCCCCGTGAGCCGGTTGCCACTGCATGTACCGACAACGTGCTGCCGGTCCGGCCGACCAGATTGATCTCCGCGGCGTTGCTCCAAGGCCCGCGGTTCCCGGCTTCGGCAGTGGCGCGCAGCTCAACATAGCGGGCGGATACTGGAGCAAACGTCGCACGCTTCTCGTCACTGGTGTCTGCCCAGGTTCCCCGGGCCACTGGCGCGCTCCAGTCAGTGCCGTCGGTGCTGATCCGGATCTCGAAACCGCCGATCCGCCCGTTTGGATCGCTGGACGGGAGGTAGCGGAAGCCCGAGATGCTTCGGGTTACTTTGGTGTCAATGGTCAGGGTATGCGGCGGTTGGGCTGCGGGGGAACCCGTTTTGCTTTTCCAGGAGGTGGCGGTGTCGCCGTCCAGTACGTTCGCCGCCCGGCCGGTGCCCCCTGTGGCCTCTTCGTCGCTTGCCGTGACTGTCCAACCGGCCCGCGGCAGGGCGTCGGGAGCGGCCTGCGCCGCCGCGGGCGGCAACAGCAGGACGTGTTCGTGCGTTGCCGGGGAGCTCCGGGTGCCGGGTGGAGCGGCCGCCGAGCAGCCCGCGGTCAACAGCAGTATGACCAAAAGTGCGGCATATGCATGCATTTTGCCTCCGCCGGCTCCAGTCACGGATGCCGGCTCCAGTCACGGATGTACGACAAAGGGTAGACGGGGAGGCTTGCAAAAACCTTGGCATCACCTTGGACCATGGGGGGCCCGCCTGAATGTCGGTCGGAAAGACCCTAAACCGGTGTCAGCGCCCGGACTCCGCCAGCGCCGGCAGGATATGGTCCGTGAGCAGCGGCGCCAGGTCGCCGGGCCACTCCGCCGCGAGGTCCAGCCACCGGATCTCGGCGATCTCTGCGGACGGGTGGGCCACCCAGGTGCCGGGGGCCGTGAAGACGGTCGCCTCGATTTCCGTGGCCGCCTCGTTGGCGGCGTCGGCCAGCCACACGCCCATGAGCGTCAGTTCGCGGGGGTCGACGATGATGCCGACTTCCTCCTGCAGCTCCCGCGCGGCGGCCTGCACCGCGGTCTCCCCGGGCTCGGGCTTGCCGCCGGGATGCATGAACTTGTCGGTGCCGCGCTTGCGGACTGTCAGGAGCCTGCCCGCGGCGTCGTAGACACACACGGCGGAAACGATGATGCGGGGATTCACGGGTTCGAGCCTAGCCGGTCAGGTGTTGCTGTGGTGGCCGGAAGCCTGCGCAGCACGGACTCCAGAAGCAGGTCCTTGCGCGGGCCGGTGACATCCCACACGTAGCTGAATTCGTTGTCGCCGCGGCGCACGTACGTGACCCGGTAGGTATCCGGATCGCACCAGTGCCGGTCCTGGCTGGCCTCCGGCGAGAAACCCATCCGGTGGAACGGCCGGCCGTCGGGGAACAGCATGTCCATGGCGTCGGGTGTGTCAGCTGGCCGGAGCAGGTAGTCGCGGGTGGCCGGGCCGGTGAAGGTGTCATTGTCCCCGGCAGGCCAGTTCACAGTAGGCCAGACCACTGTCCCTTCCTCATGGAAGCGGAGCCCGCCGTCGCCGTCGGGGGAAAAAATTACGACGCCGGTAAAGGTGCCGCGGGTGCCCGCGGCCCGGTCCAGCATGGTCCGCTCCACGGACCACCGCCCTGCCCGGGGAGGGCCGGAGGATGGTGGGTCCGCCGGCGGTGCGCCCAGCAGATAGTCGCGGAGTTCGGACGGGTGCTGCAGATTCAAGTGCCCTCGATTGGAATCGAACCAACGACACCGGCTTTAGGAGAGCCGTGCTCTATCCACTGAGCTACGAGGGCGGGCGCCCGCCGCGGCCGGTTGGTGGACCGGCCCCTTCGGGCACGCCTATAAGCATACAAGGTGACGGCGCGTACTACGCTCTTGCCATGGCCGCCGCAGCTCAAGTTCCCGCCTTTAGGGCAACGTTCCTGCCAGACACCGCCTCCACGCGGCAGTACATCGGGGCGTGGGCAGTGCTCAGCGTCGTGCAGTATCTGGTGGCGGAGGCCGCAGTCATCGGAGCCTGGGCCGGACCGGCCCCCTACAGCCGGCGGACGGGGCTGATCAGCGATCTGGGAGCCGTCACCTGCGGAATCTACGACGGCCGCAGCATCTGTTCGCCGCTGCACGTGCTGATGAACACCTCCTTCGTGGTGCAGGGCCTGGGAATGCTGCTGGGTGCGCTGCTGCTGAGCTCGGCGCTGCTGCGGGTGGCCGCCCGGGCCGGTGTGCGGGTGGCGGCGAGCCATACCGGCGAAGTGCCCTGGTACACGGCAGTGGCGGTGCGGATCCTGACCGGGACCGCCGGCACCGGCACGATCATTGTGGGGCTGGTCCCGGAGGACCTGGAATCGGCCTGGCACTATGCCGGCGCCGTGATGTACTTCATCGCCGGCTCCCTGGCGCTGCTGCTGCTCGGCACGCTGTGGCTCCGCCAGTCGCCGCTGGGCTGGTTCGTCCTCGCCGCTGGCGGCGTGTCCACGGCTGCGCTGGTCACGGCCGCCGTCGCTGGCCTGGACGTCCCCGAGCCCGGAACTCTGGAGCGGCTGATGGCCTATCCGATCACTATGGGGCTCTCCGCCGCCGGCCTTGTTGTCGCCCAGCGCGTCCGGAAGGAACGGCAGGTGCGCAAGGCCTTCGCCGCCCGGGCCCGGGCGGCGTCCGGCGGCTAGGCTTCCTGCTGCGGGGCGGCTTTCTTCGAAGACCGGCGTCCCAGGAACATGGCGGCGCCGCCGGCGAGGAGGCTGGCCACGAACAGCACCCAGCCGGCCACGGTGAGGCCCGACGCCAAGGCGACCTGGCCGGCGTCGAGGTTAACGGCGGCGATCATGGAATCTATGGTGACGTTGCCCCACAGCCGGACCACCACGAATAGCAGCGGCAGCGCCCACAGCGCCCAGCGCAGCGCCTTCCGGGCCACGTTGGTGCCAATCACCAGAAGCCAGGTGAAGCCGAAGATCAGCGGAAACAGGGTGCCTGCCGTCTTGTGGACGTAGTTGAGCTGGCCTCGGGCGTCCCCGTCCAGGGCGCGGCGGAGCTGTTCGACGTAGCCCGTGTCGAAGCCGCCCACCAGGGAGTCGGGCATGGCCAGCCCGCCGGAGAGCTGCGTGAGCTGGTTCAGCGTGAGCAGGTGGAGGTACCAGAACAGGAACAGGCTCGCCACCAAGCCCGCGATGACAATCAGGTTGGCGTTGTTCTGTGCCTTCGCGGGCGAGCGGCTGGTGCCGGGGTTGATCACCGGAGGCAGTTCGTGCTGGGGAACTGCGGCCCTTGCGCCGTGCTTCTTGATCCGCTGTGCAGGTGTCTTGGCCATGCGTCCATTATCGCCCGCCCCGATGCACCCGCCCCTCCCCACCCGGCGTGCTGTGCAGGGCAGGCCCGGCGCCGATAGGGTGGGAACCGTGACGGAACTGGGCAGACACAAACTGGGCAAACACAGCGCCACCAACCTGAGCCCCGAGCTCGATGACTACGAGCTGGCCGCCGAACTGGTCCGCGAGGCCGGGCAGCTGGCACTGCTGATGCGGCAGGGCGGCCTTGACGCCCAGCGCAAGACCTCCATCTCCGACGTCGTCACCGCCGCGGACCACGCCGCGGAAGCGTACGTCCTCGAGCAACTGCGGCGCTGCCGCCCCGACGACGGCGTCCTGGGTGAGGAAGGCGCCGCGGTGCATGGCAGCAGCGGCCGGACCTGGGTCATCGATCCGGTGGACGGCACCTACAACTTCCTGCAGGGGTCCACGTACTGGTGCTCAGCCATCGCGCTCAAGGACGAGTCCGATGTGCTCCTCGGCGCCATATTCCAGCCCGAGGAGGACAAGCTCTGGATCGGCGGCAAGCAGCGCGCCACCACCCTCAACGGCGACCCCGTCACCACCTACCGCGAGGACGGAACCAACCGCAACGCCGTCGACATTTCCCACCTCGGCGCCGCCACGTACATCCATCCGCGCTGGCTCTCCGACCCGATGTGCGCCATGCCGTGGCACGCCGCCGCCGTCTCCGCCGCGACGCTGCGGATGCTCGGATCCGGCTCCTGCGACCTGGGGCGCGTCGCTGACGGGCAGCTCGGCTGCTGGTTCCAGCACAGTTGCCCCGAATGGGACTGGCTGCCCGGAAAAGCGATCGTGACGGCCGCCGGCGGCATGGCCGGCACCGTCCGCGTCAACGGCCTGGAATGGTTCATGGCGGGAGGAACGACGGCGGTGCACCAGTTGCGTGCCGCCCTCGAGTCCGGCTCGGTCGACTAGGTTTCCGCCGGCTGCGCATTTTTGGGTGGCCTGCTTTGCCGGCCCGCCGCCTGAGTTATCCACAGGGCGGCTTCGGGTGTCAGTCCCACCGCCTAGACTTGTAGTCACCATGGATATGTTGTTTGACCCCTACGCTGACGGTCCGTTCAAGGCTGGTTCCCACGCCGGTGCCATCACAAAGTCGCGCCCCGAAACAGGGCTGATGACACCCGCATTCGGCGCCGGCCCGGGCGAACCCGCGGGCCACCCTGCAGCCGGCCAGGCAGACGAACATGCAGGGGAGCACGCCCGGCACCAGTTCCCGGACGCCGGGGCGCTGCTGGCAGGCCTGAACCCGCAGCAGGAAGAAGCGGTCAAACATTCCGGCAGCGCACTGCTGATCGTGGCCGGCGCCGGCTCGGGAAAAACCCGTGTGCTCAGTAACCGGATCGCCTACCTCATCGCCACCAAGCGCGCCCACCACGGCGAGATCCTGGCCATCACGTTCACCAACAAGGCCGCCGCGGAAATGCGTGAACGCATCGAGGCCCTCGTGGGCGGCCGGGCCAAAGCCATGTGGATCTCCACGTTCCACTCGTCCTGCGTCCGGATCCTGCGGCGCGAGGCCGCCAATGTCGGGCTGAAATCCAACTTCTCCATCTATGACTCCGCCGATTCCCTGCGGCTGATCACACTGGTGGCCAAGAACCTGGACCTGGACCCCAAGAAGTTCGCACCCAAGGCCATCCAGCACAAGATTTCCGCGCTCAAGAACGAGCTCATCGACGCCGATTCCTTCGCCTCCGCTGCCAACCACAGTGACCCGTTCGAAAGCGCCGTGGCGGATGTCTTCAAGGGGTACACACAGCGGCTGCGCCAGGCCAACGCGATGGACTTTGATGACCTGATCGCCGAGACCGTGTACATGTTCCGGGCTTTCCCGGCGCTCGCCGATTCTTACCGGCGCCGGTTCCGGCATGTCCTGGTGGACGAATACCAGGACACCAACCACGCGCAGTACGCCCTGGTCCGGGAGATCGTCGGCGAGGGGCCGGGAGCGGCGGAGCTGACCGTCGTCGGCGACTCCGACCAGTCCATCTACGCGTTCCGTGGCGCCGACATCCGCAACATCGTGGAGTTCGAGAACGACTACCCCGACGCGCACACCATCAAGCTGGAACAGAATTACCGCTCCACCCAGAACATCCTGAGCGCGGCCAACTCCGTCATCTCCCGGAACCCCAACCGCCCCGAGAAGAGGCTGTGGACCGCGGAGGGCGAAGGCCACAAGATCATCGGCTACGTGGGCGAAAACGAGCACGACGAAGCCCAGTTCATCGCCAAGGAAATCGACCGGCTCCAGGACGAGGACAACCTCCGCCCCGGCGACGTCGCCATCTTCTACCGCACCAACGCGCAGTCGCGTTCCATTGAGGACGTCCTGGTGCGCGTGGGCCTGCCGTACAAGGTGGTGGGCGGCACCCGGTTCTACGAGCGCAAGGAAATCAAGGACGCCCTGGCTTACCTGCGCGTGCTGGTCAACGCGGACGACGACGTCAACCTCCGCCGCGTCCTCAACGAACCCAAGCGCGGCATCGGGGACCGGGCCGAGGGTGCCGTGGCCGCGCTGGCAGAGCGGGAACGCATCTCGTTCATGGCCGCTGCCCGCCGCGCCGACCAGGCACCCGGCATGGCCACCCGCTCCGTCAACGCCGTGCTCGGCTTCGTCAAGCTCCTGGACGACCTCGCTGAGGTGGCCGCAGGCTCGGGCGCCGCGGCTGCGCTTGAGGCCGTGCTGGAACAGACCGGTTACCTCGCCACACTGCGCTCCAGTACCGATCCGCAGGACGAGTCCCGGGTGGAAAACCTCGCCGAGCTCGTCGCCGTCGTGCGTGAATACGAGCAGGAGAACCCCGAAGGCTCCCTCGAGGCGTTCCTGGAACAGGTATCGCTGGTGGCCGACGCTGACCAGATTCCGGACGCCCCCGGCGCAGACATCGACGCCGCGGTGGCCGAGGCGAAGCGGCTGGGCGTGGTCACGCTCATGACGCTGCACACGGCCAAAGGCCTCGAATTTCCGGTGGTGTTCCTTACCGGCATGGAGCACGGGCTCTTTCCGCACCAGCGCTCCGCCACGGACCCCAAGGAACTGGCAGAGGAGCGCCGGCTTGCCTACGTGGGACTGACACGCGCCCGGAAACGGCTGTACGTCACGCGGTCCGAGGTCCGCAACATGTGGGGGCAGAGCCAGTACAACCCGGCCAGCCAGTTCCTGGAGGAAATTCCCTCCGAGCTGGTCGAATGGAAGCGCGAGGGCACCAGCCGGCAGGTTGGGGGCTGGGGGAGCGGGGCGTCCATCGGGTCGAACCGGTACAGCGGATCCTTCTGGGGCGCGGGAACGGCCCGGGGCAACAGGGCTGATTCCTCCGCAGGGTTCAACGCCGACGTCCCTGCCGCCGTCGCGAAAAACCGCGTGCAGCCGCAGAAGGAAGTCATTGCGGTCAGCGTGGGGGACAAGGTCAACCACACCAGCTTCGGCAACGGCACGGTGCTCGCCGTCGAAGGCGCCGGGGACAAGACCGTGGCCAAGGTGAAGTTCGATGTCGGCGAGAAGCGGCTGCTGCTCCGGTACGCGCCGCTGACCAAGATCGACGCCTGAGCGTGCCGGTGCGGCGCCCCGAACGCGTTGCCGCCGGCCTGGCACGATTCTCCCCGGCGGCCCGGTTCTCCCCGGCGGCCCGGTTCTCCCCGGCGGCCCGGTTCTCCGCGGCGGCCCGGGTCGCCGTGGCCCTGGTCTCCACGGCCCTGGCCGGGTGTTCCGTGACCGTCGCGGATCCTGAGTACACGCCGCCGCCACCGCTGCCGGCCCTCGAACAGCTGAAACAGGCGCCGCTCACTGACCCCGCCGACTTCGCTGCGGGGGAGGACGTGCTGGCGTTTGTCACCGCGGACCGGAACCTGGTGTGCGCCCTGACGTCTGCCCGCGGGCCACACCTGAACCTGCCCTACGAAGCCAACAACTTCGGCGATCCTGACAACGCGAAACTGGCAACTGTGCCCGTGGCGCACTGCCAGCTCGCCGTATATCCCGCTCCGGCGGCCGCCGACGTCACCGACGACTGCTCGGGGACCGGGCTGGGTTACCTGGGCGGCGCCGCGCTCCTGACGCCTGACCGGGCCCGGTACGGCGAATGCAGGTCGGGCGTAACGCAGATGGAGGCCGAGTACGGGCCGAAGGGGAGGCCCGGCGGGCCCATCTCAAAGCTGCCCGTCCTGCCCGAGGGCGGCAACCTCGAACGCAACGGCTTGCGGTGCTCCGCGTACCGTTCCGGGGTAGCGTGCGGAAACGTCTCAGCGGGCGTCGGTTTCTTCCTCAGCCGGGATCATTACGAACTCATCCCGGCGAAGGGTAAAAACGCCCAAACGGCGCCCGCCAAGGCCCCAAAAACCCCGTAATCCCGCGGTTTTTCTACGGTCCATAGAATAGTGTCGTTACTCACAGAACAGGTAGTCTGGAACCGGCCGGTCCCTCCAAAGGACTAAAGTTCCGAGAGGAGCATTACGCCGCGTGGCTCGTTTCCGGACCTGCCGCAGGGCGCATAAATTCCGCAGCCCGGTCCCCACCCTTGGGTGTTGTCCGGCTGTACAGAAACTACTTCGACGTAGAAGGACACTAAACCGTGGACCTGTTTGAATATCAGGCGCGCGATATGTTCGAAGCGCACGGTGTACCCGTGCTCGCCGGCATCGTGGCGCACACTCCTGAAGAAGCAAAGGCAGCTGCCGAGAACATCGGCGGCGTAACTGTCGTCAAGGCACAGGTTAAGGTCGGTGGCCGCGGCAAGGCCGGCGGCGTCAAGGTCGCCAAGTCCGCCGATGAGGCACTTGAGCACGCCACCAACATCCTGGGCATGGACATCAAGGGCCACACCGTCAACAAGGTGATGATCGCTCAGGGTGCGGACATCGCCGAGGAATACTACTTCTCCGTCCTGCTGGACCGGGCCAACCGCAACTACCTGGCCATGTGCTCGGTTGAAGGCGGCATGGAGATCGAGCAGCTCGCCGTTGAGCGGCCCGAGGCCCTGGCCAAGGTTGCCATTGACCCCGCCGTGGGCATCGACCAGGCCAAGGCCGACGAAATCGTCGCTGCCGCCGGCTTCGCTGAGGAACTGCGCGGCAAGGTCGCCGGCGTCATTCTGAAGCTCTGGGACGTCTTCAAGAAGGAAGACGCCACCCTCGTGGAGGTTAACCCGCTGGTCAAGACCGGCGCGGGCGAGATCGTTGCCCTCGACGGCAAGGTCTCGCTGGACGAGAACGCGGAATTCCGTCACCCGAAGCACGTCCAGCTCGAGGACAAGGAATCCGCAGATCCGCTCGAGGCCAAGGCCAAGGCGCAGGACCTGAACTACGTCAAGCTGGACGGTGAAGTCGGCATCATCGGTAACGGTGCAGGCCTCGTCATGTCCACCCTGGACGTCGTCGCCTACGCCGGTGAGAAGCACGGCAACGTCAAGCCCGCCAACTTCCTGGACATCGGCGGCGGAGCCTCCGCCGAGGTTATGGCCGCAGGCCTGGACGTCATCCTGGGTGACGAGCAGGTCAAGTCCGTGTTCGTCAACGTCTTCGGCGGCATCACCGCCTGTGACGCTGTTGCCAAGGGCATCGTGGGCGCGCTGGCCGAGCTGGGCCACTCCGCCAACAAGCCGCTGGTCGTCCGCCTCGACGGCAACAACGTCGAAGAAGGCCGCCGCATCCTCGCCGAGGCCAACCACCCGCTGGTTACCCTGGCCGCCACCATGGACGAGGGCGCCGATAAGGCCGCCGAGCTCGCCAACGCCCGCTGATCGAGCCGGTCGAGATCTAGGAAAGAAAACATGTCTATTTATCTGAACAAGGACTCCAAGGTCATCGTCCAGGGCATCACGGGCGGCGAGGGCACCAAGCACACCGCCCTCATGCTCAAGGCCGGCACCAACATCGTGGGCGGCGTCAACGCCCGCAAGGCCGGTACCACGGTCCTGCACGGCGATAACGAGATCACCGTTTTCGGCACCGTCAAGGAAGCCATGGCGGAGACCGGCGCCGACGTCTCCATCGTCTTCGTGCCGCCGGCATTCACCAAGGCCGCCGTGGTCGAGGCCATCGAGGCCGGCATCGGCCTGGTCGTCGTCATCACCGAAGGCGTGCCGGTCCAGGACTCCGCCGAGTTCTGGGCACTGGCACAGGCCACGGTCGACGCCGACGGCAACCAGGTCACCCGCATCATCGGACCGAACTGCCCCGGCATCATCACCCCGGGCGAGGCCCTCGTGGGCATCACCCCGGCGAACATCACCGGCAAGGGTCCCATCGGACTGGTGTCCAAGTCCGGCACGCTGACCTACCAGATGATGTACGAACTGCGCGACCTCGGCTTCTCCACCGCCATCGGCATCGGTGGTGACCCGATCATCGGCACCACGCACATCGACGCCCTGGCTGCGTTCGAGGCCGACCCCGAGACCAAGGCCATCGTGATGATCGGCGAAATCGGTGGCGACGCCGAAGAGCGTGCCGCCGACTTCATCAAGGCCAACGTCACCAAGCCGGTCGTCGGCTACGTGGCCGGCTTCACGGCTCCGGAAGGCAAGACCATGGGCCACGCCGGTGCCATCGTCTCCGGTTCCGCCGGTACCGCCCAGGCTAAGAAGGAAGCCCTCGAGGCTGCAGGCGTGAAGGTCGGCAAGACGCCGTCCGAGACCGCCCGCCTGCTGCGCGAGGTCTTCGCAGCCCTCTAGGCCGCACCTCAGCCAACGCGGGGTCACTCCCAGCCCAATCCACCCCCCGGATCGGGCAACGAGTGACCCCGCGTTTCTGTTTAACTGTTGCGCCCGGACGGTTTGAGGTCTAGCGTGTGGCTGCAGCCAGGAAGGACCGATCATGAGCAACGCACTCCAGTTCACCGTCCCGGACAATGTCCCCTTCATTGACTGGCAGCGGGAATTCGATTTTCCGGCGGCGGAGGTGTTCCGCGCCCACAAGGAGCCCGGGCTGTTTGCCCAGTGGCTGGGCCCGCGCGGCACCAACGTGGATATTGACCATTATGACTACCGTTCCGGAGGAAGCTATCTGTACAACCACGCCGGCACCGATGGCGTGACGCACGCCGCCAACGGGTTCTTCCACACGGTCCGGGAGAATGAGTTCACCGTCCAGACGTTCGAATTCAGCGGGTTTCCGGATGTTGTGATGATCGAGTTCACGAACTTCGAGGACCTCGGCGGTGGCCGCTCCCGCCTCCGTGGCCATCTGGTATGCCCCACTGTCGAGGCCCGCGGCGGCATGGCCCCGCAGGAGATGGAAAGCGGCATGCGTGACAGCTACGAGCGCCTTGAGGAGATACTCGCCAAGTAGGGCCGACAGTCAAAGAACATTACGACGGCGGCCGGTGACCTTCAGTTCGAAGGTCACCGGCCGCCGTCGTCCGTCTTAACACCCAACTGACTGGCAGTAGATGTCGTTTTGAGGGCTGAAAACGACAACTACTGCGAGCTGGTTGGGCAGGGGGCGAGGCAGGCCCTTGCGCGACGATTCAGGTTTGATAGTATGTCAGGACAAACTATCAAAGGAGATACAATGCCGCTCGTGCGAATCGACGTCCACTCGGGACGCAGCCATGATGAACTCAACCTCTTGAGCAGGGGCATCCATGACGCGATCCTGGCTGAATACGGCATCCCGGAGCGCGACTACTTCCACATCGTTACCGAACACGGCGCGGGGCAGATTGTGGCCCAGGACGCCGGGCTGGGCTTCGAGCGGACGCGCGACGTCGTCATGATCCAGATCTTCACGCAGGGCGGGCGGAGCCAGGGGGCGAAGCAGAGCCTTTTCGCTGCCGTCGCTGAAAAATTGGGGGCCCTGGGCGTTGCCGGCGAGGACGTTTTCATTGGCTACGTCGAGAACACCGCGGGCGACTGGTCCTTCGGTTTTGGCCGCGCGCAGTACGTCACCGGAGAGCTTGCCGTTCCGAAGAAATAGGGGCGGAATAACCCCCGCGCCAGGCGTCTTTTGCCGTGCTGCGAGAGATGCGCTGGAGTGCCGGCGCTTGTTGTAAATATGTCAGTACAAACCTTTGACAGGACATAAATTCTAGGGCACAGTAGTTCTTGTGGCCCCGCTCACGGGGCCGCGGAACGGGGCTCTGGCCGTTCGGCTGCTTAGAGGTTGAGATCCAAAAGAAAGGTCCACGATTACCGTGACCCACGAACTGCTCACGATCGGGCGAATCAGCGTTGATATCTACCCGAACGACATCGGGGTGGGGCTGGAGGATGTGACGTCCTTCGGCAAGTACCTTGGCGGCTCCCCGTCCAACGTTGCTGTTGCCGCTGCCCGCCACGGCCGCCGCACCGGCGTTATCACCCGCACCGGCGATGACCCGTTCGGTACCTACCTGCACCGCGAACTGGAGAAGTTCGGCGTGGACGATTCCTTCGTCTCCCCGGTCCAGGGCCTGCAGACGCCGGCCACGTTCTGCGCCATCATGCCCGAGACCCATGAGTTCCCGCTGTATTTCTACGGCCGGTTCCCGACGGCGCCGGACCTGCAGATCAAAGCCGACGAGCTGGACACCGACGCCATCCGCAACGCAGGGATTTTCTGGTCCACGGTGACCGGCCTGTGCCAGGAGCCCAGCCGCGAGGCGCACATCAAGGCCCACGAGGCACGGCCCCGCACCGGCCTGACCGAAGGCCAGCACACCATCCTGGACCTCGACTACCGCCCGATGTTCTGGGCTTCGGAGGAGGAAGCCCGGGAGCAGGTGGCCCGGATCCTGCCGCACGTTACCGTCGCGATCGGCAACGACCAGGAATGCTCCGTGGCCGTTGGCCCGGGCACCCCTGATGAGCAGGCCGACCGGTTGCTGGACGCCGGCGTTGAAATCGCCGTCGTGAAGCTCGGCCCGGAAGGCGTGATGGCCAAGACCCGTACCGAACGCGTCGTGTCCGCGCCGGTTCCGGTGGAGACGGTCAACGGCCTGGGCGCCGGCGACTCCTTCGGCGGCGCCTTCGTGCACGGCCTGCTCTCCGGCTGGCCGCTGGCCCAGGTCCTGGACTACGCCAACGCCGCCGGCGCCATTGTCGCCTCCCGGCTGTCCTGCGCGGATGCCATGCCGACGCCGGCGGAGGTCACCTCGCTGCTGGCTGAGCGCGGACGCCTCGTTCCCGATGCTGCTGTTCCCGGCCAGGATTCCAGTGCACTTACCCCTGAAGGAGCGGCCCTGTGAGCCTCCACCCCGGCACCGCGACGATCGCGGTGGATGACGACCCCCGCCGCTACGAGCACCTGAGCACGATCCGGCTCGAAGACCCTTCCGCTGTGGCACGTGCCGCGAAGGCCCGCCGCCGCCACTCCGGCCTGAAGTACGGCCGGCAGAACTTCATCGTCGCGGCCGACCACCCGGCCCGCGGCGCCCTCGCCGTCGGTAACGACCCGGTGGCGATGGCGGACCGCCGCCAGCTCCTGGACCGGCTGCAGATCGCCCTGGCCAACCCGGCCGTGGACGGCATCCTCGCGTCCCCGGACATCATGGACGACCTGCTGCTGCTGGGCGCCCTTGACGGCAAGCTGGTGTTCGGATCGATGAACCGCGGCGGCCTGGCCGGGCTGGTCAACGAGTTCGATGACCGTTTCACCGGCCACACCGCTGCCGCCCTGGAGGAACTGGGCGCGGACGGCGGCAAGATGCTGACCCGCATCTGCCTCGGCGACCCGGACACCGTCGTGACCCTCGAGGCGACCGCGAAGGCCATTGATTCTTTGGCCGAGCGGAAGCTCATCGCCATGGTGGAGCCGTTCCTGTCCGTCCGGGAGAACGGCCGGGTCCGCAACGACCTGTCCACGGACGCGGTGATCAAGTCCGTCGGCATCGCCGAGGGCCTGGGGTCCACCAGCGCCTATACGTGGATGAAGCTGCCGGTCGTGGATCAGATGGAACGCGTCATGGCCGCGACCACGATGCCTACGGTGCTGCTGGGCGGAGACCCGGCCGGCACGCAGGACGAGGTGTTCGCGACCTGGGGAGCGGCGCTGGCGCTGCCGGGCGTGCAGGGCCTCACGGTCGGCCGCACGCTGCTCTACCCGGCCGACGGTGACGTTGCCGGGGCTGTGGCAGCGGCCGCTTCGCTCCTCCACCACACCACTGAAGTATCGGAGTAAACGATGGGAACTGGAACCCGCCGGATGACCGTGGCGCAGGCAGTGGTCGAGTATCTTTCCAAGCAGTACACCGTTGATTCCGTGGGTGGGGTTGATTTCCGTGAGCGGCTGATCCCTGGCACGTTCGGTATTTTCGGTCACGGCAACGTGGCCGGTGTGGGCCAGGCCCTGAAGCAGTACCAGGCAGCCGATCCGCGGATCATGCCGTACTACCAGGGCCGGAACGAACAGGCCCAGGTGCACCAGGCCGTCGGGTACGCCCGGCACACCCGCCGCCGGCAGACCTACGCGGTCAGCACCTCGATCGGCCCGGGTTCTTCGAACCTGCTCACCGGTGCCGCGCTGGCCACCACGAACCGCCTGCCGGTCCTGCTGCTCCCGTCGGACACCTTCGCGACCCGCGCCGCGGACCCGGTCCTGCAGCAGCTCGAGCAGCCCTACGCCTACGACCTGACGGTCAATGACGCGTTCCGGCCGCTGTCGAAGTTCTTCGACCGGGTCACCCGGCCGGAGCAGCTGTTCTCCGCGTTCCACCACGGCCTGCGGGTCCTGACCGACCCGGCCGAAACCGGCGCGGTGACCATCTCCCTGCCGCAGGACGTCCAGGCCGAAGCCTTCGACATCCCCGAGGAGTTCCTCGCCGAGCGTGAGTGGCGGATCCGCCGCCCCGAAGCCGACGATGCGGACATCGCCCGCGCCGCCGCAGCCATCCGGGCCGCGAAGCGCCCGCTGATCATCGCCGGCGGCGGTGTCCTCTACGCCTACGCCAACGAGGAACTGGCCAGGTTCGCCGAACTGACCGGCATCCCGGTCGGCAACACCCAGGCCGGCGTCGGCGTCCTGCCCTGGGATCACAAGTACTCCCTCGGCGCGATCGGCTCCACCGGCACGACGGCGGCCAACGCCCTCGCGGCCGAAGCGGACCTGATCATCGGCATCGGCACCCGCTACGAGGACTTCACCACCGCCTCCCGGACCGCGTTCCAGAACCCGGACCTGAAATTCATCAACATCAACGTCGCCCCGATCGATGCGTACAAGCACGGCACGCACCTGCCGATCGTCGCCGACGCCCGCAAGGCCCTGGTCAAGCTCAACCAGGCCCTGGGGGGCTACCGCGTCGGCGCCGACCTCGAAGAAAAGGTCGCGGCCGAGAAGAAGCGTTGGGACGCTACCGTGGAGGAGGCCTTCGACACCCGGTACACGCCCCTGCCGGCGCAGAACGAGATCATCGGCGCCACCAACCGGGCTATGGACGCCCAGGACGTGGTGATCTGCGCCGCCGGGTCCCTCCCGGGTGACCTGCACAAGATGTGGCGCGTCCGTGACCCGTTCGGGTACCACGTCGAATACGCCTACTCCTGCATGGGCTACGAAATTCCGGGCGGCTTGGGCGTCAAGCGTGCCGCTATCGCCGAAGCCAAAGCAGGCGGTGAGAAGCGCGACGTCGTTGTCATGGTGGGGGACGGCTCCTACCTGATGATGCACACCGAACTGGTCACCGCCGTCGCCGAACGGATCAAGCTGATCGTGGTCCTGATCCAGAACCACGGCTACGCCTCCATCGGCTCGCTCTCGGAGATGCTCGGCTCCCAGCGTTTCGGCACCCAGTACCGGGCCCTGGACGAGGAACACCACTCCTTCGACGATGGCGAGCGGCTCCCGGTGGACCTGGCCCTGAACGCCGAATCCCTCGGCGTGAAGGTCATCCGGATCGAACCCGGTGAGAAGGCCATCGCCGAACTCGAACAGGCCATCCGCGACGCCAAGGCCGCCCCGGAAAACGGCGGCCCGATCGTGATCCACGTCGAATCCGACCCGCTGCTGGACGCACCGTCCTCCGAATCCTGGTGGGACGTGCCCGTCTCCGAAGTCTCGGAGTTGGAGTCCACCCAGCAGGCCTACAAGACCTACACAGACCACAAGAACCGCCAGCGCAAACTGCTCGGCTGAATCCCCCAACGCTTCACGACCAGCTACAGACCAAAGGAAGTCATTACATGTCAACGACGACCGTTACCACCACCATCAACCACTTCATCAACGGTGCCGAGACCGCCGGCGAGGGCGACCGCACCACCCCGGTCTACAACCCGGCCACCGGCCAGGTCAGCGCGGAGTTGCGCCTGGCCAACCGGGCAGACCTGGACACCACCGTCGCCGCCGCCCGTGCCGCTGCCGATTCCTGGGGTGATATTTCCCTGGCCAAGCGCACCGCCGTGCTGTTCAAGTTCCGCGAACTCGTCGCCGAGCACGTCGACGAACTCGCCCAGCTGATCACCGCCGAGCACGGCAAGGTCCTTTCCGACGCCAAGGGCGAGATCGGCCGCGGCCTGGAGGTCATCGAATTCGCGTGCGGCATCCCGTCCCTGCTGAAGGGTGACTACTCGGACCAGGTCTCCACCGGCATCGATGTCTTCTCCTTCCGCGAGCCCCTCGGCGTGGTTGCCGGCATCACGCCGTTCAACTTCCCGGTCATGGTGCCGCTGTGGATGGCGCCGATGGCGATCGCCACGGGCAACGCGTTCATCCTCAAGCCCTCCGAACGCGACCCCTCCGCGTCCCTGCTGCTCGCGAAGCTGTGGAAGGACGCCGGCCTGCCGGACGGGGTGTTCCAGGTCCTGCACGGCGACAAGGAAACCGTCGACGGCCTCCTGACCCACCCGGACGTGGACGGGATCTCCTTCGTCGGCTCCACCCCGATCGCGAAGTACGTCCACGAGACCGCCACCAAGCATGGCAAGCGCGTCCAGGCCCTGGGCGGGGCGAAGAACCACGCCATCGTGCTGCCCGACGCCGACCTGGACAACGCCGCCGACCACCTGGCCGCCGCCGCGTTCGGCTCGGCCGGGGAACGGTGCATGGCGATCTCCGTCGCCGTCGCCGTCGGGGACGCCGCGGACCTGCTGGTCAAGAAGGTCGAAGAACGCGCCACCGCGGTCAAGGTCAACAACGGCACCGTCCCCGGTGCGGAGATGGGCCCGGTCATCACCCCGGCCTCCAAGGAACGCATCGTCAAGATCGTCACCGAAGCCGAAGCCGCAGGCGCTGCCATGGTCGTGGACGGCCGCGACCTCGTCATCCCCGGCCACGAGGAGGGCTTCTGGGTCGGGCCCACCGTCCTGGATCACGTCAAGACCGAAATGAGCGCCTACACCGAGGAGATCTTCGGACCCGTCCTCGTCGTCGTCCGCGTCGACACCCTCGAAGACGGCATCCGCCTGATCAACTCCAACCCCTACGGCAACGGCACCGCGATCTTCACCTCCTCCGGCGCCGCCGCCCGGAAGTTCCAGCGCTCCGTCACCGTCGGCATGATCGGCATCAACGTCCCCCTCCCGGTCCCGGTCGCGTACCACTCCTTCGGAGGCTGGAAGGCCTCGCTCTTCGGCGACAAGCACATCTACGGCCCCGAAGGCGTTTCCTTCTACACCCGCGGCAAGGTCGTCACCTCCCGCTGGCCCGAACCCACCCACGCCTCCGGCGCCTCCTACAACTTCCCCTCCAACTAATCCCCACCACCGTCGATTGCTCCGTAAACGCCGTTTTGAGCGTCCAAAACGGCACCTACGGAGCAATCGACGCAAAGGAACAGACAAATGACTGAGAACAAGCTGATCATCGGCACCGCGCCCGACTCCTGGGGTGTCTGGTTCCCGGATGACCCCAAGCAGACCCCCTGGGAGCGCTTCCTGGACGAGGTGGCCGAATCCGGCTACAAGTGGATCGAGCTGGGCCCCTACGGCTACCTGCCCACCGACCCCGCACGTCTGGCCGAAGAACTGAAGCAGCGTGACCTGCAGGTCTGTGCCGGAACGGTCTTCACCGCTTTCCACCGCGGCCTGGACCAGTGGGAGACGGCCTGGGAGCCGGCCCGCAAGGTGGCGGAACTGACTGCAGCCATGGGCGGCGAGCACATCGTGGTCATCCCGGCCATGTGGCGTGACGACGTCACCGGCGAGGCCGTGGAGAGCGGCACGCTCAGCGACAAGGCATGGAGCGACCTGTTCGCCGGCCACAACCGCCTCGGCAAGACGCTGCTCGAGGACTTCGGCCTCAAGCAGCAGTTCCACTCCCACGCCGACTCGCACGTCGGAGCGCAGGAAGACATCGAAACCCTGCTGGGTGCGACCGACCCGCAGTACCTCAACCTGTGCCTCGACACCGGACACGCTGAATACTGCGGCGCCTCCAGCCTGGAGCTCATCAAGAACTACCCGGACCGGATCGGCTACCTGCACCTGAAGCAGATCAACCCGGACGTCCTGAAGAAGGTCAACGAGGAAAACATGACCTGGGCAGCGGCGAACCTGGCCGGCGTCATGACGGAACCGCCCAACGGCCTGCCGGACCTGCGTGCGGTCATCGAGGCCGTCGAGGGCCTGAACCGGCCGATCTTCGGCATCGTGGAGCAGGACATGTACCCGGTGGCCTTCGACGTCCCGATGCCCATCGCCAAGCGGACCCGCAACTACCTGCTGTCCTGCGGCTCCCGCACTGCGGTCAACTGACAAAGCGGTCGACCAGCAACACCCGATCCGTCCGAACTAAAGGAAGAACAATGACTGAAACCCTTCGCGTCGCCGTCATCGGCGCCGGCCGCATGGGCGCGGACCACATCCAGCGCCTCAGCAAGCGCATCCACGGCGCTGAAGTTGCCGCCGTCGTCGATGTTGACCTCGCCCGCGCCCAGGCCGCCATCGAGGGAATCCCCGGGGCTGTTGCCCTGGCAGACGCCGAAGAGGCACTGAACAATGGCGACGTCAACGCCGTCCTCATTGCCACCCCGGGCTTCCTGCACGAGGAAATCCTGCTCAAGGCCATCGCCAAGGACATTCCGATCCTTTGTGAGAAGCCGCTGACGCCGGACGCGGAGTCGTCCTGGAAGATCGTCCAGGCCGAGGAGCAGCTGGGCCGCAAGCGCATCCAGGTTGGCTTCATGCGCCGCTTCGACGCTGAATACGCCGCCCTCGGTTCGGTCATCCGCAACGGTGAGCTCGGCGAGCTGCTGATGCTGCACCACCAACACCGGAACCCGAGCACCCCGGCGGGCTTCACCAACGAGATGCTCATCAACGATTCCGTGGTCCACGAGTTCGACGCCATCCGCTTCTTCACCGGCGAGGAGATCACCTCCGTCCAGGTCCGCCTCGGCAAGGCCACGAAGAACGCCCCGGCCGGCCAGCACGACCCACAGCACGTCCTGATCGAAACCGAGTCCGGTGTCCTGGCCGACGTAGAAATCTACGTGAACGCGAAGTTCGGCTACGAAGTGGCCACGCAGGCGTCCTTCGAGGACGGCATCGTGAGCATCGGCGGCGACAGCGGCCCGTACCTGCGCAGCAATGGCCGCTGGGGCGGCAAGGTCACGCCCGGCTTCGAGGAGCGTTTCGGCGCCGCTTACGACGTCGAAATCCAGGCCTGGGTGGACGCCGCCCTCCGCGGTGAAATCGGCGGACCCAGCGCCTGGGACGGCTACGCCACGGCGGCCTGCTGCGAAGCGGGCGTGGAAGCCCAGAAGAACGGCGAGAAGGTCGCCGTGAAGCTGAACGCCAAGCCTGCCCTCTACAGCTAGCACCGCACCTGGAGTTTTTGTCCAGATAATGCGCCTTCATGCCCGCTCACGGCTGCGTTATCTGGACAAAAACTCCTTCTGTTATCCGACTCTTTCCACAATGGAGTGTTCCTCGTGAAAATCGCCCTTGACCCCACCCCGTTCCACCACAGCCACAGCCTGCTGGAGTTCCCGAAGGTGGTGGCGGACCTCGGCTACAAGTACATGCAGATGACGCCGCATCCGGATTTCATCCCCTTCTACAACCACCCCAAGGCCGACGACGAGCTGGTGGGCCAGCTGAAGAAGGCGTGCACCGACGCCGGAATCGAAATCGCGTCCATCCTGCCTGTGCTGCGCTGGTCCGGTCCGGACGAGGACGCCCGTGAGGCAGCGGTGCGCTACTGGAAGCGCGCCATCCAGATCGCCGTGGACCTGGGCGTGAGCACCATGAACACCGAGTTCAGCGGCCGGCCGGAGCTGGCTGAGGAGTCCGAGCGCGCGTTCTACCGCTCCATGGAGGAACTGCTCCCCATCATCGAGCGCGAAGGCATCGACCTGCTCATCGACCCGCACCCGGACGACTTCGTGGAGGAGGGCCTGGCCGCGATCCGCGTCATCCGTGGCCTGAACTCGAAGAACGTCGGCATGGTCTACGTGGCCTCGCACAGCTTCCACATGAAGAACTCGCCGCTGGACATCATGCGCGCGGCGGGGGACAAGCTCCGCCTGGTCCACGTTGCGGACACCATGGACCACCACGCGTCACACGGCCTGCGCTACATCACCAACCCGCCGGGCAACGCCGTCCGGGTGCACCAGCACCTGAAGATCGGCGACGGCGACGTGAACTGGGACGAGTTCTTCGGCGGTCTGAAGGAAATCGGGTTCCTGGACCGGGATAACACCGTGATGGTCTCCAGCGTCTTCGCCGAAAACGAGAACGCCGACGAGGTATCCCGCTTCCAGCTCGAGACCATGAAGCAGTACGTGCAGAAGGTCAGCGTATGACGGCCGCGCCTTCTGGGAAGGCCGACTTAAAGCACAAGCGGGCACACTTGAAGCACAAGCGGGCGCTCCGCACCGTTACCATCATCTCCACGTTCGGCGGCCTCCTCTTTGGCTACGACACCGGCGTCATCAACGGTGCCCTGCCGTACATGCAGGAGGACCTGGGCCTGACCCCGCTGGCCGAAGGCATGGTGACGTCGTCATTGCTGTTCGGCGCCGCTTTCGGTGCCCTGTTCGGCGGCCGGCTGGCGGACCGGAACGGCCGCCGCAAGATGATCATGGTCCTGGCCGTGATCTTCCTGGTGGGCACGCTTGCCTGCACGCTGGCTCCCAGCACCGAGTTCATGGTCGCGGCCCGGTTCGTCCTGGGCCTGGCCGTGGGCGGAGCGTCCGTGACGGTGCCCGTGTACCTGGCCGAGGTGTCGCCGTCGGCCCGCCGCGGGCGGATCGTGACGCAGAACGAGCTCATGATCGTCACCGGCCAGCTGCTGGCCTTCATCTTCAACGCCTACCTCGGCAACACCTTCGGCGAGGCCGGCGGCATTTGGCGATGGATGCTGGTGATTGCCACGCTGCCGGCGGTCGCGCTGTGGATCGGCATGGCCTTCATGCCCGAAAGCCCCCGCTGGCTGGCCTCCATGGGCAGCTTCGGCGAGGCGCTCGGCGTGCTCCAGCGCATCCGGTCCAAGGCCGAGGCAGCGGCGGAGTTCGAAGAAGTCAAGGCCATGGCGGTGGAGGACTACAAGTCCAAGATGGGGTCCTGGAAGGACCTGCAGGTTCCCTGGCTGCGCCGGATCTTTTTCGTGGGCGTTGGCCTTGCGGTCATCCAGCAGATCACCGGCGTGAACTCGATCATGTACTACGGCACGCAGATCCTCGCCGATGCCGGCTTCGGCCGGGAGGCGGCCCTCAGCGCCAACATCGCCAACGGCGTCATCTCCGTGCTGGCCACGTTCGCCGGCATCTGGCTCCTTGGCAAGGTGGGGCGCCGGCGGATGCTCATCACCGGGCAGGTCGGAACCACCTCGGCGCTGCTGCTGATCGGCCTGTTCTCGCTGGTCCTGCCCGAGGGCACCGCCCGCGGCTACGTGATCCTGGCACTGACCGTCACGTTCCTGGCCTTCCAGCAGGGCGCCATTTCGCCGGTCACGTGGCTCATGCTCTCGGAGATCTTCCCGCTGAAGCTCCGCGGCCTGGGCATGGGTGCATCCGCCTTCGTGCTCTGGATCGTGAACTTCCTGATCGGCTTCGGCTTCCCGCAGCTGCTGGCAGCCGTGGGCATCTCCAACACGTTCTTCGTGTTTGCAATCCTCGGGGTGGGGGCGATTCTGTTCGCCGCAAAGTACGTTCCGGAGACCAAGGACAAGAGCCTCGAGGACGTGGAACACTACTTCAAGCACCAGGCAGGTGTCCCCACGGAGGCGGCGACTGCCGGAGCCGGGACCGCCGGCGAAACGCGCACCCCCGTCCACTGACAGAAACACTGAATTCTACGAACGGGTAATGCCCCCTCGAGGTCCTCGAGGGGGGCATTACCCGTTCAAGGACCGGACCGGCGTGAAACTACACGCCGGCGTGGAGCCGGGGGAAGGCTTCCACCAGGGGTGCCAGCTCCGGCACCTGCTGCGCTTCGGCCAGGGTCCGCTCCAGTGTGGCGTCGTGGACCGGCCGCGCGTCTGCCAGCAGTTTGCTCCCGCTGCCGGTGAGTTCGGTGTAGATCCCGCGCCGGTCATCCGCGCACAGGATCCGTGTCAGCAGGCCGCGGTCCTCCAGCCGGTTCACCAGGCGCGTGGTCGCGCTGGGGGAGAGGGCCGTGGCCCGTGCAAGCTGCTGCATGCGCATATGCCAACCGTCCTGCCGGCTGAGCGCATCCAGCACCGTATATTCGACGACGGATAGCTGCGCCTGTCCCTGCAGCGACCGTTCCAGCTCCGCCTCGATCAGCCCGTGCAGGGCGGCAAGTGTGCGCCAGCCCTGGGCACGCACCTCCACGGCGTCGTCCTTGATCCCCACAGGCTCCACTCCTTCAGCTCTACGGCTCCCAGAAGGGAGCACGGCACAAATAGTTGCTTGCGCGGTATATTTTTTCATGCAATAGTTGCTTCTGCAACGAAATATAGCGCGCTTGCAACTAATAGCTTACGCCGCGCTTCCCATTCAGTACAGTTCCGAAGGAGCACATCCATGCCTGTTGGCCTGATAGCCCTAGCCCTCGGCGGGTTCGGCATCGGACTCACCGAGTTCGTCATTATGGGGCTGCTCCCCGAAGTCGCTGCCGACTTCAGGGTGAGTGAAGCCTCAGCCGGCTGGTTCATCTCCGGCTATGCCCTCGCCGTCGTGGTGGGAGCCCTGGGGCTCACCGCCGCCGTCTCCCGCTTCCAGCGCAAGCCGGTCCTGGCCGTGCTGCTGGTGCTCTTTATTGCCGGCAACCTGCTCTCTGCCGTCGCCCCCGACTACTGGACGATGATGGCAGGCCGGGTGGTGGCAGCCCTCGCGCACGGCGCCTTCTTTGGCATCGGTGCGGTGGTGGCTGCCGGAATGGTTCCGCCCACCAGGAAGGCGGCCGCCATCGCCATCATGTTCACCGGGCTTACAGCTGCCAACGTCCTCGGGGTTCCGCTCGGCACCCTGCTGGGGCAGGCGGCAGGCTGGCGTTCCACTTTCTGGGCCATCACCGGCATCGGTGTGCTGGCGCTGGCAGGCATCCTGGCCCTGGTGCCCAAGGCCGGGAGCGGCGAGGCGGCTCCGGGCGGCCTGCGCAGCGAGCTGCGAGCCTTCCGCTCCGGGCAGGTGTGGCTGTCCATCCTGGTGACCATCCTGGGCTACGGCGGAATGTTCGGCGCCTTCACCTATATCGCCTTCACGCTCACGGAGGTTTCCGGATTCGCCGCCTCCACGGTGCCCTGGCTGCTGATTGTCTTCGGCGTGGGCCTGTTCATCGGCAACACCCTCGGCGGCCGGGCGGCCGACCGCAACGTGGACCGCACCCTGCTCGCCGTGCTTTCCGTCCTGGTGGTTGTGCTGGTGGCGTTCGCCCTGAGTGCAGGCAACCAGATGTTCACCATCGCCTCGCTGCTGCTCCTGGGCGGTTCCGGCTTCGCAACGGTGCCGGGCCTGCAGATGCGCGTCATGAAGTACGCGGCCAAGGCGCCCACGCTGGCGTCCGGAGCCAACATCGGCGCGTTCAATGTGGGCAACGCCCTGGGCGCCTGGCTAGGTGGGGTCACCATCACTGCCGGCCTCGGCTACACCTCGCCCATCTGGGCCGGGGCAGCGATTACCGTGCTGGGCCTTCTGGTGATGGCCGGTGCCGCCGCCGGGGCAAAGGCAAGTGCCCGACGGGCTGCGGCTACCGGGCTAACGGCCGCGTCCCAGACGGGGGTGGAGACGGAAGCGGCCGGTTCAACCGAAGCTGAACCGGCCGACGTCGAACCCGTCTCTGTGCGCTAGGCGCATCTACGCCTTGAAAGGCAGCCGCGGGTCGATGTTCTGGCCTTCCCAGGTCTGGCGCACCCAGCCATGGTGCGGGTCATCGCTGATGAGCCAGTCCCGGACGCGGCCGGGTCCGGCCATGACGTTGAGGTAGTACATGTCGTAGCCGGGCGCGGCCATGGCCGGGCCGTGCCAGCCGTAGGGGACCAGCACCACGTCGCCGGTGCGGACTTCGGCGGCGACGTCGATCGGGCGGTCGTCGGAGGCGTAGACCCGCTGGTAGCCGATGGCATCCGCATCCCCGCCCGGCCCGGCCGAACCCGGACCTGCCGAACCGGCTCCGTTGGCCACCCGCGTCTCGAAGTAGTAGATCTCCTCGAGCCGGGTCTCGCCCTCCTTCTCCTCGTCATGCTTGTGCGGCGGGTAGGAGGACCAGTTGCCCGCCGGCGTGATGACTTCGCAGACGATGAACCGGTCCGCCTCCAGTGCGGCGGGGGTGCCGAAATTGTGGACCTGGCGCGAGCAGTTTCCGGCACCGCGCAGCTCCACGGGCGTCTCCGCCGCAGTGACCAGGCGGGTGGGGTACTGGACCTTGGCGGGAGCCGTAGCGATGGCAACCCGGCCGCCGTCGGACGACGAGACGGTAACCGCCTTGTCCGTCCCGGAGTACAGCACATCGGTGGGGCCGCTGAAGACACTCGCCCGCCCGGCGAGCGGATGATCCAGCCCGTCAACCGTCACCGTGAACGCCCCGCTCAGCGGGATGACAATCCGTTCCTCGGCGGCCGCGGGGAGTTCGACGGCGGCGCCCGGAGCCAGCGTGGCCACCTTCAGCCCAGTGTGCTCCCAGCCCTGCACGGCAAGTTTCGAGTCCGACGTTCCCAGCGAAACGTCCCAGCAGCCTTCGGCGGCGCTGCCCAGGGGGTATACCCATTCGGCCATAAGTTCGTGTCCCTTTCGGATAGGTGGAAATGGCGCCCCGCCGGCAGTCGGCAAAAGGGCAGGCCAACGGCTGCCCCCACCCAGGCGGGGGACTGAACCGTCCTTGCTTTGCCGGCCCGGGGCTGAATCGCGCTAGCGCTGGACCAGTGTCATTTCGAAGCTGTAGGAGTCACCCCGGTAGACGTGGTGTCCGGTCTCCACGTTTCGCCCCGTGTCGTCGACGGCGGTGCGTTCCATCGTGACCAGGGCGGAACCGGGCTGGGTCTCCAGGAGCGGGGCCTGGTAATCGTTGGCCACCATGGCGCCGATGCGCTGCGTTGCCAGCCGGAAGTTGACGCCGCCGCTGCGCAGGATGCTGTACAGGCCCTGCGTCTTGAGCAGGTCCTCATCAATGTGCGTGATGTCGTCGCGCACCCAGTTCTCCATCAGGGCCAGTGGCTTGCCGGCCACTTTCCGGAGCCTGGTGAAGTGGTAGACCTTGGCCCCGGCGGTGAGGTGGAGGGCCTCCCGGGTGGCGGCGTCGGCCTCTATGTGCGCAAAGGTGAGCACTTCGGTGGTCGGCTTGCTGCCGTTGTTCGTCAGGTCGTCGTACAGGCTGGACAGTTCAAGCGGACGGCGGACCTGGCTCGACACCACCTGAGTGCCGACACCCCGCTTGCGCACGAGCAGCCCGGAACGGACCAGTTCGTCCATGGCCTTGCGCATGGTGGGGCGCGAGAGGTTCAGCTGGGCGGCGAGGTCGATCTCGTTCTCCAGCCGGCTGCCGGGTTCCAGCAGGCCGGTATGGATGGCAGCTTCAATGCCCTGGACCACCTGATGGTACAGCGGCACCGGCGACGACCGGTCGATGCTGAGGTGTAGTTGGTTCGCCATTGAATGCTCCCTTTGTGCCGCAGGTTCCTGCGTCCAGGAAGCCTGTATGTCAGTGCATGTCCGTTTGTTAGGACATACTCTGATTTTGATCATAGCAGGGCGCGGCCGCCAGTCAAGGAGCGGAACCGGTCCGCACGGCAGCCGAGGTGCTTCGCCGGTCAGGGCTTGCCGCAGGCCTCCACGAAGACACGGAACGGGGCGAGCCTTTGCTCTTCGGTCAGTTCCAGGGCCTCGGGGTGCCACTGCACCGAGGCCACCCACCGCTCCGGATCCTCGAGTGCCTCCACCGTGCCGTCATCCGCGACGGCGGTCACCAGCAGCCCCGGAGCCACCCGGTCGACGGCCTGATGGTGGCCCGAAGCGATCTTGACGCCCATCGCTGCAGTGTCGCCTGCGGCTGCATTGCCCGCAGCTGCCTTACCCGCGTCCGCAGAGGCTGCGCCCGCCGAGGCCGCCGTCCCCCCGTCCGGACTGTCGACGGCGGCATACATCTTTGCCACCTTGGAGCCCGGGATGATGGTCACCTCGTGCCAGACCCAGGGCCTGTTGGCGGCTGCCGGGATCTGGCGGTGCGGCACGGTTCCTGGCGTCATGTCCTGGATCAGCGTCCCGCCGTACAGCACATTGAGCAGCTGGTGTCCGCGGCAGATGCCCAATACCGGCATGCCGGAATCCAGCGCGTGCCGCGCCACCGCGAAGTCCAGCCGGTCCTGCTCCTCGCTGACGTCGTAGAGCGTAGGTCCCGGCTCCTCGCCGTAGAGGCGGGGGCTAATGTCACCGCCGCCGGGAAGTACGACGCCGTCAAGCGCCCCGGGCGCGTCCGGCGCCTTTTCGCCGTCGGCCGTTCCACTGTTGGGGGTTCCGCGAACTCCCGCCTCCAGCGACTCAGGGGTGAGCAGCACCGGCTCCCCGCCAGCATCGCGGATGAGGCTGACGATGCAGCCGAAGAGGCGGTTGGCCTTTGCCACCCGCGGATCCGGATCCGAAGTGTTATTGAGCCGGACAGGGATACCGATTCGGGGCCGGCGCCCATGGCCCGGCGTCGTGCTGTCTGTCGCATCCCGGTTCTGCGCTGTGTCCAAATCCTGCACTGCCTCCGGATCCTGCACTGTTCCTGAATTCCGCGTTGAATCCTGCATCCTCAAATTCTGCCCCATGACGGATCCTTTTTACTGGGTCTGCCGCGGTTCGGTAGTGTTGGGAGCAGTAGGCAAGGCGAAAGTAGGGCAGTCGATGGGGCGCAGGACACTTGTTGACGACCTCGTTGACGGTCTGCTGGACGACATTCTCGATGGCAGGCTGAAGCCGCACGATGCACTGCCGCCGGAAGCCGACATCGCCAAGGCCTACGACGTCAGCCGGCTGACCGCCCGTGAAGCCCTGAAAGCACTTCGGGCCCAGAACATCCTGTACGTCAAGGCCGGCCGCGGCACGTTCGTAAACCCTGCCGACAACTGGACTGGCCTCGATGCCATCATCAAGGCAGCCTCGCACGGCAATGCGGACGACCAGGTTTCCCGCGGGCTCATTGAGGTGCGGCGCATGGTGGAAACCGGTGCCGCTGCGCTCGCCGCCCGCCGCCATACCCCCGAACACGCCGAGGAGATGAGGGCGTCCATCGCGGACATGAAGCGGTTTCACCAGGACCGCGACCTGGACGGGTTCGTGGCCGCGGACATAGCCTTCCATGACACCGTCCTGAAGGCCTCCGGCAACCCGTTTGTGCGTGCCCTGCTGGCCCAGCTGGGCCAGTCCCTCTACCGCGCGCGCCGCGAGACGTCGGCCATCGAGGAGATCCAGCGCCACGCCATCGCCTTCCACCAGCGCGTGCTGGAAAGCATCCTCACCGGTGACCCGGAGCTGGCCCGTAAAGCCATGGATGAGCACATGGACCAGACCTTCGAGGACTACGAGCGCTACGTTCACGGCAGCCGCTCCTAAGGCCCCCTTTTCTCCTTCCCCGGCTCCACCCACTGTTCCCGAGTTTTCTCCCGGTCCGGGAGTGACTGGGCGTGTCTTTGGGCGGGTTCGCCCTTCCGCCTTGACGTAACGCTCGTCACCCTCCTAAACTTTTGGTCATGTTCTTCCGTCAGATGTCTGACATCAGATAAAACAGACATAATCGCTGATCGGAATCCACAAAAGATAAGCAGCGGAAACCCACCCGCAGAGCCGCCGGGCCGGGAACCGCCAGACAGAAGGTCGATGATGACTTCATTAACCAAAACGTCCTCCGGACTCGGCGAGCTTGGAGACCGCACGCTCCGCAAAGTCCGCCGCCGCGTCATGCCGCTGATCGTGCTCCTGTACTTCATCGCATACCTGGACCGCAACAACGTCGGCTTCGCCAAGCTGACCATGAGCGAGGACATCGGCCTGACCGCTGCTGCCTACGGTCTGGGTGCGGGCATCTTCTTCCTCGGCTACGCACTCCTGGAAGTACCCAGCAACGCCGGGATGTACAAGTTCGGCGCCCGCAAATGGCTGGCCCGCATCCTGATCACGTGGGGCATCTTCGCCACGGCCATGGCCCTGGTGAACGGTGAAACCACCTACTACATCATCCGGTTCCTGCTCGGCGCCGCCGAAGCCGGCTTCTTCCCGGCCATCCTCTTCTACCTGACCCTGTGGTTCCCGGCCGCGCAGCGCGTCACCGTCCTGGGCATCTTCATCCTCGCCCAGCCCATCTCCAACGCCCTCGGCGCCCCGGTGTCCGGCCTCCTGCTGCAGATGGACGGCATCTGGGGCCTGCACGGCTGGCAGTGGCTGTACATCATCGAAGGCATCCCGGCTGTCCTGCTCGGCCTGCTGACCCCGATCCTCATGACGGACCGCCCCCGCGACGCCAAGTGGCTCAACGCCGACGAGCGCGAGTGGCTGACCAACACCATGGACGCCGAACTCGCAGCCAAGTCCAAGGGCGGCAACCACAACTTCCTGGCCGGCCTCAAGGACAAGCGCACCGTTGTTTACTCTGCCCTGTACTTCGGCCTCGTCTGCGGCATCTACGGCCTGGGCCTGTGGCTTCCCACCATCGTGGCCGCCCTGGGTGACTTCTCCACCGCGCAGGTCGGATTCATCGTCCTGATTCCGTACTCCATCGCAGCAGTCTTCGTCTACTTCTGGAGCAAGCGCGCCGACAAGACCGGCAAGCGCGCCTGGCACACCTCCGTCAGCATGGTGCTGGCAGGTCTTGGACTCCTCTCCGCCGGTTACCTCCTGCAGGTCAACCCCGTCCTGGCACTCATCGCCCTGACCGCAGCCGCCATGGGCATCTACGGAGCCATCGCACCGTTCCTCTCCATGCCGTCCGCCGCCCTCACCGGCGCGGCAGCCGCTTCCGGCCTCGCCCTGGTCAACTCGCTGGGCAACCTTGGCGGCTTCGTGGCCCCGTACGCCGTCGGGATCCTGAAGGATGCCACGGGCAACAACCAGAGCGGCCTGCTGTTCCTCTCCTTCTGCCTGTGCGTCACGGCTGTGGCCACGTACCTGTATGCCCGTAAGCGCCCCGAAGGCGACGCGGCACTGGACCCGGCAGCCAAGGTCACCGCAGACGTCCCGGCCAACCGCTAAAGACCCATCCGAGAACCACCCGAAGGAATACCCGCAATGAGCTCAACCACCCCCTTCCCCGCAGAACGCACCGTTGTGCTGACCGGCGCGGCGTCCGTCCGCGGCATTGGCCGGGCAGCGGCTGACCGCATGGCCAGCGAGGGCTGGTCCATCGCGATCCTGGACATCAACGCCGAGGACGCGAGGGCCGCCGCGGCGGAGATCGGGTCGAACCGTGCCGTGAAGGCGATCGGCGTCGGAGCCGACGTCTCCGACGAAGCATCCGTGGACCGGGCGATCAGCGAGATCGAAGAGTCGATGCCGCCGATCGTGGCACTGGCCAACCTGGCCGGCATCAGCTCCCCGACCCCCTTCATGGAGACCACGGTTGCCGAGTGGGACAAGGTCTTCGCCATCAACATGCGCGGCACGTTCGTGGTGTCCCAGCGGGTGCTCAAGGGCATGATCGAACGCAAGCTGGGCCGCATCGTGAGCATCTCCTCCATCTCCGCCCAGCGCGGCGGCGGCACCTACTCCAAGGTGGCCTACAGCGCCTCCAAGGCCGGCATCATCGGCTTCACCCGTGCCCTGGCCCGCGAAGTCGGCGAGTTCGGCGTGACCGTGAACGCCATCGCCCCGGGCCCGATCGACACCGACATCATGGGCGGAACCCTGACCGAGGAGCGCAAGGCCCAGATGTCCGAGGGCATCATGATGGGCCGCGTGGGCACCCGCGAGGAAGTGGCTGCGCTGATCTCCTTCCTGCTGGGTGCGGACTCGGGCTACATCACCGCCGCGACCTACGACATCAACGGCGGCCTCCAGGTCTCCTGACCTGGTTTCTTAGCCGTTGGATTTTCCCGAAGTGCCCCGCCGGTCTCCCGGCGGGGCACTTCGCTTTTGGGCCCTGTGCGCTCCCGGCACCGCATTAGGCTAGGCATCATGAACCCCTCCGGCAGCCTGAACCCCAGCCCGCGGACCCTTGAGGTGGACAGCATCGCCAAGTTCGACCGGCTGGTGAGCGCCGGGGCCACGGCGATGCACGGCTGGCACGCGCAGTCGCTTGATCTCCGCGGACGGGGCACTGCCTTGGCGGCCCTGGACGCCGAGGGGGCGATTTTCCTGGGCTGTACGTTCGACCCGGGCGTGGAGGCGTCACTCCGCAGCCGGGGTGCCCTGATTTTTCCAAAGCTCACCGGCGTTCCTTTCAACCCGTACCGGGCCGGGCTTTACACTCCGCAGGAGCTGTACGCAGGCATCCTTGACGGGCCGTACGAGAAAACCCCGGACGCTTTGGTCTATCAGTGGAGCATGCGGCCAGGCCAGCGGCACCGCCTCGATTCCACCCTGGCGGCAGCCCTGCACGATCACGCCGTCGGGGACTCCCTGGAGGAATTTGTCCGCACCCTCAACAGCGGCGGCCGTTCCATCGTCGGGGTCATGGGCGGCCATGCCCTGCAGCGGGGGACCACCGGCTTCGCCGCCGCGGCCCTGCTGGGACGGCTCCTGGCCCGCCGCGGCCATCTGGTGGCTACCGGCGGAGGCCCCGGCGCCATGGAGGCCGCGAACCTGGGTGCCTACCTGAGCACCGCCAGCGACGCCGACTTCCAGGACGTGCTCCGTGACCTGGCAGCCGTTCCCGGCTTCCGTCCCTCGGTGTCCGCCTGGGCACGTGCTGCGGCAGCCGCCGTCGAGCGCTTTCCGGCCGGGACCCCTTCCCTGGGCATTCCCACTTGGTTTTACGGGCACGAGCCGCCCAACTATTTCGCCACCCACATCGCCAAGTACTTCGCCAACGCCGTCCGCGAGGCCATCCTCCTGGAGGTCTGCAACGGAGGGATCGTGTTCCTGCCCGGCGCCGCGGGTACGGTCCAGGAGATCTTCCAGGACGCCTGCGAGAACTACTACGGCGTCCCGGAGACCATGACCCCCATGGTGCTCGTGGGCAGGGAACACTGGGAGCAGAAATTTCCGGCCTGGCCCATGCTGCAAAGCCTCGCTGCGGGCCGGGCCATGGAGCAGCGGATCTTCCTGGTGGACAGCGTGGACGAGGCGCTCGCGGTCCTCGGCGGGTAAACCGGCGGGCCGGGTGAACGGGGCCGCGCCGGCTTACAGGTCCTTGCGGCAGGGTGCTTTGCCCAGCCGATACAGGCCGTTCAGGTCTCCGGCCGCCAAGCCCTCCGGCGAGCCGATCTCCGGGTACATGAGCTGGAAGGGGTCGTTGACGTGCTCCAGCCCCATCACGTGGGCCAGTTCATGGAGGATGACGGCACTGGCGTAGGAGGTGCCGTCCGGGCGTCCCAGCTCCACAGCCATTTGGGGTGCATCCAGTTCCAGGCTCCCGGTGACATAGCTCTTGGGCCCGTTCCCGTAGCTGTAGAGGGTGCTGCCGCCCGTGCCGATGACCTTGCCGCCCAGCTTGGGGGCCACCTCCGGCGTGGTCCAGCTGATGAGCAGGGGTGCCCAGCGGTCGCCGTATTTTTCGGGCTGGTACGGGGCACGCCGGGCCGACGGCTGCTCTTCGGTGACGCCGTCGTTGACGAACTGGATGCCGGTGGCGCGGGAGATGGCCTGGATCGCTGCCGGAACCAGGCCTGCAGCACCTTCCGGGGCAAGCCTGGCATCCACCACGTAGTGCAACGGGCGGCACGGCGAGTAGCCCACGGGGGAGCCGTCGGCGTTCACGGCCAGGAACTTGAACGAGGCGCTGGGCTCCGGGGGCGCCTGCGGCCTGCCCAGGGGAGTGGCAGCCTCCCCGAGGCCCGGCGGGGGCGCACCGGCGGCAGTGCCCGCGCCTCCGGGCACACCGGCCTCCGCCCGCCTGGACTGCGGGCTTGGTCCGGCTTGGGCAGGTACCGCGGACGGGTCTTGTTCCGTCTGGTCGTGCCCTGCCTGGTCCTGGCCGGTGTCCTGCTGCTGGACGTCCTGCTGGACGTCCTGCGGGGCATCCTCCTGCCGGGACGCGGACGGATCCCCGGAACCGATGCGGAAGTTCAGAGCGCCGGCAAAACGGGGGTCGCCGTACGCCATCCCCGCTGCGAGGAATGCGGCACAACCGAGGGCAGCGAGCACGACCAGACTGCGGATGAACCTTGCCGCTGCCGTGGCCGGACCGGAATGGCGCGGCCGGTGCCGGTGTCTTGGCTGGCTGTTTCCCGGATCCTGACGCTCCACTGCACCCCTTTCGCGGCATTCTCCTGCCGCGCCGCCCGCACCACGGAACCGGGCGAGGGCAAACAAGGCAACAATCACTAAGCAAGCTTACTTTACAGTTCCGCCCGCCAGGCCGGTAAATTGGCCGAAATGCCGGTGAGTCAGGCTATGACGGCGCCGAAGGCCATTCCCAGGAGGTACGTGACGCCGGCTGCTCCGAGCCCGATGGCGAGCTGCCGCAGGCCGCGGGTCAGCGGCGACGTGCCGGACAGCAGCCCGACAGTCCCGCCGGTGGCCAGCAGTGCGACGCCCACCAGGACTGCCGCCACGATGAGGGCACTGACTCCGGTCATGCCGAAGATAAACGGAATAATGGGCACGATCGCGCCAGAAGCGAAGAAGCAGAAGCTGGACAGCGCGGCGCCCCAGGCCGTGCCGACGGCTTCGTGCTCGTCCTCGGTCTCGGGCAGTTCAGGATGCAGCGAGAGGCTGGGATCGCAGTCGCACGTGAAGAGGCCCATGCGCTCGGCCACCCGGTGTTCGGCAGCCTCCCGGGACATGCCGCGTGCCAGGTACACCAGCAGGAGTTCGTTGTGCTCAATGTCCAGCTGCGGCGCCGCCACCAGCGTCACCTGGGTGGGGCGGGTCGCGTCGAGGAGCTCCCGCTGGGAACGGACGGACACGAATTCGCCCGCGCCCATGGAGAACGCGCCGGCCAAAAGCCCGGAGATGCCGCTGAGCAGGACCACGCCGCTGCCAACGCCCGTGGCGGCCATGCCCATCACCAGCGCGAGGTTGCTGACCAGGCCGTCGTTGGCTCCGAAGACGGCGGCGCGGAACGTGCCGGCGAGCCGGTTGCGGCCGCGCGTTGCCAGCCCCCGGACCACTTCCTCATGGATCTGCTCGTCGGCCGCCATGGCCGGGGTGGCCGAGGGTTCCTTTGTGTAGGGGGAGCGGCCCTCGGCCCGCTGCGCCAGCGCGAGCACAAACACGGAGCCGAAGTGCCGGGCGAGGAAGCCCAGCAGGCGGCTGCGGAACGAGGCGTGCCGGGGCTTGCCGGCATGCTCCCCGAGCAGCTTCAGCCAGTGGGCTTCATGCCGGCCCTCGGCCTCGGCCAGGGCCAGAAGGATGGCGCGCTCTTCGCCGGAGCGGTTCTGGGCGAGGTCGCGGTAGACGGCAGCCTCGGCCCGTTCGTCCGCGAGGTACTGGCGCCAGCGCTTGATGTCGGCGGGGCTGGGTTCTGGGCGGGATGCCGGGGCACCGGCGGGAAGGCGGTTGGTCGAGCCGGGCGCGTCGCCGGTGGTGTGGGGGTCAGATTTTGCGTGCTGAGACACGGGAACTCCTGGGTAGATGGGACGGATGCGGCCCCATTGCATCGCCCACTTTACCCCGGAATTCCGGGGATTTTCGGCCGGTAAGCCTTAGCCGGAAGTTTAGGGAAACCTCAACAACCCTGTCTGCGGAGGCAATCCCGCCTGCCTGCCTGAACGCCCTTGACCCCCTGCACCGGCGGTGATCTGATGAAAATGTGCCGCGCCGACGGCGGGGTATTGAAGTAGTCCAACCACACGGAGGTCTGCCTGATGAACACCAACGGAACGCACCCCGAGCCGGACACCCGCATCGACTCCGATCCCGCCTACGACTTTGCCGAGGACGCGCCGGTGGAAGACTGGGACGCGGAAGACGAATTCCTTGATTCCGAGGAGCGGGTTGTTCCCGGCAACTCCGAGGGAGCGGACGGCGACGAACGGGTGGTTCCGCTGGACGCGGACGACGAGTTTCGTGCGGACGAAGGCTACGAAGCCTAAAGCGCCTTTTTAGCGCTGATCCTTTCCGTCCCGCTTTAGCCCAACTCGTTAAACCCCGACGGCGGTGCCTCCCCGCGCTGGGAGGCACCGCCGTCGTCGTGCTTGTACTTTATCTGCCAGCGGCAGATTACCGGCGGTTCAGACGGAGCCGGCCGAAACCGGCACCTCCTCGGTGTCCTTGCCGGTGACCCGAAGGAACCAGCGGTTCATGACCGCGGGGTCCGTGGGCTTGGTCAGCAGCGACACTGCAACGTAGACCACTGCCGAAGCGATCAGGCCATAGTAGATCGGCTCGTTGGCGAAGACGCCTTCCAGCGGTTCCTTGGCGTTGATCTCCAGGACGATCATGGTGCCGAGGGTCACCACGGAGCCGACTGCCATGGACGCGGCGGCCGCGATGCCGGTGCCGCGCTTCCAGACGAGACCGCCGAGGATGGCCACCAGGAGGCCGCCCACCAGGATGTCGTAGGCGATGGTCAGGGCCGCAACGACGTCCTTGGTGATGATGGCGATCAGGATGGCGACAATGCCCAGGCCGAGGACCCACATGCGGTTGGCCTTGACGTCGTGCTCGGGGTTGTCGGAATCGTCAGTGTTGATGGTCTTGCCGAACCAGCCGGCGACGAACGGCAGCACGTCTGCGCGGGCCACGGTGGCGGCCGCAATCAGGGCGCCGGAGGCGGTGGACATCATGGCCGCGACGGCGGCGGCGAGCACCAGGCCCCCGATGCCGATGGGGAGCAGGTTCTGCGCCACCTCCGCGTAGACAACGTCCTTGCCTTCGGTATTGACGTCGATGTTCGGCAGCGCCACCCTCGCGCCGAGGCCGATCAGCGCGCCGGCGGCGCCGTACAGGATGCAGTAAATGCCGGCGGTGGCACCTCCCCAGCGGGCAACCCGCGGCGTCTTTGCCGTGAACACGCGCTGCCAGATGTCCTGGCCGATCAGCAGGCCGAGGGTGTAGACCACGAAGTACGTGATGATCGTCTGGACGCCGATGCCGTCAATCTGGAAGAAGCTGGCCTCCACCCGGCTGCGGATGCCGTCAATGCCTCCTGCGGCGTTGAGCGTGAAGGGCAGCATGAGGACGAAGATGCCCACAGTCTTGATGACGAACTGGACCTGGTCGGCCAGGGTGATGGACCACATGCCGCCGATGGTGGAGTAGACCAGTACGATCGCGCCGCCGATGGCGATGGCCAGTGCGCGGTCCCAGCCGAACAGCACCACGAAGATGGTGGCGTATGCGCCGGTGGAGGTGGCGCACAGCATCAGGGTGTAGGCGAGCATGACGATTCCGGAGGTCCGGGTGGCCTCGCTGCCGTACCGCAGGGACAGCATCTGGGAGACGGTGTAGATCTTCAGCTTCTGGATGGTGCCCGCGAACAGCAGGCTCAGCAGCAAGACGCCGGCGCCGATCGCCACCACGAGCCACATGCCCGAGATGCCGAACTTGTAGCCCAGGCCGACGCCGCCGACGGTGGAGGCGCCGCCCAGAACCACGGCTGCCATGGTTCCCGTGTAGAGCAGCGGACCCAGGCGGCGGCCGGCCACGAGGAAATCGCTGTTGTTTTTGGTGCGGGACTTGCCCCACCAGCCGAAGGCCAGCATCGCGGCCAGATAGGCCACCACGATGGCGATATTGACGAAACTTGCGTCCATGATTGGGGGATCCTTGGAGCTTTGGCAGCTTACGGACCGGTCCTGGAAACGGGGCTTCCGGGACGGCGCTGCATTGAACGGAAATCTGGGGAAACGCTGGGTTCCTTGGTGTGCCTCTCCTCGTGGGAGTTGTTCCACAAGCAACACATGTTGCGTAAAAGCGTAGGCTGTGATTCGAGTAACAGTCAAGACGCAAAGCCCGCAAGGCGCGCCTGGCCCGCGTCACAGAAGGGCCAGGCCGATAATATGGCTCCAATGTTGGGGCCGTGCGGCCGGCCGTGAAAGGTTCGTAAATGAAGGCACTTCCAGTTGAGCCGAGCAATGTTCCCGTTGCCATCGGTTCAAGAATCCGTGCCGCGCGCCAGTCCCAGCGGCTCACCATCGAGCAGGTGGCCGACGCCACCGGATTGACCAAAGGCTTCCTGAGCCGAGTGGAGCGCGACCTGACCTCGCCGTCGGTGGCCTCGCTCGTCACGCTGTGCCAGGTCCTGTCGATCTCCATTGGAGACCTGTTTGCTGCGCCCGAAACGCACCTGACCAAACGCGATGCGGGGCCGCGCATCTCCCTCGGCGGGCAGGGCATCGTCGAGCGGCTGCTGACCGCCCGGTCCGAGCGCCGCGTGCAGATCATCCAGGCGGTTATCGACCCCCGGGGCCGCGGCGAATCAGAGCTCTACGCCGTGGACTGCGATGTCGATGTCCTGCACGTGATCAAAGGGACCATCAAGCTCATCCTCACCAATGAGGAGTACGAACTGACCACCGGTGACACCGTCACCTTCCCCGGGCGGGAGCCGCATACCTGGGTCAACCCCACCGATGAGTCCGTCGAAGTCCTCTGGGTGCTGGTGCCGGCCGCCAGCCGGTAGGGCTTTCGGTTGATGCCCGGGCCCGCATGTCTGCTGTGGGGCCCGGGTTTTTTATGCTCCGGCTTCGAGGCCTGATGTAAACAGCCGGTGCACATTGGGCAACTTCGAGTGTATGATGGCTGTCACAACCCACCCTCGACATTCAATCCTCGAAGGAGAGGCGTTCCTTTGGAAGAGCTGCGCATCGAAGCCAACGGCAACCTTGGCCCCATCGATTCATCCCGTATTCCCCGCTACGCCGGGGCCGGCACCTACGCCCGCCTGCCGCGCCTGGACCAGGTGGCGAAATCCGACATCACCGTGGTGGGCGTGCCCTTTGACTCCGGGGTCTCCTACCGGCCCGGTGCCCGTTTCGGCGCCAACCACGTCCGCGAGGCCAGCCGGCTCCTCCGCCCGTACAACCCGGCCTGGGATGTCAGCCCCTTCGAGAACTGCCAGGTGGCCGACGCCGGTGACATGGCCGTGAACCCGTTCAACATCAACGAGGCCATCGAAACCATCCAGCAGAACGCCCTCGATCTGACGGCGGCCGGCAGCAAGCTGCTCACCCTCGGCGGCGACCACACCATCGCGCTGCCGCTCCTGCGCGCCGCCGCCGAGCGGGCCGGCGGCCCCATCGCCATGCTGCACTTCGACGCCCACCTGGACACCTGGGACACCTATTTCGGTGCGGAGTACACCCACGGCACGCCGTTCCGCCGTGCCGTGGAGGAGGGCATCCTTGATACGGAGGCCATCAGCCATATCGGCACCCGCGGCCCGCTGTACGGGAAGAAGGATCTCGACGACGACCACCGCTTCGGGTTCGGGATCGTCACCTCCGCGGACGTTTACTACCAGGGCGTGCTGGAGACGGTGGCCAAGGTCCGGGACCGGATCGGAAACCGGCCGCTGTACATCTCCGTCGACATCGACGTCCTGGACCCCGCCCACGCCCCGGGAACCGGCACGCCGGAAGCCGGCGGCATCACCAGCCGTGAACTGCTGGAGATCATCCGCGGTTTCCGCGGCATGAACCTCGTGGGCGCCGACGTCGTCGAAGTGGCCCCGGCCTACGACCATGCCGAGATCACTGGTGTTGCTGCAAGCCACGTTGCCTACGAACTTGTCACCCTCATGGCGGACAACACCGTAGCCGGCGACCGCTTCGGCGCCGAGACCGGCTATGCTGCCCAGGCACTGGGCCGGGAAGTCCGGCGTCCTGCAGGGTTCGCGGCAGCCTCCCCGGCGCCGGCCGACAACGGTGCTGTCCGCGCCGCCGTAGGCTCCAAATGACCGGCACCGAACCCGGCGCTGCCTCGGGATCAGGCTCCGGGGAGGGTGTGCGCAATGGCGGGGACCTCGTCGTCGAAACCCTCGAGGCGCTCGGCGCCAAGACGGTGTTCGGCATTCCCGGCCAGCACGCGCTGGGTCTCTTCGACGCCATGGGCCGGGGCAGCCTGAAGTTCGTGTCCTCCCGGGTGGAGAACAACAGCGCCTTCGCCGCCGACGGCTACTCGCGCGCCACAGGGGAGGTGGGCGTGCTCTTCCTGTCCACCGGGCCGGGCGCACTGACCTCGCTCGCCGGGCTGCAGGAGGCCTACGCCACGGGTGTGCCCATGGTGGTGGTTGCCAGCCAGATCCCGCTTGAGGGCCTGGGCGCGCGGCGGAAGGGCATGCTGCACCAGTTGGATGACCAGAAGGCCTCGGCCGCGAACGTCACCAAGAGCCAGCGCCTGATCCAGCACGCCTCCGGCATCCCGTCGGCCATCCAGGACGCCTGGACCGAGGCGATCTCCTCGCCGCAGGGGCCGGTCTGGTTGGAAATCCCGCAGAACGTGCTGCTGGACCCGATCGTGGTGCCGCCCGTCGAGGACGCGCTGGCCGAAGCAGCGGACAATCCGCCGCGCGTCGAGCTCGTCCGCGAAGCCGTGAAATGGCTGTCGACGGCGGAGCGCCCCGCCATCATCGCCGGCGGCGGAACCCGCCGCGGCCGGGCGGAAAAATCACTGCTCTCGATCGCGGAAAAGCTCCGTGCCCCCGTCATCTGCACGCCCGGCGGCAACGGCGCCTTCCCGTGGAACCACGAACTGTCGCTCCAGTCGTGGATCGAGGACCGCCACATGACGGACCTCCTCGAAGACGCTGACGTCCTGGTCGTCATCGGCTCTTCGCTGGGCGAAGTCACCTCCAACTACTTCACGTTCGAACCGCGCGGCCGCATCATCCAGATCGACGCCGAACCCCGCGTCCTGGAATCCAACCGCCCAGGCCTGGGCATCCGCGCCGACGCCGGACAGGCGCTCGCCGCCCTCGACGCTTCCCTGTCGGCTCCGGCCGAGCGCCGGGCCGACTGGCACGGAACATCGCCCGAGGATTTGGTGCGGGAGTCGCTGCGCAAGGTGAAGGAGCGGCTGGAATCACAGGACCTCGCCAAGGAACTGAAGTTCATGGCCGACATCCGCGAGGCGGTTCCGGCGGACATGCAGACGTTTTGGGACATGACCATCTCGGCGTACTGGGGCTGGAGCTGCTGGGACGCCCGCGAGGGCCAGTTCCACTCCGCCCAGGGCGCCGGCGGCCTCGGCTACGGCTTCCCGGCGGCGATCGGCGGGGCCGTGGGCCTGGAAACCGTGGGCAAGTCAGCGGCCTCGGCCCGGGTGCTCGCCGTCTCCGGCGACGGCTCGGCCATGTACTCGATCGCGGAACTCGCCACCGCCAAGCAGCACAACGTGCCGGTCACCTGGCTGATCGTGGACGACGGCGGCTACGGCATCCTGCGCGAATACATGGTGGGCGCCTTCGGCAAGGCCACGGCCACCGAACTCGCCCGCCCGGACTTCGTGAAGCTGGCCGAATCCTTCGGCGTTCCCGCCACCCGGGTTGCCCCGGAAAACGTGGGGGACGCGCTCAAGGCCGCCTTCACCGCGGACGGGCCCAACGTCGTCGTGGTTGAAACGCTGCTGAAGATGTTCGCCCCGACCCACCTGGACACCTGACCCTTCGACCACCTGACACCCCCCACCCAGCGCGAACGTACACTTGTGGCCCCATTTTCACCCGGAATTGGGGCCACAACTGTACGTTCGCGCATCTGTCATTTAAAGGGGACCGCGAGCAGCACCCATTGCTTAGTTTCCTAAAGCAACCATTTATTGCTATAGTTGCCTAAGGCAAGCAATGAGGGGTTTTCCACTATGGCAGTTGCACCTAACACGGCCGCCGAACTCGTGCGGCAGATCTTCGACCTCCAGCGCGCCGTGCGGTGCGTGACCGTCTCGACCTCCCGTGGTCTGGAAGCCGGCGTTGCGCTGCAGGGCGTCCTGCGGTTCGTGGGGGAGCAGGAATCGCGCGCCACCCACCTCGCCGCACGGCTGGGCGTCAGCGCGCCGGTCCTCAGCAGGCACATCGCAGAGCTCGAGGAACTCGGGCTGGTGCACCGCCGGCCCGATCCCGACGACGGCCGGGCGCAATTGGTGGCCCTCACCGACGCCGGCCGCGCGAAACTCATCGCCATCGAGGAGCACCGCGTTGCCACGCTGCAGGAATTCCTTCGGGACTGGAGCCAGCAAGACGCCGAGGAGACGGCGAAAGTACTCCACAAACTCTCGGAGTCCCTTCGGGAATCCGCCCGGGCAACGGCGGCCGGGCCGAACACAACCACCAAACGCAAGGAGCACATCAATGGCTAGCCACGCCGCCGTCTCCGGGACGGCCACGCCACGGCCCCCGGCCCGCACGCCAGAGGCGCCCATGACGCACCGGCAGATCATGGAGGCCCTGACCGGGCTCCTCGCCGCCTTCTTCACCGCGATCCTCAGCAGCACCATCGTGGCCAACGCGCTGCCCACCATCATGTCCGAGCTCAAGGGCACGCAGACGGACTTTGCGTGGGTCATCACGGCGGCGCTGCTGGCCAACGCGGCCACCACGCCCATCTGGGGCAAGCTCGCTGACCTGTTCGACAAGAAGGTCCTCGTCCAGCTCAGCATCGTGATCTTCGTGGCGGGATCGGTAATGGCCGGCCTGTCTGAAAACATCCCGCTGCTGCTGACGGCCCGTGTTGTCCAAGGCATCGCCATGGGCGGCCTTACGGCCCTGGCCCAGGCGATCATCGGTTCCATGATTCCGCCGCGCGACCGCGGAAAGTACTCCGGCTACATGGGCGCAGTCATGGCCGTCGGCACCGCCGGCGGGCCGCTGCTGGGCGGCTTCATCGTCGACAGCCCGCTGGGCTGGCGCTGGACGTTCTTCGTCTGCGTGCCGCTCGCCGTCGTCGCCCTGATCCTGCTCCAGATCACGCTGAAGATCCAGCACGTCAAGCGGCCGGCCAGGATCGACTGGCTCGGATCCATCCTCCTGACCTCCGGCGTCAGCCTTCTCCTCATCTGGGTGTCGTTCGCCGGCAACCCCGACTACTACGACTGGTGGTCCTGGCAGTCGCTGCTGATGGTGGGCGGCGGCGTCGTGCTCCTGGCGCTGCTGGTGGTGGTCGAATCCAAGGTTCCGCAGCCCATCATCCCGCTCAAGATCATCTCCGAGCGCACCACCGCCCTGGCCATCTGGGCCTCCGTGGCCGTGGGCGTGGCGATGTTCGGCTCCTCCACCTTCCTGGGCCAGTACTTCCAGGTGGCGCGCGGCGCAACACCCACCGAGGCCGGCCTGCTGACCTTGCCCATGATTGCCGGCAACCTGATCGGCTCCGTACTCTCCGGGCAGCTGATTAGCCGGACAGGCAAGTGGAAGCGCTACCTGATCGCCGGCTCCGTGCTGCTGATCGCCGGGCTGGGCCTCGCCAGCACCATGGACCACACCACGGAACTGTGGCACTCCGGAGTCTTCACGGCCATCCTTGGCCTCGGGCTGGGCATGCTGATGCAGAACCTCGTCCTGGCGGTACAGAACACCGTCAGCGCCAGCGACATCGGCACCGCCAGCGCGTCCGTGGCGTTCTTCCGCTCCGTGGGCGGCGCGATCGGCGTGTCCGTGCTGGGTGCGGTCATGAGCAACCGGGTCAAGGAACTGGCCACGCAGGGCCTCGCCGATGCCGGAATCAAGGCCGGCTCGGGCTCGTCCGGGGCCAGCCTCGACCTGGTCCACATGCCTGCCCCGATCCGGGACATCATGCGGGCCGCCTACGGTGACGCCACGGCCGAGATTTTCCTGATCGCCGGCGCCATCTCTGTGGTTGCCCTAATCGCTGTGCTCCTGATCAAGGAACAGCCGCTGCGCCGGACCGTGGACATCCGGCCGGGCAAGGCTCCGGATTCTGCCGACGGCGGTTCAGGGGACGCTGCCCCGGGTTCCGGTGCGGCTTCTGCCGCGGCTCCCGGGCTCGCCGCGGCCGGCTATTCCGACGACGACCTCGAGCGTGAGTTCGCCGAAGTGCTGAACCGCCAGCTGGCCGGCAATGCCAAGGCGGCGTCCTATCCCGCCCGGCAGAGTATGCCGGAACCCGTCCTGCCCATGAATGAACCGCCGGCGCGGGCGCGGACCTTGCTCGCCGAGATGCACAGCCGTCCTGCGGACCTGCTTCCCCTTATCCAGGAAACGCAGGGGCTCCTGGCGGAACAGCAGCTTCAGCTCGCCAAGGCCCTGAACACCGTTGCACTGCAGGCGGAGCAGCAGCGGCTCGTCGCGCAGGAGCAGGCCCGGGTGGGCGAAGAACTGAAGGCACTGAGCCGGCGGCTGGCCAAGGAACGAAAGCTCCAGAGCGCCGCTGCCCATTACATCGCCTCGCACGGCAAGCACCGGAGCGAGTAACCAATAGCGCGAACGTACACTTGTGGCCCTTGGGAACCGCTTTCCTGGGGCCCCAAGTGTACGTTCGCGCTGGGGCCCGGTGGTCGTGGCTGGGGTGGGTTCCGGCGTCGTCCGCTGGGATGATCTTTGCCCGAGACGTTTCGCACGGGCAACGGATTTCGTAGAGTTGGATGGCTTTGCTGTCAGACCCGTCTGCTATTACTTCTCTTGACTCATTCGCGCTCTCCCGAAGGACCCGTGAGCATGCTCGTCACCCTGATACGGCGCTACTCCAAACCGTATTTGCCGTACATCCTTGCTGTGATCGCCTTCCAGCTGGCATCCACCATCGCAGCGCTCTACCTGCCCAGCCTTAACGCCCAGATCATCGACGAGGGCGTCTCCCGCGGCGACACGGATTTCATCTGGCGCACCGGGGCGCTCATGCTCCTGGTGGCCTTCCTGCAGGTGGGCACGGCCATTGCCGGGGTCTACTTCGGGTCAAAGACGGCCATGGCCGTGGGCCGGGATCTCCGCCGCGGTGTTTTCCGCAAGGTGACCAGCTTCTCCGCCAAGGACGTCAACGCGTTTGGCGCGCCCACCCTGATCACCCGCGGCACTAACGACGTCCAGCAGGTCCAGATGCTCGTGCTGATGGGCCTGAACTTCATGGTGTCCACACCCATCATGTGCATCGGCGGCATCATCATGGCCCTGCGTGAGGACATCAACCTGTCCTGGCTGGTCTGGGTTTCGGTCCCGGTCCTCTTCGTGGTGGTGGGCTACCTCGTCGTGCGTCTCATTCCGCTGTTCCGCTCCATGCAGACAAAGATCGACCGCATCAACGAGGTGCTGCGCGAGCAGATCATCGGCATCCGCGTGGTCCGGGCCTTCGTCCGGGAACCCTACGAGACGGAGCGGTTCGGCCAGGCCAACAGGGAACTGACCGACGTCTCGCTGAAGATCGGCGCATTGTTCGTTCTGATGTTTCCCGCCATCGGCATGATCCTGCACCTGTCCACCGCGGCGGTGCTCTGGTTCGGCGGCCAGCGGGTGGACTCGGGCGACATGCAGGTCGGCGCCCTGACAGCATTCCTGCAGTACCTGCTCCAGATCCTGATGGCCGTGATGATGGGCACCTTCATGGCCATGATGATCCCGCGCGCGTCCGTCTGCGCGGACCGCATCGGCGAGGTGCTCGACGTCGAACCCTCCATCCTTGAGCCCCGGCAGCCGGTCACCCCAGGACAGCTGGAAGGCGTGGTGGAGTACCGCAACGTCAGCTTCGCCTATCCGGGGGCCGAGGCGCCGGTCCTGAGCAACATCAGCTTCACCGCCCGGCCGGGGCAGACCGTGGCGATCATCGGCTCCACGGGTGCAGGCAAGACCTCCCTGCTGTCACTGCTGCCGCGGCTCTACGACGTCGTGGACGGTGAAGTACTCCTCGATGGCGTCTCCGTCAGCCAGCTGGACCGTGCGGAAATCACCAGGCGCGTTGCCCTGGTTCCGCAGCGGCCCTACCTGTTCTCCGGAACCATCGGGCATAACCTCCGGTTTGGAAATCCGGAAGCCACCGACGACGAACTCTGGGACGCCCTCCATGTGGCCCAGGGCGACGGTTTCGTGAAAGAGAAGAAAAACGGGCTCGCGTCCCGCATCGCCCAGGGCGGCACCAATGTGTCCGGAGGCCAGCGCCAGCGGCTTTGCATCGCGCGTGCCCTGGTCACCAGGCCCAAGGTCTACCTGTTCGACGATTCCTTCTCCGCCCTGGATGTCGCCACGGACGCCCGGCTGCGTGCCGCGCTCAAACGCACCACCGCTGATGCCACCGTCATTATCGTCGCGCAGCGCATCTCCACCATCACGGAAGCGGACCAGATCCTGGTGCTGGACAACGGCAGGATCGTGGACCGGGGAACGCACGAGGAACTCCTCGAAACGTCGCCCACCTACCAGGAAATTGTTGAGTCCCAGCTGAGCGTGGAGGAAGTGGCATGAGCGCCGACCGGAAGGGCGGCCAAAACCCCGCCGAAAACTCCACGACGGCAGCAGACCAGGGCGCAGTGCTGGAGGATGACGACTTCGTGGAGGAGGAGTACCAGCCGGGTGAGGCCGACGGCGGCATGTTTGGTGCGATGCCGGCCAAGAAGGCCCAGCATTTCTGGCCCTCGGCCAAGCGGCTCATGGGCCTGCTGAAACCGGAAGCCGCCGGCATCTACGTCGTCGTCGGCATGGTGATCATTTCGGTGATCCTCAACGTCATTGCCCCCAAGGTGCTGGGCCAGGCCATGGACGTTATCTTCGGCGGCGTCGTGGGCAAGCAGTTGCCCGCAGGCGTCAGCAAGGACCAGTTCGTCGAGGGACTGCGGGCGCAGGGGCAGAACAACTTCGCGGACATGGTCTCCCGGATGGAGCTCGTGCCCGGAACCGGCATCGACTTCCAGAAGCTGACCGTCCTGATCTCAGCCGTGCTGCTGATGTACTTCGTGGCCAACATCTTCCTGTGGCTCCAGGGCCACATCCTCAACAGGATCGTCATGAAGGTGATCCGGCAGCTCCGCGACGACACCGAGAAGAAACTCAACCGGCTGCCGCTGAACTACTTCGACACCCGCCAGCGCGGTGACGTGCTCTCCCGGGTGACCAACGACGTCGACAACGTCCAGCAGGCGCTGCAGCAGGCGTTCGCCCAGCTCATCAACTCGGTGCTGACCGTGCTCGGCATCGTCATCATGATGTTCATCGTCTCGTGGCAGCTGGCGCTGATCGCCCTCATCGCGCTGCCGCTGTCCGGGGCTGCGGCCGGCGTGATCGGCGCGCGGAGCCAGAAGCTGTTCGCGGCGCAGTGGAAAAACACCGGTGAGCTGAACGGCCAGATCGAGGAGTCCTTCTCCGGGCACGACCTGGTGCGGGTCTTCGGCCGTGAGGCCGACATGCTGGAGCGCTTCGAGGAGCGCAACGAGGCCCTGTACAAGGCCAGCTTCGGCGCACAGTTCGTGTCCGGCATCATCTTCCCCGTGATGCAGTTCGTCTCCTACCTCAGCTACGTCGGCATCGCGGTGGTGGGCGGCCTGCGCGTCGCCTCGGGAAGCATGAGCCTGGGCGACGCCACGGCCTTCATCCAGTACTCACGCGAGTTCACCCAGCCGCTGGGGCAGATGGCCGGCATGGCCAACATGCTGCAGTCCGGCGTGGCATCGGCCGAGCGGGTGTTCGAGTTCCTGGACGCGGATGAGCAGGACACCGAGACCGCAACGCAGCACCTGCCGGCCAAGACCGATGGCCATGTGGAGTTCCAAAACGTCACGTTCAGCTACACGCCGGAGAAGCCGCTGATCGAGGACCTGTCCTTCACTGCCAAGCCGGGCCATACTGTGGCCATCGTGGGCCCCACCGGCGCGGGCAAGACCACCCTGGTGAACCTGGTCATGCGCTTCTACGAGCTCAACTCCGGCTCAATTACGCTCGACAACGTGGATGTCACCCAGCTAAGCCGCGCCGAGCTGCGGTCCAAGGTGGGCATGGTGCTGCAGGACGCCTGGCTGTTCGGCGGATCCATCTATGACAACATCAGGTATGGCAACCTGGACGCCACCGAGGACCAGGTCATGGCGGCGGCGAAGGCCACGTTCGTGGACCGCTTCGTCCGGGCACTCCCCGACGGCTACAGCACCGTCATCGATGAGGAGGGCAACAACGTAAGCGCCGGTGAAAAGCAGCTCATCACCATCGCCCGCGCCTTCGTGGCCAACCCCTCGCTGCTCATCCTGGACGAGGCCACCAGCTCCGTGGACACGCGCACCGAACTCCTGGTGCAGAAGGCCATGGCTGCGCTGCGCACGGACCGGACCAGCTTCGTCATCGCCCACCGCCTCTCGACCATCCGCCACGCCGACACCATCCTGGTCATGGAGAACGGCAAGATCGTGGAGCAGGGCAACCACCACACCCTCTTAGCCGCCGAAGGCGCCTACTACCGGCTGTACATGTCGCAGTTTGCGGGCGCTGATGCCGAAGAGATTCCCGTGGACGACTCGACGGCGGTGCGCAGCTGAGCGCGCACAAGGCCGGAGGCCACCCGGCTCCCCGGCGCATCGAGGTGCCCGTGCCCATGCGCTGGGGGGACATGGACGCCTATGGGCACATCAACAATGTCCAGATCGTGCGCATGCTGGAGGAGGCCCGCATCGCCGCCTTCGGCCCGCCCGCCGGTGCCGGGCTGCCGGGGATCGATCCCCACGTGTCGCTGTTCAACACCGTTCCCCAGGGCACCATGGCGCTCGTGGTGGACCACTGGATCCGGTACGTGAAGACCCTCGAATACCGCAACATTCCGGCGGTGGTCCAAGTGTGGGTCGGCGCAGTCAAGGGCGCCAGCTTCGATATCCACTACCTTGTGCAGGACCCGGTAACTGGCGACGATTGTGTGAAGGCCTCAAGCCATTTGGCCTTCGTTGATGAAGCCACCGGAAGGGTGCTGCGGCTGAGTCCGGAACAGAAGCAGCTGCTGGAGCCCTTCATTGAGCGCAAGGAGCATTGACCGTGGGAAAGCGGAACCTGGGAAGGAAAGACATGGCCTGGAAGAAGAAGTCCTGGAAGGAGCTTCCCCCTGCCGCCCGCATCGGCACCATCGTCGTCGGAGCTGCGCAGCTCGCCTACCTCACGGCGGCCCAGCGCGACCTCTCACGCCGCCCGGCCGAGCAGATCCGCGGCTCCAAGTTGTTCTGGCGGCTGGCAACCCTTATCAACTTCATCGGCCCGAGCTGCTATTTCGCCTTCGGCAGGAAGCGGCTGCCCGCTCCTACCCGGAAGTAGCCTTACCTTCGGGCATGGTGCTGGTGCTCAGGTTAACCCTGTAAATTTGAACGCATGACCCCCGCCCCAAAGCCTGCCATGCACCGCGCCCTCGGAGTCTCCAAAGAGATCGAGGAAGCCGCCTGGTTCGTGCTTGGTGCCGGTCTGCAGGGCAGGCCGTCGGCACTGGACGGCCGCACGCAGACGTGGACAGCGGAGGCCGCGGCGGAACTGCTGGAACGGCTCGAGCGGGGAGTCGCCGACGCCAAGGCGCCCATGATGACCAACCTGCGGCACAACCTGGCGGACGCGTCCCCTTCCGCGAAGCAACTGGCCGTGGAGCTCCTCTTCCTGCAGTCGCTGCCGCTGGCGCACGAGGTCAAGTCGCTCAAGGTCAAGCGGGCCCGGGTCGCCGAGGCAGCGTCCTGGCTGGAGCCGCCGCTCGAGCTCCCCGAGGAGCTGTACCGTGGCATGACCGACCACGGCGTCATCCGCGACCGGACTGCGGAGTTCAACTGGACCATCTGGGACCACCTGAAGTGGCTTTGCCGGTTCGTGCATCACGTGGACCGTCAGTCCACCGCCGTAATCAGCCAGGCGCTGAAGGATCCGCTGGCCTTCCACCAGCTGGCTGCGGGCACGCCGGAAGACCAGCCGGCCATCCGGCGCAGCATCGAATACCTCGCCTGGCCCAGCTACTTCGAACCGGTGGTGGCCGACATCGAACGCCAGGAGATCAGGGACGCCTTCGCCTCCCTCGTCGGCGGCGCGAAGGGGGACAGCGAGGAGGAAATCACCGCCGACATCCGCCGCATCCGCCTGCACCTGGACGAGCAGGCAGGCCAGCGCATCGACTGGTACTCCCGGCAGCTGGTGAGCCAGTGGCGCAAGGTCGGGGACCCGGGCCGCCGTGCCTGGCTGCTGCGCACCCACCACGACAACGCCGAGCTCCTGGCTGCCTGGCACGCAGAGGAGAAGGTGACGCTCGACGTCGAACACCTCCGCCTGCTTGACCCCGGCGTAACGGCGGGGCTGGTACAGCACGCCGTTGACGAGGACTACAAACACCTCGGCTACGTGGAGCGGGAGGACACCAAAACCGCCATCTTCGCCTTCCTGACAGTGATGAAGCCCGGCGACCTCGCGCTGTACCAGAGCGCCGGTACCGTGCGCATCGGCGTCGTGCTCGGGGAGCCGGACCATAACGGCGACAACCGGCGGCTGCGCCGCAAGGTGCGCTGGTTCGACGAAGCCCACGCCATGACCGACCTGCCGCGCCACATCCAGCGCCAGCTGGCCACGTCGGGCATCGTCGTCGACGTGACCCGGGTGGTGCAGGCGCTGCAGGCGCTGCTCCCGGCGGAAGCGGAAACCGAGCCCGACGCCGACGCGTCACCGGCCACCGTCGCCCTCCCCGTGCTGGGCGGCTTCCGCCCCGTCACCAAGGAGTTCGCGGACTCCCTCCACATGGAGGTGGAGCCGCTTCAGGAGATTGCCGACCTGCTGGAGGAGAACCGGCAGCTGGTCCTGTACGGGCCGCCGGGAACGGGCAAGACCTACCTGGCCAAGCACCTCGCTGCGGAACTGGCGCAGGACAGCACCGACGAGCGCGTGAAGCTCGTCCAGTTCCACCCCTCCTATGCCTACGAGGACTTCTTCGAGGGGTACCGGCCGGACAAGACGGACGAGGGCCAGGTCTCCTTCAAGCTCGTGGCCGGTCCGCTGCGCCGGCTCGCGGAGGAGGCGGCGAAGCCGGGCAACGAGTCGAAGCCGCACTTCCTCATCATCGACGAGATGAACCGGGCGAACCTGGCCAAGGTGTTCGGCGAGCTGTACTTCCTGCTGGAATACCGCGATGACCGGATCTACCTGCAGTACAGCCCAAACGAGCCGTTCACGCTCCCGGACAACCTGTACATCATCGGCACCATGAACACGGCGGACCGCTCCATCGCGATGATGGACGCCGCAATCCGCCGCCGCTTCGCGTTCATCGAACTGCACCCGCAGACCGAACCGGTGAAGGGATCGCTGCTGCGGTTCCTGGAAGCACGGCAGCTGGACACCACGCCGGCGCTGCTCCTCGATGCGCTCAACCAGGCGATCGATGAATGGGACCGCGACCTCATGATCGGGCCCTCCTACTTCATGAAGAAGGCCGCGCAGACCCCTGCCGGCCTGCGCCGCATCTGGAAGTACGAACTCATGCCGCTGCTGGAGGAGCACTACCACGGACAGCTGAACCGGGCCCAGCTTGAGGAACGCTTCGGGCTGGACCAGTTGCTGGGACGCCTTGCGGCTCGCTAGTCCCGCCGGCCTCGGCGTGACGGCGGGTTCCGCAGGGTCGGCGGGCTTTCGTGCCCCCGCGGGTTTCCCGACGGCGGCCGGTTCCGGCGCCGCTGCCCGCGGCAGCCGCGGCAGCCTTGGCTCCGTCCCGGGCAGGCGGCACATCGTCCTGGACGAGCTCTCCGGCGGCACCGTGGAGAAGCTCGACCCGGACAGCGCCGCGTTCGTGAACTCTAGCGGCCTGGCCAAGGCAACACCCATGGGCATGGGGCTGTTCCGGATCGAGACCCTCGGCAGAGTGGGGTCGGTACGTACTCCGCAGGTGCAGCTGGATGTGCGGCCCAAGGGCCGGCTGGGTCTGAACCGGCTGCTTTTCCTGCTGAGCTACGCCGGCGACCAGGGCTTCCGCGACGATACCGTGGAGGCGGACGAGGACGCCGAACTGTGGAGTGCCCTGGCGGCATCCCTGGCGCAACTCGCCGAGCGCGCCCTCCAGCGTGGCGTCCTGCAGGGGTACGTGACCGTGCACGACTCGCTCCGCACGGTAAAGGGCCGCATCCGGATCTCGGACCAGATCTCCCGCCGGCCGGGAATGCTGGTGCCGCTGGAAGTGTCATACGACGAGTTCACTGAGGACATCCCGGAAAACCGCATCCTGCGCGCCGCCCTGGACCGCATGTCCCGCGTCCCGGGAGTCCGCCCGGATGTCCTGAGCCGCCTGCGGCAGCTCAAGGGAAAGCTCGACGACGTCACCCGCCTCCACGCGGGCGCTCCGCTTCCGCCGTGGCGGGCCAGTCGGCTGAACCTCCGCTACCACGCCGCCCTGCGGCTCTCCGAGGTCATCCTGCGCAATGCATCCGCGGAAGCGGGGGAGGGGAAGCAGCAGACGGCATCGTTCGTCGTCGACATGGCCCAGGTCTTTGTGGATTTCGTCGGTGCGGCGCTGCGCCGGGCCATGGCGGCCTTCCCCGGCGAGATGAGGCTGCGGTACAACGCGATGCTGAACGAGGCCGTCCGGGACTCTGACCGGCTGACCGTGAACCCGCACGCCGTGCACCTGCTGGGCGGCCGGCCTGTGGTGGTGTACGACGCCCAGTACCGCGCCGGCAGCGATCAGGGCGCGTCGCTTACGGCGGACCATTTCCAGATGCTGGCCTACTGTACGGCGTTGCGCGTTCCCACGGCATGGCTGATCTACGCCGGAGCGGGCGAGATGAAGCTGAGGAGCATCCTCAACACCGACATCGACATCGTGGAGTTTCCGCTGGATCTTTCGCGGCCGCCATCGGAGATCCTGGCAGCCGTCGCCGACCTTGCCCAGCAGTCCTGGGGAGAAGTGGTGCGCCAGGCGAGCCTGGGCCGCTAGACCCGCTGTTCCTCCGGCTCGCCGTGAGGTGCAGAACCGTACACTTCGGTGCTTTCCACCTCAGAATCGTGGAGCTCGGAAGCGTGCAGCTCTGAATCGTGCAGCGCATGAAGATGCTCGAGGAGGGCCTTTTCCGGGGACCCGACGTTGTGCGCAAGACACTGCCGAAGCCGTTGCCTGGCACCGGCGCAGGCTGGATCGCTGTCCTCCAGCACAGACGCAATGATGCCCAGGACCTGCCACCGCAAGGAGTTGTTGTTGGGGCGGTCCACGTCCACGCCTTGGTCGGGAGGGCCATCTGGCAACGCATTCTCTGACGGGGATGAGAACGGCTCAGCCACCCGGAAGTCGGCCGCGTGGAAATACGCATCAGAGTGGAGAAAGTTGTGGGCGTCCCACCGGAGATAGTCTGCCATGCTGACAGTCCAACTTTCAGGTATGCCTCAGTGTGAGGCAGTGACCGGGCAGGACCATTTGCCTAGGCGCCTGCAACTGAAGACCATGCACTCAAACAGGAGCAGAAGCACCCGAAAACTGTACGGACTTACTAAGAACAATATCCCAAGACAGACAGGTCTGTCTCGCCTTTTGCGATAGAATAATCGCAATGGCAGAGGTACCCAGCTCCCAGCAGTGGAGCGCCGGGAGACCACCTTCCGGAATGCTTCAGACTGGGCCGCAGCCGGCCGCCACTGAAGGTTTCCCGTTCACAACGGGAGGACGGACGATTGGCGAGGAGATTGCGGCGTCCGGTGTTGCCAGGATGCGCGAACGGATCGTGAACTCCGCGTATGACCTCTTCGCCCGGCGCGGCATCCGGGATGTCGGCATCAATGAACTCATCAGCAGCTCGGGCGTCGCAAAAGCCACCTTCTACCGCCATTTCGCCTCTAAGGATGAGCTCGTGCTGGCGTTCCTCGAGAAACGCGACCAGGTTTGGACAGTCAACACCATCATGGGGGAGGCCCGGCGCAGGGCGGACGCTCCCGAGCAGCAGCTGCTCGCCATCTTTGACGTCTTCACGGACTGGTTCCACCGCACGGACTTTGAAGCCTGTTCCTTCATCAATGTGCTGCTGGAAATGGGCGCCTCCCACCCGCTGGGTCGGGCCAGCATCGACTACCTCGCCAAGATCCGGGAACACGTGAAGCAGCTCGCGGACGAGGCCGGGCTGCAGCGGACTGACGATTTCTCCCGTTCATGGCACATCCTGATGAAGGGCTCGATCATCTCGGCGGCGGAGGGCGACCTGGACGCGGCCCGGCGTGCGCGCCGGCTGGGCAGATGGCTGATCGAGGACCACCGGGCATAGCAGCGAAGGGCGCAGCACCCGGACCTGTCCGCTACGGATAGCTCGATGCAGAACTCAGTTCTGCACGGGCACCGCGAACGTGAACGTGGTGCCTTTCCCCACCTCGCTGGCGAGCGAGACGCGCCCACCGTGGGCTTCCACGATGGCCTTGCTGATGGACAGGCCCAGCCCGACGCCGGGAATCGTCGAATTGCGGACGGCCGCGGACCGGAAGAACTTGGCGAAAACCTCCTCCTGGTCCTGCTGGCTCATGCCCATGCCCATGTCGCTCACGCTGCATACCATGTGGCCGTCCTCGGACCGCAGCGACACCACTACGTCGCCGCCGTCGGGAGAGTACTTGATCGCATTCGAGACGAGGTTGTCCAGCACCTGGGAGATGCGCGCGGCATCGATCTGGGCCTCAAGCGTGGCCGGCGCGTCGGCTCGCAGCTGGATGCCCGATTCTGCGGCACGCGGCAGGGCGGCGGTGACGCTGGTGCGCACCAGCTCAGCCACGTTCACCGCCTCCGGGGTGACCAGCAGCTGGCCGTTGCGGCTGGAGAGCAGATCTGAGACCAGTGTGAGCAGGCGTTCCGAGTTCCGCCGGATGATCTCCAGCGGGCCGCGCTGGGAGTCGGTGAGATCGTCGTCGTCGTCCAGCAGAAGCTCAACGTATCCAAGAATCGAGGTGAGCGGCGTACGGAACTCGTGCGAGACATTGGAGACGAAGTCGTCCTTGGCGGCCAGCGCGTTGACCAGCTCGGTGACGTCGCTGAACACAATGACGGAGCCGGCGAAATTGCCGTCCTGGTCCTGCATGGGCCGCGCGCTGGTGGATATGGCGCGTTGTTCGACTCCCGCTCCGAGCCACACTAGGTAGTCGGTGAATTCCTCGCCGAGGATCGCCCGCCGGACGGGCCGCTGGTCGGTGGGGACCAGCGTGGTCCGGTCGGCGGCGAAAACCAGCAGCTGGGATTCGTTGGGATCGTCAATGGTTGGCGGCGTGGCCAGCTGGTGATGCTTGCGCTGCTTGCGGTTCATCAGGATGTCATTGCCCTGGGCGTCGACGGCGAGGACGCCCAGGTGCACCGTGTCCAGAACAGTGTTCAACAGCCGTTCCTGGCGCTTGCTTCCGGTCAGCACACCGCGGAGCTGGGAGTCCTTCTCCTCGAGATCCCGCTGCTGCCGGACCATGCTGAGCGTCATGACGGACACTGTGACTCCAATACCAAGCATCATTACTGGCAGCAGGAAGGAGCGCGCAAGGTCCGGACCTGAGACGTCGCCGCGGAGAAACAGCGGTACCCAGATGATTCCCAAAGGGCCGAAGAAGGACAGTGCCACTGCCGTCTTGGGGAACAGCCCGGACGCGCATAGCCAGATCACCGGAAAAACCGCCATCAGGCTCAGTCCCGTCAGGCTGTCCTGGCCTCCCTCCCTGCCGAGGGAAATCGAAACCAGATCCAAGAGTGGTATCACCAGGAAAGAGGGGTAGGGAAGCCGCTGCCAGGGCACGGCAAAACAGAGGATCAGTATTACCGCCTGTGACAGCAGAAAACTGATGAAAAGGGGATTTAGCAGCGTTTCTGGGAAGAACGCCAAGATAAGAAAAGCCGTGATTCCTACCGTGACGGACAGCGGCATTTGGCTCAGCATCACCCTGCCCCGCAGGGAATACTCGTGGAAAGGCCGCCGGAAGAACCGGATCCGTCCGGATGAGTCTTTCCAGGTACTGCTCATGGGCGATGGTCCATCTGGACGGGGCGTGAGAAACGCATAGGAGCAGGATATCCGCCGGGAGCTATACTGCAGACGGGATGTAGCGGGCTGAGGGGGCTGCGATGGGTGATACACGCGTAGGACTGGTCATTGAGGATGACCACGATATTCGCGAATTGGTGCGCGTTGTTTTGACGCAGGCGGGCTTTGAAGTGCGTGCCGCAAGCAGCGGAGCCGAGGGTGTTCTCGCCGCCAAGGAACTTGACCCGGCGGTCATCACGCTCGACCTCGGACTGCCGGACATCGACGGCTTCGAAGTCGCCCGGCAGATCCGCCAGTTCTCCGACGCATACATCGTTATGCTCACTGCACGTGCAGAAGAGCTGGATACCCTGATCGGACTTGAGTCGGGTGCAGACGACTACCTCACCAAGCCGTTCCGTCCCCGCGAGCTGCGTGCCCGGGTTGCGGCCATGATGCGCCGCCCACGTTCGACGCCGGACCTTGCCGAAGAGGGCGGCTCACCTGCCGCCGCTGTGAGTGAGGCGCGGAAGTACACCCACAACGGCCTGGATCTGAGTTACGAATCCCGCACCGTTGCCGTTGACGGCCATGAATTGAGCCTGACGCGCACCGAGTTCGACCTGCTGCATGCCCTGCTCGAGGCGGGCCGCATGGTCCGTACCAAAGCGGACCTGGTGCGCCGCCTGCGGGACGAACCGTACGACGTCGGAAGTTACATCAGCGAAGCGGACGAGCGGTCCGTGGAAGTGCACATGGGCAACCTGCGCAAGAAACTCGGCGATTCCGCACAGAATCCGCGCTGGCTGCAGACCGTCCGCGGCGTGGGCTACCGGCTGGCTCCCGCCGAGCACTGAGGCCCGCGGCCTCGCTCCCGATCAGCCTGCTGCGAGAAACGTCTCCAGCTGCTGCTCCACGGCGGAGAGGTCCCTGAGCTCGCACTCCCAGACGGTGAGTACGTCCCAGCCGTCGTTTTCGAGCTGACGGCGCTGGCTGGCGTCGCGCTCCCGCGTGCGGGTGCGTTTCGTTTCCCAGAATTCGGCGTTGGCCTTGGGGGAGTGCTGGCCCACCTTGCAGTCATGGAAGTGCCAGAAGCAGCCGTTGATGAAGATCACCTTGCGCCGGCCGGCGAAGACGAGATCGGGGTTTCCCGGCAGCTTGACGCCGCGCGAGGCCCCGTGCAGGCGATACCGGTAGCCCTTGGCATGTAGGAGGCGGCGCACCAGCAGCTCGGGCTTGGTGTTCTTGCCCCGGATCCGGGACATGTTCCAGCTGCGCTGCTCAGGTGTCAGCCGGTCCGCCATGCTCCCAGTCTAGGCCGGCGGCCCCGCTAGAAATCGCGCTCCGGCTGCTCGCCGAACTGGAAGTGCCGGCCGGTCACGGAGCCCGGATCGATCTCGACGTAGAAGTCCTTGAGCGTGGGCACCCAGGATGCGAGTCCCAGCTCCTCGGCCTCGGCAATCTCCGCTGACTTGCTCAGCACGCGCGCAGTGCCGCGGAGTACCACCGACCACGCCTGGTCCGACATGATGCCGTCCGTCTCGAAGAGGACCCTGTCGTTGATGGTGACCTGGGCCAGCTTGTTGCCCGGCGCCGTGCGGAAGTACAGCTTTCGGCGGCTGGTCACGTAGTTGACGGGGAAGATATCCGGCTCGCCCGCCACAGTGACCACGAGCCTGCCGTGCTTTGTGTTTTCCAGAAGCTGCCAGCATTGCTCTTCGTCGAGGATCAGGATGGGATCGCCGTCGGTGTGGTTGAACATCATGCGCTCCATTCTTCTACGGGCTGTAGAAAAAGGATAGGGGTACGGAGAGATTTTCCCAGCAACACTGTTGAGGCGCCATGGGGTAGCCTGTGGATAACTTTGAGCCGGAAAGTGTGACCTCGGTTACCCTTTAACCATTGTTCGGACACAGATGTCTTGAAACCTATCCGGGGGGATTAGCGCATGACTTCTCGTACCTGCTTTTCTGAACGCCTCCGCTTGTCCGTGTTCTCCGCCGTCGCTGTGTCCGTCCTTGCGCTCACCAGCTGTAGCGGTGGAGGCGACCCTCAGGCCGGACCGACTGCCTCTGCTGTGGCGTCGCCAGCCCAGTCCACGCCCGGTTCGGCATCCGCCACGCCCAGCGCCACCCCGACGCCTAAGCCGACACCCGTCTACAAGCCGGCCGACGCAAAGGGCAGGGCGCAGAACGTGCCCGTGCCGGTCAAGCCACCCCTGGCCGACAAGAATACGAAGGAGGGCCTGGAGGCGTTCACGAAGTATTGGTATGAGCTCATGGGTTACGCATATGAAACCGGAGATCTCAAGCCAGTTGATGCTGTCACTGCAGCTACATGCGCGTCTTGTGTCAGAGTCCGGCCGACGATTCTGTCGTGGAATTCCGATGGCAGATGGATAGAAGGCGGGGCTTTTGAGATATTCGATGCAAGCACAAAGTTTCGTCCGGATGCCAATGGCAATCAGCAGGTCTTTGTTCAATACCATCGACTCGCCACAAGTTATCGTGAGCCAAATGGAGCCATCAAGCAATCTTTTAAGCGGTCTAACTTGCTGGCCGATATCTTTCTCGCTAAGTACCGAGATGACGGTTGGTTTGTTAGAAACGTTGACCGTGTGGGTGGTTAGATCATGGTCGCCTGGGGGAGGCGAGTTGTACTCCAAGTCGTGACTTTCGTGCTGTTTGCATCGACATCCTTCGCTGGTGCCGGGGCGGCTACAGCCGATGAGCCGATCGTTGATTGGGCTGAGTCAGGTGTGGGCGTTTGGCATCAGGATGAGACGGGAAATTGGGTTGACTTGCCTTTTGAAGTTCCCCAGATTCAAAAGGCGTACAAGTACGAAATGCTGTGCATTCGCAATAACCAGAATGACGTTGACGCGGCGTGTATCGCACGGGCCAACTGCGATGCTGGCAAAGATGGACGGCCCGTGCGGTGGTACGAGCGCTTTTTGAGTGGGCCGCCCAACGTCTGGAGTCCGATTCGTCCAGACCGTTGCATTTACACTGAGGATCCGAGTGACGTGCTCGGTAGGATCGCTGCCCAAATCCAGCGACGTTTCGAGCAGCTTCCTGTCGATGCAGGCACTCTGGGTATCCAGCCGCGACCTCATACTTTGAGGGGCGCTGAGACCAACTTCTATGCGGAATCCTCCGAGCAGGTCTTCGACGTGACAATGCTTGGCCAAAAGGTCCACATCATCGCCAAGCCCGTCCAATACCGGTGGGACTATGGCGATGGAGCTTCACTTGGTCCGACTACCACCATGGGCGGCCCGCTCCCTCAGGACCGCTGGGGTGAGAAGACCAGGACCAGCCACGCCTACGCCGCAACAGGCGACTTTAGCGTCGTGCTCACCACATACTTCCAAGGGACCTACTCCGTGAACGGCGGTCCGGATCTTCCCATACCCAACCAAGGTCAGTTCAGCTCTCCACCCCAAACGGTGAGTGTCTGGCGCTCTGTCACGCGCAACTACGCCGACGATTGCCTCGCAAATCCGCAGGGTGAAGGCTGTCCGTCGACTAGGTGAACCGCGCGAGTAGGTGAACTGCAGCACATGCGGAATAGTTGCACGCGCGCCACAGTTACAGCTGGTGAACCTGATGCATTGTGAAAGGAACTCCGCATGCTGTTTTCCCCGCTGACACTCGGCGAGCACGAACTCCCCAACCGCCTCGTCATGGCACCCCTGACCCGTGTTCGCACCGGCAAGGAAGGCGTACCCGGCCCACTCGTTGTGGAGCACTACCGCCAGCGCGCGTCTCTCGGTCTCATCGTCAGCGAGGGAACCTACCCCAGCCCTGCCGGCCGTTCCTACCCCGGACAGCCCGGACTGGTAACCGCCGAGCAGATTGCAGGCTGGAAGAAGGTCACCGACGCCGTGCACGCCGAGGGTGGCCGGATCTTCGCCCAGATCATGCACGGCGGACGCGTCTCGCATGAGGACATCAACGGCGGCCACCGCGTCGTGGCTCCCAGTGCAATCGCCGTCGAAGGTGAAACTCGCACCTACAACGGCAAGCAGCCGCACCCCGTGCCGCACGAGCTCTCCATCGACGAGCTGCCGATCGTCCGCGAGGAAATCGTCGCGGCGTCGCGTAATGCCATCGAGGCAGGGTTCGACGGCGTTGAGCTGCACTCCGCCAACGGTTACCTTCTCCACGAATTCCTGGCGCCGAACACCAACGTCCGCACCGACAGCTACGGCGGCTCACCCGAGAACCGTGCCCGCTTCGTCATCGAGACGGTGAACGCCGTCGTGGAGGCACTCGGCGCCAACCGCGTCGGCATCCGCATCTCGCCCGAGCACAATGTCCAGGGCATCGAGGAAACCGATGCCGCCGACGTCCGGGCAACCTACGAGGTGCTGGTCAACTCGATCGCCCCGCTGGACCTGGCCTACCTGAGCATCCTGCACGCCGACCCGACCGGCGACCTGGTCCAGGACCTGCGGTCGCGCTTCAACGGCCCGTTCCTGGTCAACACCGGCTTTGGCGTCATCACCACCCGCGAGGAGGCTTTCTCGCTCGTGACCGATGGACACGCGGACGCCGTCGTGGTGGGCCGGCCCGCCATCGCCAACCCGGATCTCGCCCGCCGCTGGCGTGAGGGCCTGCCGCTGAACGAACCTGATCAGTCCACGTTCTACGCCGAGGGCGCGAAGGGCTACACCGACTACCCGGTGTACCAGCCGGCCTAGCCTCCTCTGCTCGAACGAGCCGTGATCCACTGATGGCGCCGCCCCTTCACCCGGGGCGGCTCCATTGGTTTAACGGGCAACGTTCTTGAGTGAATCTTGACGCTTTGGCGCATGGATACCTGAGCGGGGGACGGCATTGTTCTTTCCAGGGGAAATCTATCCATCACTTCTTGAAGGGTCTCACCATGAAGAACAGCGCACTGATCAAGGGAACCGCCGCCATCGCCGTTGGTGCAGCGCTGCTGCTGGGTGGAGGTGGCACGCTGGCCTCCTGGAACGCCTCCCAGTCCGCCACTCCCGGCACGGTCGTAGCCGGCGACCTGAACCTCGTCAAGAGCGGAACCGGAGTCTGGACGGATGGTTCCGATAACCCGGTCAGCATCTCCAGCTACAAGGTTGTCCCGGGCGACAAGCTCACCTACACCCAGGTCCTCGACGTGACCCTGACCGGGGACAAGATGGCAGCCAACATCGCCGCCACAGGCACGGGCGCGGTGAACGGTTTCGACCCCGCCAACGTCATTGTCAGCGAGCCTGTCCTGACTGTCGACGGCGACCGTGTTGACAATCCGCTGACCACTTCGGCAACGGTCACCGCCACTATCACCTTTGAGTTCAAGTCGGCCACCACGGGCCGCTCAGACGCGACCAAGTCCTACAACTTCGGCAACGTCGCCTTCACCTTGAACCAGATCGCCCCCGCGTAGCCGTTACGAAAACTGCTTCCGGCCGCTTCCCCCAAAGCGGCCGGAAGCTCCACGTCAGCAGTAGTCGACTGAGGGTCAGGAGGAGCCATGGGCATCCCACGCCACCTGCGGGCCGCGGCACTTGTCGCCGCGGCAGTCCTCTTGGGCCTCCTGACCGTTCAGGGCAGCTACGCACTCTGGTCGGCCGCTGCCGCCGCGGCGCCGGGCACGGTGACGTCAGCATCCTTCGACGTCAACCTCGCCGGGGCGCCTTCCAACCAGGTCACAAGCATGACAGTGGCAGGGACTCCCGCAAGCCTGGCGGTCACTACCCAGTCAATTCCCCTGGCCGCGCTGATGCCCGGAACCGCTGTCTACGCCAGCGTTACCGCCACGAACAATTCCGACGCCGGTGGCCAGTTCAACATCCGCGTCACCTCAGGCGCGGCGGTGCTTACCAACGCCGGGGGAGGCAGCTTGGCCACGTACCTCACCGTCAGCGCCAAGTCCGCAACCAGCGCGGCCGCGTGCGGCACGACGGGGTACACCGGCCTCACACCGGTAACAGTCCCGAAGGGCGCCAGCACAACACTGTGCTTTGAAGTCAGGCTCGCCTCCAACGCTCCAGCCGCCGTGAAAGGACAAGCCGTGAGCATCTCGATCCCTCTCACTGCAACGCAACTTTGCGGGGTGCCCAGTGGCTGCGCCTAGCATTCTTACGACGGCGGATGCGTCCGCTGCCCGTCCCGCTGACGGTGCGGATCCAGGCGACGCCGCCCGGGACAACACCCGCGATGCAGTCCGCCCGCCCCTCCGCTGGCTCGCGGCGGCAGGCAGAGCCGTCAACTTCGTGCTGCTGATGGTCGCGGTGTTCGCCGCCCTGGTCCTTATCCTCGTCCCGAAGGCCACCGGCTCCGAGACCTACGCGGTGCTGACGAACTCGATGGCGCCCAAGTACTCGCCGGGCACCTACCTGGTGGTCAAGCCCGCTGCTTTCAGCGAACTGAAGGCCGGGGATGTCATCACGTTCCAGCTGGAATCGGGAAAGCCCGCGGTGGAGACGCACCGCATCATTGGCTTCGGAACCACCCAGACGGGGGAGAAGACCCTCATCACCAAGGGCGACAACAACGACACCAACGATCCCAACCCCATTCGCGAGCCGCAGGTGAAAGGCAAGCTCTTCTACGCCGTCCCATATGTGGGCTATGTTGCCAACGCGCTGGGGAACTCCGACCGCGGCCTCTGGGTGACGGTGGGTGCTGCCGGCCTCATCGGATACGGCGCACTGCTCATCTTCCGGAACGTCCGCAGCCGGCGCCGCGAAGCAGGCGCGGCGGCATGAAAACTCCCGACGTCGTCCAGGCCAAAGTCCCCGGCGCAATGCTGGCGCTCTTCGCTTTCATGCTGACGGTGCTGCTGGGCATCGGCGGGACCTCCGCCGTCGCCTTGTGGCAGCAGTCAGCGACGGCGAACCTGACGGTCTCGGCCGCTGACTGGTCGCCGATTTCCGTCGCCTGCACCGAGGGCTCAAACAACAGCAACAGGTCCCTGACCTTGACCGTAACCACGGTAGGCACGGTGAATCAGCAGCCGCTCATCTCCTCCCGCAGCCTCTCCGGCTCCTACGGAACCGAATCCAGCGTGGGATCGTCCATTGTCCTCCAGCCGTCGTCGCCGCTGGTGACCTCGGCCATAGGCTCGGCCAGCGCGGGATTTGCTGTCCGGGTGCGAGCCCAGGTTGACGGGCAGTGGGTGTCCGCTGAAATCACCACACTGTCGGTCAATACAAATAACTCCAAGATCTTCTGCGCCTGATGGCAACGTCACGGGTGCAGCCCTCCCTGAGGCATCCCTATAGGATCTGATCATGCAAAAAGCGTCCAACGGCACCCGCGCCGGCAGCCGGCCCGAGGATCAGACCGGGCGCAAGGGAGGCCGGACCGTCAGCCGCCAGGTCCTGGCCGACCACGTCTACGAGGAGCTGCTGGCCTCACTGATGGACGGCAGACTGGAACCAGGCGCGGCCGTCAGCATTGACGGAACCGCCCGCGAGCTGGACGTTTCCCCGACCCCTGTCCGCGAAGCACTGGCCCGCCTGGAACACACGGGCATGGTCCGCAGGGTGGCGCTCAAGGGGTATCGCGTTGCACCGGTCTTCACCCGGGAGGACTTTGCGGATCTCATGGAGGCCCGGCTGGCGATCGAGCCCGTCAACGCCCGCCTCGCCTGCGCGCGCCTGAACCCGCGCCGCCTTGCCGAGCTTGAACAGACAGTCGAGGACCTGAAATCTGCGCCGCGCGGCCCGTCCTTTGTGGAGTACAAGGACTATCTCGAAGCCGATGAGCGCTTTCACCAGCTGATCGCACAGCAGACCGACAACCAGTTCATGGTGGGTGCCTATGCGGCCCTGGGCGGACAGGTCCAGCGCTTCCGGCTTTTCGGCGGTGTGGGCATCACCGACGCGGAATACGCCATCGCCGAGCACCAGTCCGTCCTGGACGCGCTGTCCAGCGGCGACCCGGACAAGGCCGAAGCGGCCATGGCGGCGCACATCCAGAAGGTCCGCGAACGCGCAATGGCCGACGCCCCCGAGGAGTAGAGCCGGGCCCGCCCCGGAGGAATAGAGCCGGTGCCACCAATGTAAGCAGCAGAGGGTGTTTCCAGGTCTGGGAACGTCCTCTGCTGCTACCTAGTTGGGAGAGGCGTAGCGTGGAAGGTGCAACGACCCCGGCTTCCAATGTGGGCCGCTTCACACGCCGGCTTCATCCCTATAGGATCTTCGATGATCGCCCAGAAGAACACAGCGCTTGAAGATGTGACCTTGACAACTGCTACTAGATAGTAAATCCTATAGGAAACAGGATTCCACGAGGGAGTGAATACGAATGGCTTACACCGCCGACAACTGGCCCATCACCGCCGCTCTGCTGCAGTTCCCGGGCGTTGACGCCCAGGGCACCCACATCAACGACGCCGACGCCTCCGCCTGGGCCGAGGTCTTCACCGAGGTCAAGGAAGCAGGCTTCGCCAACGCCGACCTCACCGACAGCTGGGTCCGCCCCGGCGACCTGAGCAAGGAGCGCCTCGCCGAGTTCAAGCAGACCGCCGACAGCGTCGGCATCGGCATCCCGGTCATCTCCGCCATCCGCCAGAGCATCATTCAGGAGGGCAAGTGGGAGGACAACCTGGCCTACAGCCACCGCACCATCGATGCCGCAGCGGAACTCGGCTGTGAAGTCGTCTCCTTCGGTCTGCACCAGGCAATCACCCCGGAGCAGCAGAAGCAGCTCTGGTTCTGGACCGTCGAAGGCTACAAGGATCCGGTCGGGAACAAGGAAGCCTGGAACAACGCCGTCTCGCGTTTCCAGGAACTTGGGCGCCACGCTGCTGAGGTTGGCATCCTGCTCTCGCTCGAGATGTACGAGGACACCTACATCGGCACCGCGGACTCCTCCGTGCAGTTCGTCCAGGACATCGGCCTGTCCAACGTCGGCCTCAACCCGGACCTCGGCAACCTCATCCGCCTGCACCGGCCCATCGAGGACTGGCGGGAAATGGTTGCCAAGACCCTGCCGTACTCCAACTACTGGCACATGAAGAACTACATCCGGGACGAGGACGTGGCCCGCGACATGTACGTCGCCATGCCCGCCCCGATGGAAAGCGGCCTGATCAACTACCGCGAGGCGTTCAAGGTGGCGCTCTCCGTTGGCTTCCAGGGCATCCTGTGCACCGAGCACTACGGCGGCGACGGCCTCTCCGTGACGGCCAGCAACCAGGACTACCTGCGCCGCCACGTCCTGCCCAAGAAGGACGGCTACGCCCTCGGCCAGAGCCAGGTGGCGCAGGGACGGCAGCAGCCCGCCGCCGTCGCCCGCTAAAGGCGCCTCACTAGAAGCAACCGATCATCCAACCCGGATTCAATGAGGAACCATGACTCAGATCTTCGACAATCCCGCTGATTTCGCAGATGAGGCGCTGGACGGCTTTGTCGCCGCCAACCGCGGGTACGTTGCCCGCGTGGACGGCGGCGTAGTCCGCTCCACCGAGATCCCCGCCGGCCAGGTGGCTCTCGTGGTGGGCGGCGGCTCCGGCCACTACCCGGCCTTCGCCGGCCTGGTCGGGCCCGGCCTGGCCGCCGGTTCCGCGTGCGGCAACATGTTCGCGTCCCCCGCCGCCGGACAGGTTTACCGCGTGGCCAAGGCAGCCAACGCCGGCGGCGGTGTGCTGCTCAGCTACGGCAACTACGCCGGTGACGTGCTGCACTTCGGCCAGGCGCAGCTGCGTCTCAATGCAGAGGGCATCGAGACCCGCACGGTGCTGGTCACGGACGACATCGCCAGCGCACCGCTGGACCAGATCGAGAAGCGCCGTGGCATAGCCGGCGACCTGACCGTCTTCAAGATCGCAGGCGCCGCCGCCGAGGCCGGCCTGAACCTCGACGAGGTGGAGCGCTTGGCCATCAAGACGAACTACCGCACGCGGTCCCTCGGCGTCGCCTTCGACGGCTGCACGCTGCCCGGCGCCACCGAGCCGCTGTTCCACGTGCCGGCCGGCCAGATGTCGCTTGGCCTGGGCATCCACGGCGAACCGGGCATCTCCGAGCACCCCATGCCCACCGCCTCTGAGCTTGCTGAACTGCTGGTGTCCCGGCTGCTCGAGGACAAGCCGGACGACGCCAGCGACCGCGTGGTTGCCATCGTCAACGGCCTGGGCACCGTCAAGTACGACGAGCTGTTCCTCCTTTTCGGCAAGGTCGAAAAGCTCCTCAACGCCGCCAACCTGACAGTCGTTGAACCGGAGTGCGGCGAGCTCGTAACCAGCCTGGACATGTCCGGGCTCTCCCTCACCCTGCTGTGGCTCGACGACGAACTCGAGCAGTTCTGGGCCGCGCCGGCGGACACCCCTGCCTACCGCAAGGGCAACACCGCGCCGCGTCCCCGCCGCGAACTCACCGGCACCGACGAGGCAGCAGAAGCGGAGACCGAAAAGGCAACCACGGCGTCCGCCAACCTGGGCCGGCTGGCAGCCGCCGTCCTCGCCCAGGTGCGGGACGTCGTCGTCGAACATGAAGCGGAACTGGGCGACTTGGACGCGATTGCCGGCGACGGCGACCACGGCATCGGCATGCGCCGCGGTGTTGACGCGGCCGCCGCCGCCGGCGAGCAGAACGCCGAAGCCGGAGCCTCGGTTGAGCGCGTGCTCACCGCCGCGGGCGAAGCCTGGAGCGAGCGCGCCGGCGGAACCTCCGGCGCGCTTTGGGGGACGGCCGTCATGGCCGCAGGTCTCGCGCTGGGCAACCGGGAGTCGTACGACGCCGGGGATGCGGCCTCCGCCGTGTCCGCCTTCACGAACGCCATCACCGAACTCGGCAAGGCAGAGCCGGGGGACAAGACCATGGTTGATGCCCTGCTGCCATTCCGGGACGCGTTCAAGGACGCTTTCGACGGCGGGACCTCCCTTGCCGGGGCCCTCACCAGTGCCGCTGCCGCCGCCACCGAGGCGGCCAGCCGGACCGCGGACCTGCGCCCCCTCAAAGGCCGGGCCCGCCCGCTGGCTGAAAAGAGCCTCGGCCACCCGGACCCCGGTGCAATTTCGTTCGGACTGATTGTCGAGCGGGTTGCCACCTACCTCGCATCTGAAACGGCCGATTCCACACCGGCCGTATCCCACATGGCCCCGACGGCCGGAAACGGAGCAACAGAATGAGCAACACAGAAGGCTGGCGCATTGTCATCGGCAACGATGAGGCCGGCGTCGAATACAAGGAAGCACTGAAGGCCCTGTTGGAGGCCGACCCGCGTGTTGCCTCCGTCGAGGACATCGGGGTCGCGGCCAACGACTCCACCGCCTACCCGCACCTGGCTGTGGCCGCGGCCCGCAAGGTGGCCGAAGGTGAAGCGGACCGCGCGCTCCTGATCTGCGGCACCGGCCTCGGCGTGGCCATTGCCGCGAACAAGGTGCCCGGCATCCGTGCCGTCACCGCTCACGACAGCTACTCCGTGGAACGCTCCGTGCTCAGCAACAACGCCCAGGTCCTCACCATGGGCCAGCGCGTCATCGGGCTGGAACTTGCCAAGAAGCTCGTGGGCGAATGGCTGGGGCACCGCTTCGATGTGAACTCCTCCTCAGCCGCCAAGGTTGACGCCATCTGCTCGTACGAACCCGACTACACGAAGGCCGACTGAACATGACTGAAACACCCACCAGCTCACGCAAGTTTGCCGTCGTCGGCTCCGGCTACATGGGCGGCGGCATCGCCCAGGTGCTCGCCCTTGGCGGTGCCCGCGTTGCCCTCGCTGACGTGTCCGCCGAGGTGGCGCAGAAGAACTACGAGCGCCTGCTCACCGAGTCCGACCAGTTCGTCGCCGACGGCCTGTTCCCCGAAGGCTCCACCGAGATCCTTAAGCAGAACCTCTGGGCCGCGAAGGACATCGAGGAGGCCGTGGCGGACGCCGACTTCATCGAGGAGGCCGTGCCTGAGGTCATCGCCATCAAGCACGAGACCCTGGCCCGCATCAGCGCTGCCGCCCGTCCGGACGCCATCATCGGCTCCAACACCTCCACGATCTCCATCGCCGAGCTGTCCCAGCCGGTGGCCAACCCGGAGCGCTTCCTCGGCGTGCACTTCTCCAACCCGTCGCCGTTCATCCCCGGCGTGGAGATCATCCCTCACGAGGGCACCTCCACCGAGACGGTTGCCGCGGTCCGCGACCTGGTCCACTCCGCCAACAAGGAGACGGCCGTGGTCAAGGACGTCACCGGCTTCGTGCTGAACCGCCTGCAGTACGCGCTCTTCCACGAGGCCGCGCAGCTGGTGGAGCAGGGCATTGCGACGGCAGAGGATGTGGATACCCTGGTCCGCACCACCTTCGGCTTCCGGCTGCCGTTCTTCGGTCCGTTCGCGATCGCCGACATGGCCGGCCTGGACGTCTACAACTTCTGCTACAAGTCGCTGCAGACCGACTTCCCGGAGCGCTTCGCCACCCCGAAGATCCTCACGGACCTCGTCGAGGCGGGCAAGCTGGGCACCAAGACCGGTGCAGGCTTCCTCAACGTTCCGGCCGAACGGACCCCCGAGCTGATCGCCTACCGCAACAAGGCCTACGTTGCGATGCAGAAGCTCATCGAGGAACTCGGCCCGGCACCGATCAACTAAGCCCCGATCCACTAACGCACCGATCAACTAAACGCCGATCCACTAACGCACCACAGCAGGCGGGCGCTGCCCCGGGCAGCTGCCCTCCTGTTGTGCTGCCCGATTTCCTCCGGTTGCTGCCGGTGATTCCGCCCGGCAGCAACCGGTCCCTTACCACTCAGGAGAACATATATGAGCACTTTTCCGTCCGAACGCACGGCCATCGTCACCGGCGCCGTCTCCGAGCGCGGCATCGGCCGGGCCACGGTAAACTACCTGGCGGAGCAGGGCTGGAACATCGGCATCATCGACCTCGACGACGCCCTCTGCCAGGCCACGGCCAAGGAGATCGCCAGCCAGTACGGTGTGAAGGCGCACGGCGTGGGAGCGAACGTCGCCGACGAGGCGTCGGTCCGTGCGGCCATCGACTCGATCGAGGCTGAGCTGCCTCAGATCGTGGCCCTCGCGAACGTTGCCGGTGTCAGCTCGCCGGTCCCGTATCTGGAACTCGAGGCCGCCGAATGGGACCGCGTGCTCAACATCAACCTCAACGGTGTCCACTACGCCACCCGCCGCGTCGCCGAGTCCATGGTGAAGAACGGGATCGGCCGCATCGTGAACATCTCGTCTGTTTCCGCACAGCGCGGCGGCGGAACGTTCTCCAAGACCCCGTACTCCGTGGCCAAGGCCGGCGTGATCGGCCTGACCCGCTCCACGGCCCGCGAACTGGGCGAGTACGACATCACCGTCAACGCCATCTCGCCCGGCCCCATCGACACCGACATCATGGGCGGCACCCTCAGCCAGGAACGCAAGGACGAACTGGTCAAGGACCTCGTGGTGAACCGCGTCGGTTCCACCCGGGACATCGCCGCAGCCATCGCCTTCCTCATCAGCGAGGACGCCGGGTACATCTCCGGCCAGACGCTGAATGTGGATGGCGGTCTCTACATGCACTAGGAAGGACCACAATGCTTAGCTCGTGGACCAAGGAACGCAAGATCTACCTGGCCGTCGGCGTCCTCGCCTGCCTGGCCGGCGTGCTGCTCATCGCCTTCGGGATCTGAGTTTTTCGCTGTAACAACCTGATTTACCCGGAATCCGTTCCTCCCGGACGGGTCCGTTCGCTGTGCCCTGATTTGCTCACTTTTACTCAAAGAGGAGTTTGAATGACTGTCACATCCACATCCGCCACGAAGGAGCTGTTGGAGTCACCGGTTCTCAAATCGGCCATCTCCAAGGCATCCTTCCGGCTCATGCCGATGCTTGTCATCCTGTACATTGTTGCCTTCCTGGACCGCACCAACGTGGGGTTCGCCGAGGCTGCGCTTGAGGCGGACAAAGGCATCACCGCAGGCGCCTACGCGCTGGGCGCCGGCATCTTCTTCATCGGCTACGCGCTGTTTGAAATCCCCAGCAACCTGCTCCTGACCAAGTTCGGCGCCAAGGTGTGGCTGGCCCGCATCGCCGTCACCTGGGGCATCGTCTCCGCCTGCTTCGCCTTCGTCCAGGACGAGGTCTCCTTCGTGATCCTGCGGTTCCTCCTCGGCGTGACGGAGGCCGGGCTCTTCCCGGGCGTCATCATGTTCCTGGCCGCCTGGTTCCCGAATAAGGTCCGCGTCAAGATGTTCGCCATCTTCTACCTGGCCCAGCCCTTCTCCCAGATGATGGGCGCCCCGCTGTCCGGCTGGCTGATCAACATCGGCGACCAGGTTCCCGGCGTGCAGGGCTGGCAGGTCATGTTCTTCGTCGAAGGCATGCTCGCGGTCGTGGCCGGCATCGCCGCCTACTTCTTCCTGATCAACAGCCCGCAGGAGGCCAAGTTCCTCAACAGGGACGAGAAGAAGGCCCTGCAGGACGTCATGGCCCTCGAGGACAACGTCAAGGAAGAGTCCGGTCCCCGCGGCGTCCTTGCCGCCATGAAGAACGGCCGTGTCTGGTACTTCACCGTCATCTACTTCTGCCTGCAGATCGCCGTCTACGGCGTGACCTTCTACCTGCCGCAGCAGGTGGCCCAGCTGACCGGCCAGAAGGTGGGTCTCGCCGTCGGACTTATGGCCGCCATCCCGTGGTTCTTCGGCATCTTCGCCTGCTACTTCATCGGCAAGGCTGCCAACACCGTGATCCGCCGCCGCACCTGGGGCACCGGGCTGTTCATCTCCACGGGCCTGTGCATCTTCGGTTCCGCCTGGGCGGGAGCCAACCACCTGCCGGCGCTGGGCATCGTGTTCATCACCCTCGCCGTGTGCAGCTTCCTCTCGATCGGCCCCATCGCGTGGTCTTACCCCACGGCGTTCCTCACCGGAACTGCCGCCGCAGCGGGCATCGGGCTCATCAACTCGCTGGGCAACCTGGGCGGCTTCGTCGCCCCGATCCTGCGGACCACCGTCAACCAGGTCACCGCCTCGGACACCGGCACCATGGGCGTCTACGCGCTCGGTGTGCTGCCGTTCCTCGCAGCGATCATGATGTTCGGCACCCGGAAGTTCAAGAACAAGGCGGACGACCTGCTCGGAACCGACGCTGCCGGCATCGCAGGCACTGCAGAAAAGCAGCCCGTGCTGGAAAAGTAGCCAGCAGCAAAGGCGCAGCAACACCATTCAGCACCACCAGCAAAGGCAGGAAACCCCGTGACCCAGCTCAGCCAGGCCATCAAGGACCCCGGCACGACTTTCGTCGGCGTCAGCACCAAGATGTACCTCGGCTACCGGGACAGCCTGCGCTGGCTGGATGAACTGCGCCAACAGGTGGACGCCCGCCCGGCCCTCGCGGCCGGGCGGGTGGTCCCGTTTGTGATTCCCTCTTTCCCCGTGCTTCCAGCGGCAGGGGAAATCCTTGCCGGGTCGCCGCTGGTCCTGGGTGCCCAAAACTGCGGCTGGGCCGACGGTCCGTGGACTGGTGAGCTCTCACCGTCGCTGCTCGCCGAGCTGGGCGTGGGACTGGTGGAGATCGGGCACGCAGAACGACGGCGGCACTTCGCTGAGGACGACGCCATGATCGCGCTCAAGGTCAGGGCGGCCGACGGCGCCGGCGTCACCCCGCTGCTCTGCGTGGGGGAGGAGACGCGCGCTTTATCTGATGGCGGTGCCGGCGCCGGCAGCACCGATGGCGGCAACACGGCCGGCGCGGAAGCCGCCGCCCAATTCGTCTACGGCCAGATCGAGGCCGCCGCCGACGGCGACTGGGACCTGGCAGCCCGCCTGGTCATCGCCTATGAACCTGTCTGGGCCATCGGCGCAGCCGAGCCCGCCAGCGCGGAGTACGTGTCCGCCGTCGTACGTGTTTTGCGGGAGCTGCTCGGTGCCCACGCGCTGCAGGACCTCCCTGTCATCTACGGCGGTTCCGCGAAACCCGGCCTGCTGCCCAGCCTGGACGGTGTCTCGGGCCTCTTCCTCGGCCGGTTCGCCCACGACGCCGCGAACTTCGGGAAGGTGCTGGATGAGGCCCTCCGAGGTTAGCGGCGGGGCATAGCCTTCCCACATCCAGGAAATGCGGCGACTGGCTACTGCGTTACGGCGTGACAGTGGATTGCGGCGTCGATGGCGGGTCAACCGATGTTGCCGGCGGCGAGGGCACGTCAGTGCCGGTGTAGGTGGGATCCGGGCCAGGGGTGCTGGTGCCCGTAGTCGGCGACGGTTCCGGTGTGTCAGCTGACGTTGTGATAACCGGCCCTGGCGTGGCGGTGGCTGCTGTGGTCCGGCCGTCCAGGTAAACGACTGCCAGCGGTTTTTCCTCTTTCGAGCGCAGAACCACTTCAGCCTTCGAACGGCCATCACCGCCGGGCTGGAACGAGAACACGATTCGGCAGCTCTGGCCCGGACCGAGATCAGCGCCACTGCAGGTATTGCCTGTGATGGAGAAGTTGTCCTGTCCGGCGAGCGTGGACAGGGTCACCGACGATATGGACAGGCCTTCGTCGCCTGCCTTCACCTCCAGTTCTTCCGTCTCAGGAGTCCGTGAATCAGCCGGCGCAGCAAAGGCGAGCGTGCGTGGGGGCGGCGCGCCCTGCGGCAGAGGTATGCCGCTGGGCTCGGGTTCGCCGGAGGGCCACGGCGGAACGACACCGCCGGCCGGCTGTCCACCGGCAATAAGAGTCACCTGGCTCGAAGCCTGGCCGGGATCGCAGCCGCCCAACACCATGGTTAGGACCGCGAGGCCGGACAATACGAACAGCGGCGAAAATGTGGTCATCGGCGGGGAACTCCTCCCGGGGCGAACTCAAGGCGTATATCCGGACTGTCCGTAAGAACAACAGCTGTACCCGACTCCCTGGACCAGCCCTCGGACAGGAGGAGGTATTTCCCGCCGGCCGTCATGATGAGCCGGAGCCCTGTGTACCTGAACCGGTAAGCGACGTCACCACCCGGCATCCTTTGCTCCATCACCGGACGGGAAATAGCCAGCGACTGCTTGCTGAAAACGGTCACCAGCGGACGTTTACCGAGATCGCGGACTACATCCAGGGCCCGGTTGCTGCCAAGCGCCGACGCGAATTGCGCGGACGCCCAAAAAAGATTCAGGACCACGATCGAAACCACGAGCCAATAGCAGCGGTACTCCCACCGGGGGATACCGGTCCGGGGCGGGTGCTGCTGTGCGGCGTAGAGCCGGCGCAGCAGGAAAAACCCGAAGGCTGCCACCGCAAGCCCCCCGCCCTGAAGGAATGAAGGCACCAGGTAGGGGGACACGAACTGCACCGGGACAAACATTGCCCAGATCCCCAGGACGGCGGCGGATATGCCGGCAACAAGCGCCGTTATGCCAGCCCGCCGCAGCGCGGGAAGCGCGCGCCCGCGTCTGCGCAGCCCTGAGATTCCAGCATGCAGCAGCAGCGCCGCCAGTACCAGGAACAGGATTGCCGCAGCGGGAATATAGATGGCGTCGACGCTGCGCAGCACGTAATCGGCGGTGGTAAGTCCCAGGATGGTGTGGTCGATGCCGAAGTGGGCGAGCCGGGAGCTCGTGTAGGTCCAGCCGAACACGAACAGCAGGCCGGTGACGGCTGAGAGCGCCGGAATGGCGACGCCCAGCCACTCGAGCAGCGTATGACTGGCCCCGGCGGCCGCGGTTTCAACGTCAGCCGCGGGCGACGGCCGGACAGAATCCCGGGAGGAGCGCCGTGCGGGACCATCGGTGGCCGGGCGCTTCGCTGAACGCACCCGCTGGTTTCTCACCGGGCATCAACCCCTGGGAAACTCGTGAAGACCATTCATGTCGCCCTTCCGGCGCGGCGGTGCCATCAGACTCCCTCAGAGGAATGCCTCGCGGCCCGTCCCCTCGCTGAGCACGAGTTCGCCGTCCTCAATCGACACAAGGAGGCTCCGCGGCCTGCCGTGGAGCTTCATTTCCGCACTGAGATTGCGGCTGGTGACTTCAACCCCCACCGTTGCGCCCTTCGCCGGGAGTTCAATGGAGACTTCCTCGGCCATCCCCAGGAGCTCCCGGGTGGTGACATCGCGGTCGTACCGGGCCTCCTTGCCGTTGACCGTGATGGCGACTTCATCGTCATCGAAGCCGTCCTGAAGAATGATGAGCAATTCCTGCATGATGCACCGCCTAAGTCGATGACCTCCGCTGCATACAGTCACTACACCACTTAAGGTCGGCCGTGGGTAGTGCGGTTTGGTCCGGCGCTGCAACCCGGGATCGGCCCGGATGGGGCCGGGTAGGGCAAAATGTTCTGGTGACCCAACAGCCGCAGCCCCCTGCCACGCCCATGCCAAGTCCCGCCACCGCCGCCGGGACAAAGCCGAAGGACACCCCCGCGCCCCGGCCGGGCAGCCAGCCCGATGATCACGTGGCCGCCCGCATAGCGGAGCAGATCGCTTCCGAGCTCGGCGTGAAGGCCTGGCAGGTTAAGGCAGCCGTGGAACTGCTCGACGGCGGGTCAACCGTTCCGTTCATCGCCCGCTACCGCAAGGAAGCCACCGGGACGCTCGACGACGGCCAGCTCCGCGAGCTCGACGAGCGGCTGCGCTACCTCCGTGAACTGGAGGACCGCCGTCGTGCTGTCCTGGAGGCAATTGCCGCGCAGGGGAAGCTGACCGCGGAACTCGAAGCCGCCGTCGTGGCCGCCGATACGAAGTCCCGGCTCGAGGACATCTACCTGCCCTTCAAGTCCAAGCGGCGCACCAAGGCGCAGATTGCGCGCGAGGCCGGGCTCGAACCGCTGGCAGACGCGCTGCTCAAGCGCCCCGAACTCGACCCCGAGCGCGAGGCGGCCAAGTACCTGAACCCGGACCACGCCGTCGATGACGCCGCTGCGGCGCTCGCCGGTGCCCGGGCAATCCTCGTGGAGCGCGTCGCCCAGGACCCGGATCTGGCGGAGAACCTGCGTGAACGGCTGTGGACGCAGGGCCGGATGGTGTCGCGGGTCAAGAAGGGCAAGGAGTCCGAGGGGCAGAAGTTCGCGGATTACTTCGAGTTTTCGCAGGCGCCGTCGGGGATGCCGTCGCATCGTGTCCTCGCTCTGTTGCGCGGGGAGAAGGACGGCGTGCTCGAGCTGGACCTCGCCGAAGCGGACCCGGCCGACGACGACGCTCTCGCCGCCGCCCGCACCCGGTACGAATCTGCCGTGGCCCGGTTCCTCGGGGTCGCCGACCGCGGCCGGCCCGCCGATTCCTGGCTGCTGCAAACCGCGCAGGTGGCGTGGCGCTCCCGAGTTCTTGCGCGGCTCACGGCTGACCTCCGTGGACGGATGTTTGCCGCCGCGGAAGACGAGGCCGTGCGCGTTTTTGCCGCCAACCTGCGGGACGTGCTGCTGGCGGCGCCCGCCGGAAACCGCGCCACGCTGGGCCTCGACCCCGGGCTGCGGACCGGCGTGAAGGTGGCCGTGGTCGATAAAACCGGCAAGGTGGTGGCCACGGACACGGTCTATCCGCATGCCCCGGCGCGCAAGTGGGACGAAGCGCTGGCGACGCTGACCCGGCTGGCGCGGCAGCACGCCGTCGAACTCGTGGCCATCGGCAACGGGACGGCGTCGCGCGAAACGGACAAGCTGGCGGCCGAACTGATCAAGCGGCTTGCCTCCGCTGGTGACTCGGGCACAGGCCCGGGTACCGGTGTGGCCGCGCCGCAGAAGCTGGTGGTGTCTGAGGCGGGTGCGTCCGTGTACTCGGCATCCGCTCTTGCCGCCGCCGAACTCCCCGGCATGGATGTCTCGCTGCGCGGTGCGGTGTCCATCGCCCGCCGGCTGCAGGACCCGCTGGCAGAGCTGGTGAAGATCGATCCGAAGTCGATCGGCGTGGGCCAGTACCAGCACGACGTCACGGCATCGAAGCTCGACCGAAGCCTGGACGCCGTGGTTGAGGACTGCGTGAACGCCGTGGGCGTGGACGTGAACACGGCCTCGCCGGCGCTGCTGAGCAGGGTGGCGGGCGTCGGGCCGCTGCTGAGCGAGAACATCGTGAAGTACCGCAACGAGCACGGGCCGTTCGCCAAGCGCAGCGAGCTGAAGAAGGTGCCCCGGCTGGGTGCCAAGGCGTTTGAACAGTGTGCCGGCTTCCTGCGGATCACCGGGGGAGCGGAGCCGCTCGACGCCTCCAGCGTTCACCCGGAGGCGTACTCTGTGGCGCGGAAGATCCTGACGGCGGCCGGTGCCGGGCGTGGTTCTGGTGGTTCGGGGGCTTCGGGAGGGGCGGGCGGGCTCGCTCCGCTGGCCGACGCCGGCCGGCTGAACCCTGCCGATTTCGTGGACGGAACCTTCGGGCTTCCGACGGTGCGCGACATCATCGCCGAGCTGGAGAAGCCGGGACGCGATCCTCGCCCGGCGTTCAAGGCGGCGGCGTTCTCTGAGGGCATCGAGAAGATCTCCGACCTGAAGCCCGGAATGGTCCTCGAGGGAACCGTCACCAATGTGGCCGCGTTCGGCGCGTTCGTGGACGTCGGGGTCCACCAGGACGGGCTGGTCCACGTGTCGGCCCTCGCCAACCGGTTCGTCGCCGATCCGCGCGAGGTGGTCAAGTCCGGACAGGTGGTCAGGGTGAAGGTGCTGGAGGCTGATCCGGAGCGGAAACGCATTTCGCTCACGCTCAGGCTCGACGACGAACCCGGGTCGTCCGGTGATCGGCCAGTTGGGGGCAGGCAGCCTGGGGGACGGCCGGCTGGGGGATCGCAGCCTGGGGGACGGGGCGGGCGGGACCGTGACCGTGGCAGGGACCGCGACGGGGGCCGCGCCACCGATGGGGGCCGCGCCGCCGGCCACCCGGCAGGCGCCGACCGCGACGGCGGCCGGAACCGTACGGGCGATTCTGGCAATGCCAGCGGAAAGCCCGGACCGCGCCAGGGGAATGATCCGGGCCGCTCGGCGGGCGACCGGAACAGCAGCCGGCGGCAGCCGAAGCAGTCCGGCCAGCCAGCCCAAGCTGATACCGCCATGGCCGAAGCTCTGCGGCGGGCCGGCCTGGGCAAGTAGGGTCGCGCGGTTCACGTAGTCTCTGGCCTGTCGGGCGGAGCGTGTCGCGCGCGCCCTATCCGTGGTGCGGCGGAAACCGGTGACTACAGTAGCCCCTATGAGTTTTACGAGGCCGGAGACTTTTACCACCCGTCCTACGCTGCAGGGCACGTTCGGCATGGCCGCCAGCACCCACTGGCTCGCGACCGGCACTGCGCAGGCCGTGTTGGAGCGGGGTGGCAACGCGTTCGATGCGGCCACGGCGGCCGCCTTCGTGCTGCATGTGGTGGAGCCGCACCTCAACGGGCCCGGCGGCGACATGACCGGCGTCTTCAACACGGCCGCGGAGCCCGGGAAGCCGGTGATCCTGATGGGCCAGGGTCCGGCCCCGGCGGGCGCGACGGTCCAGCACTTCCGTGGGGAAGGCCTGGAACTGGTGCCCGGATCGGGTGCGCTGGCCGCGGCGGTTCCCGGCGCCGTCGACGCCTGGCTGTTGCTGCTGCGGGACCACGGAACATGGGAACTGGCCGAAGTTTTGGATTTCGCCATCCGGTACGCGCGCGACGGCCACCCGGTGTTGGCGCGCGTGTGCGGCACGATCTCGGCTGTGGCGGAGCTGTTCCGGGAGCACTGGCCCACGTCTGCCGAACTGTGGATGCCAGAGGGGCGCATCCCGGAGGAAGGCGACCTGGTCCGGAATCCGGCGCTCGCACGCACTCTGCAGAGACTGGTGCAGGCCGGCGCCGGCCTTGGCGAGGCATTTGCGGCAGAACCGGCCCACACCCGCGAGGAGCGTATCGACGCCGCCCGCCGGGAATGGCGCGAGGGCTTCGTGGCCCGGGCTGTGGCCGAAAGCGTCCGCACGCCGCACCGCCACTCGTCCGGAACTGACCACCGCGGCGTCATGACGATGGCCGACATGGCCGGCTTCCGCGCGTCGTACGAGGAAGCGGCCACGTTCGAGTTCCGCGGGCACACGATCGCCAAGACCGGCCCGTGGGGGCAGGGGCCGGCCCTGCTGCAGACGCTCGCGATCCTGGCCGGCTTTGACGAGGAGCGCCTCGATCCGTCCACGGAGCTCGGGGCGCACACTATCCTGGAGGCCCAGAAGCTTGCACTGGCGGACCGCGAGGCTTACTACGGCGACGACGACGTCCCGCTCGGTTACCTGCTGTCCGAAGAGTACGCGGCATCCCGCCGGGAGCTGATCACGGACGAGGCGTCGCACGAGTTCCGTCCGGGTTCAGTTCCCGGCCTTGAGCCGTACGTTCCCGCGCTTCGCACCGAGTACGTCCCGCCTGCGCTGTCGAATGACGACGGCGGCGCACCCGCTTTGGGAGGTTCTGCCTCTTCCGGCCGCGGACGTTCCGCGGCTGCCGCCGCCGGCGTAGGGGAACCCACGATCGGGGAACCAGACGTGGCACGCAACGGGGAAACCCGCGGCGACACGTGCCATATCGACGTGGTGGACCGTTGGGGCAACATGGTTGCGGCAACGCCGTCCGGCGGCTGGCTGCAGTCGTCCCCGGCAATCCCCGAACTCGGGTTTTGCCTGGGCACCCGCTTGCAGATGACATGGCTCGAGCCCGGCACGCCGTCCACGCTGACGCCGGGCAAGCGCCCGCGGACCACGCTGACGCCGACGCTGGTGCTGCGCGGCGGCGTTGCGGTGTCGGCGCTGGGCTCGCCGGGGGGAGACCAGCAGGACCAGTGGCAGTTGCTGTACCTGCTGCGGACCATCGTGGGCGGGTACTCGCCCCAACAGGCCATCGACGCACCGGCGTTCCACACGACATCGATGCCCGGGTCCTTCTGGCCGCGCACCTGGGAGCCTGGCGGTGCCGTCGTCGAGGATCGATTGGGCGATGACGTTATCGCAGGGCTCGAGCGGCGGGGACACCGGATCACCAGGGCAGGCGACTGGACGCTGGGACGGCTGTCCGCCGTCGTACGCGATCCCGGGACCGGCGTGCTGCAGGCTGCCGCTAACCCGCGCGGTGCACAGGGATACGCGTCCGGACGGTAGGAACGGAGTCACTCTCCCGGGGAGGTTCGGTGTGCCGCGGGCCCCCGTGAGCGGCTCATTCCCCATCAGCGGCGGGGCAGGGTTTCTGGCACGCCGGTTATCTGCAAGGCTGGGGGAATGAACTACTTCCTGGAGTACACGATTCCCCCTGCCCCCGATGACGCCGAATTCGAGTTCCCGCACGACGAGATTCAAACCGGGACCACCATCCCGCTCTCGGAGACCAATGCCGAGGTAGTGCACACCCCCGCCCTTCCGGCCCGCACCGGGATCATCGGAGCCACCGTGCCGGAGGCGAAGCTGGAAGCCGAGCAGCTCATCACCCACAGCCGGGCAACCGAGGCTTCGCTGTACGAAGATCCATCGAATTCGCTGCAGGCAGGCGTGGGCACCCTTGTTGCCACATTCACGGAAGGCAGCGGCTGGCAGGACGTATAGCAGCCGCAAGTTTCGTTCCATCGGAAGCGCCTGGTCCCGGTTCTTTGGGGCTGGCGCTTCCGCGTTTTTCGACCCTGTTTTCATCGGCCGCGAGTTCATTCCGCGTGTTGAACGCGGCGTCATTCCGGGTGTTCATGTTTTGTGGTGGTGGTTTTGTCGGGGTTGTTGGCGGGGGTCGATGTGGGGTGGCGGGATGAACCAGGGGGTGCCGTTTTTGACGTGGATTTTCCACTGTTCTTTATGGATGAGGTGGTGGTGGGCTGTGCAGAGGAGAACGCCGTTGTCGGTGCTGGTGGGTCCGCCTTGTGACCAGTAGGTGATGTGGTGGGCTTCGCACCAGGTGGCGGGGATGGTGCAGTTGGGGAAGGCGCAGCCTTGGTCGCGGGCGTTGAGGGCTTTGCGGATGTGGGGCGGGAAGATCCGGGTGGTGCGGCCGATGTCGAGGATGCGGCCTTGGCTGCTGAGGAGGACGGGGATGATGTCGGCGTCGCAGGCGGTTTTGCGGATGGTGGAGGCGGTGACGGGGCCGGTGTAGGTGAAGGTCCCGCTGCCGGTGGGTGTGCCGGGTTGGCCGTTGCCGGGCCAGTTGATGCCGGGAAGGCTGGTGATAGGGGTGGGTTCGCTGTCGTCGGCCTGCCAAGTCTGCTGGTCGGTGCCGGGAATGAACGCGGATTCCGGGGCGCCGATCTGCCAGGTGTCCTGGTCGGTGCCTGCCTGGGGTTCCGGGGCGTTGGTGTGCCACGTGCCTGGACTGGAGTCTGCTAATGGTCCCATGTCGCTGGTTTGCCCGTTGCCTCTGTTTGCGTAGCGGGGGCCGTTGGCTGCGGTGGTTTCGATGCTGTTGAGGAGGTCCTGGTAGGAGACGGTGACCATGACCTGGGGGCGGAGCCCGCCGGTGGCGGGCAGGGTTCCGGTGGCGAGGGCCGCCTTGCTGGCGCCGACGAGGCCGTCGAGGCGTTGTTGGGCCAGGGTGCGCCGGTCCAGATCCGGGAGCGGGGCAGGGGCGTTGAAGGCCTCGTCCAAGTCGACAGCGGTGGCGCTGCCCGTGTTTTCGCCGTCGCCATAGCTGTCGTTGCCGCCGCCGTCTTTATTGCCGTTGCCGTCTTCTCCGCGGTTGCTGCCGCTGCTGGTGGTGTCGGGTGTGGTGGTGCGGGGGTTGGTGGCGGTGTTCATGACGGTGGTGAGAACTTCGTATTGGTCGGTGGTGGCGTGGATTTCGAGGTGGTAGAGGCCGCCGCGTTTGGGGCGGATGAAGACGCCTTGGCGGTGGCGGAGGTTTTCTTCGGAGGGTTCGGTGCCGTCCTGGTCGAGGGCGTCGATCCAGCGGTGGGCGATGCGGGTGAGGAAGTCCTGGTCGTTTTCGATCGCGGTTTGGGTGAGGTTGCGTTCCATTTTGGCGAGCGCGTCTGGATCGGGGATGTGGCGGACTTTGTCCAGGGCGGTGGTGATGGTGGTGCCGGCGCGGGAGGAGATGATCCCGGCGGTGAGCGCGGCCGCGGTTTCCTCGTGTATGGGCGGCATGGGCCGGCCGGCGAGTCCGGTGCGGGGGAGCACGTCGCCGGCCAGGGCGAGCCTGCGGCGTGCTTCGGCGCTGCTGATGCGAAGCCGGGTGCGGAGGAAATCAACCGTGTTGCGGGACCCGTCGTCGGCCGGGGACCAGGCCACCGCGCGGGCAGGGACCGTCAGCGGGTCAGCGGAAGACGGGGCATCAGCAGGGCTGCCGACGGCGGCGGCCTCGGAGGGCTGAGCGTCTGGGGCTGCAGCGGTTTCGGGTTCATTGCCCCAGCCTGTGGTCCAGCCGGCCGCGCGGTTGGCTGCTTCGGCGGCGCTGATCGCCTCGGCCCGCGTCCGTTCCACCGCCGCGGCAGCCTGTAGCTGAAGGTACTCGATGCGGCGGGAGAGCTGTTCGGTCAGTTCTGCGAAGTCGGCTGCTTCAGGGAAACTGGCTGCGGCGAGCTCTTCCTCCGCCGCAGCGACTGCGGAATCCAGGAGCACCAGGCCCGCCCGCAGGTCAGCAGTTGCCAGCGCAGCGCCGCCGTCGGACGTGCCCTCGATACGGGCGCTGGACGGGGAAGCCGCGGCCGGAACGCTGCGAAGCCCCCGGCCCCGCAGCGGAGCAGCAGCATTCAGGCCGGAGACGTCAGTCCCGCCCGCGATGTCCGCTCCATGCTCCCCGATAGCTTCCATGGGTCTAGATTGTCAGCGGGGTCTGACATTTTTAGACGTGATAAGGGTCACTTGGGACGAAAAGGGAAAAATTTTTTGAAAAATTTTTTCGGTGCCCGCCACTTCGGCCTCACCCCTTCATAGGGCGGTGCCTAAGTTACGGGTGGCGGACTCCGACGCCGGCCAGAATGTCTCGGTAGCCTTCGCGGAAGGATGGGTACTTGAAGGAAAACCCGGTTCCCCGAAGCAATGCATTGCTGCACCTCTTGTTGCCGCCCCGTGCATCGCCGAGGGCAGCCGTCGGCGGGACGGCCATCCCCAATTCGGTTGCCAGGAAGCGCAGGACGTCGCCCAACTCGGCCGGATCGTTGTCCACGCCCAGGTACACCGGAGCCGGCTCGCCAGACATAGTGCACAGATGCACGATGGCGCTGGCGGCGTCGTCGCGGTGGATGCGGTTGGTAAAGCGCGGTTCGGCAGGAATCACGGCGGTACCGGTTCGTACCTGGTCGATGAGCCTGGTGCGGCCCGGCCCGTAGATTCCGCCAAGCCTCAGCACGACAGGTGTCGTGCCGGTTCCATCGAGCCGCTTCAGCAGCAGGTCCTCGGCTTCACGCATGATGCGGCCCGAGAACCCGCCAGGCTCCGGCGTAACGCTTTCGTCGATCCACGCGCCGGCGGCGTCGCCGTACACGGCTGTGGATGAAACGAAGAGCACGCGTTCCGGCGTTACGCGGTCCCGGGCAAGCGCGTCGAGAACATGCGCAACCCCGTTCACATAGGCGCTTCGATATGCCTCTTCCGTGGGGCCGTCCGCAGCCACTGCGATGACGACGGCGGTAGTGTCCGCCGGGACAGGCGGCAGTTCAGCTGTGCTGAGGTCCGCAGCGGCGCCGTCGATCTCAGCTGGCAGTTTGTCGGGTGAACGGCGCCAGCCGACAACCCGGTGTCCGGCAGCAGAGAACTGCAGCCCCGCTTCCGTGCCGAGGTCGCCGCAGCCGGCGAGCAGGATAGTCATGGCCGACTCAGAGCGCCGGGACGGGGAAGAAGACGCGGGGATCCTGCAGCAGCGCCGGGTAGTCGAACTCTGACCGGTCGATGATGTCGGTGACCTTGAAATTGCGTCCGAAGCGGCCGTCGTCAAGGGTGATGGGACGGCCCAGGACCATTCCGACGGCGAACTTGCCGCCGCCGTCGAATGGTACGGCCACCGGCGACTTGCCGGGCAGAGTTGAGAAGGCTGCCTCCTGGCGCTGCCGCTTGCGCGACGGTTTCTTGACCAGCGGCCTGGCCGGGGCCTTTTTGGCCACTTTGGACGGCCTGCGCGACGTTTCCTCCGCGTAGACGAACTGGTAGTCGTCGTCGGAATCGCCGACGCCGCCGGAACTGGCGCCCCCGGAATCGGAGGAGGAACCGGCACCCGCACCGCCCGGGGCGCCAGCAGCGGAAGCCCGGCCAACAGCCGGCAGCCCCACCTTGTCCAGCTGTTCGGGGTCGCCGTGGCCAACGTGCTCGCGCAGAATCCAGAGAACGTCACCCGCGGGGTCCTTTGGCAGGAACTCGTGACGGGGCTCCGGCCAGACGTACTCCAGCCCATGCTCCGTCCCGGGGAAGACCTCTTCGTAGAAGTGCGGGTCCTTGCGGATCAGGTTGGAGCGGTGGCTGAGGTGGAACTCGGGGTCCCCGAGCCACGGCGGAAGCAGGATCTTGGCGGCGTAGTCCGGATGGGCAGCCTGCGGAGCGAACTCGCGGATATTGTCCCGTGTGGTGTCGGCGAAGCCGCGCTTGGTCCATTCGTCCACCATGGCCAGGCCGTACATGGTGAGTGCAGGAACGTGCCCCATCCACATTCGAATGGCGGGGTGTGACTGCCATCCGTATTCCGGGATGACCAGCGCGCGGAGTGTCTGCAGTGCTTCGACGCGCTGCTTGCCCAGCCGGGGTGTGTCCAGCGCGGCCGCGCTTTGCCGGAAATCGGGATAGGGGAGGAAGGTTTGCATCCCTTCAGTCTGCCGTCCTTGACGCGATGTGCCAATTGAAGTGCCGCGCGGCACAGACAGCACCCAAAATGGACATCCGGCTGCTCACAATGTGGACGCCTGGATGCGGAAGGTTGATTAATCCACTAAGATATCGGAAACCTCAACAGCGTCCGGAAGCAAATTCATGACTCTTACCTCTCCCGCGCCCCTGTCGTCCGCCCCTGCAGAGGGGAATTCACACCTTTCACAGGAGCCTCAGCTGTTCGTCCCAAAGTACGGTCAGATGCTGGGCGCCGACGCGAACGGAATTCTCGTTCTCGACGAGTTTACGCTGGACCCGGCTGCTGCGCGCAAGGACCAGCACCGCTTCCGCACCGCGCTTGCTTCCGTTGCACTGACCCTGCGCCGGCTCGTCGCCCTGCGCGTTTTCATCGCAGTGGTGGCCGTCGCCAACCTGCCGCTGTTCCTGATGTCCACCGGCTGGTGGATCTACGCCGTTTCGTTGGCCCTGGTCATCGGCGTCCACGCTGCCGTGAACTGGCTGAACAAGCATGAGCCGCGCGTCAAGCAGCGCCATGCGCTCGAACTGCACCTGCACCGCGAACGCAGCGACAACTACCGCAAGATGCGCGATGCCATGAAGTTCGTCATCGACAGCCCCGCGCGTGTCAACGAGCACCTCTACCTCGAGCTGCTGCACGCCAAGCGGGTTGCCCTGCACATCGCCTCCGGCACCGTTGCCCTCCTGGACACCAGCGACGACGCCGCCTGGAAAGTGCGCATCGTCCGGGAGCTTCCTGCCGCGGCGTAGCCGTTTACCGGCGGCTCCGGCCGTCACGCTGTAGAGAATAAAAGTACGACGCCGGGCGTCCCCACTTAAGGGGGCGCCCGGCGTCGTTGCATCTGAAGATCGGTGCATGAAAGGCAGATGCAGCGACGGCAGCTTCAGCGAAGCCGGGCACAACCCCCAGACGCAGCGAAGCCGGGCGGCCCCGTAAGGGACCGCCCGGCGTCGAGCTTTAGCCGCTAAGCGGCCTGATCAGCCAGATTAGGCCGGCAGCTGCAGAACCTGTCCGACGAACACGAGGTTCGGGTCGCTGATGGTGTCAGCGTTGGCGTCGGCAAGGTGCTGCCAGCCGCCGTGGATGCCGAGCTTGTCGGCGATCTTGCTCAGGGTGTCGCCCTCCTGGACCGTGTAGGTCTCGCCGCTTACGTTGATGGCGGCAGCGTGACGGGCCTGGACCGGTGCTTCGGCCACGGGAGCCTGGGCGACGGGCGCGGTCTGGACCGGAGCCTGGACGGGCGCGGCCTGTACTGTCGAGCTCTGCGGCTGGATCTGCGGTGCAGGAGCGCCACCGCCACCGGTCAGGCCGAGCTTGGCCGAGCAGGCGGGCCATGCGTTCCAGCCCTGGGTTGCCTGTACCTTTTCGGCCACGGCGATCTGCTGGGCGCGGGAAGCGTCCTGCGGCGCACCGGTTCCGCCGAAAGCAGCCCAGGTCTGCGGGGTGAACTGCAGGCCGCCGGAGAAGCCGTTGCCCGTGTTGATGGCCCAGTTGCCGCCGCTCTCGCACTGTGCGAGGGCGTCCCAGGTGGAGGCGCTCGTAGTGGTGGGCGTTGCGGCGTTGGCCGCGGTGGCGGAGAGGGCCAGGGATGCGGCGGAAACGGCGGCCAGGGTCACTCCACGGCGCGCGGCAGTGCTGATGGTGGATTTCTTCATTTTGGGATGCTCCTGAGGCCACCCGCGCTCGGTCCGTCCCCGGACGTTTTCGCGCTACTGCCCGCCCCTGACGAACTAGAGGTCATTTCGGTGTCCGCCGGCCGGGCAGTAAATGGTGGAGGCGGCACCGGGCATTCATGGGCCCGCGTCGCGCGCGGGCATGTGTCCCACCCTAAACGGGTCGCGCTCCGTTATCAAATCGAGATGTTTGGGTTCGATCCAGGGTTTAGTTCCGTCCCCCGAGCGCGGATGCCAAATAACGGGCAGTCCGGCTGTCGGGTGAACCGGCCACGTCGGCGGGCGTTCCGGAGGCCACGATCCTGCCGCCGGCGTCTCCGCCGGCCGGCCCGAGGTCGATCACCCAGTCTGCTTCTGCCACCACGTCCATCTCGTGCTCCACCACAACCACTGAATTCCCGGCGTCGACGAGGCGCTGCAGCTGCGCCATGAGGAGCCGGACGTCGGACGGATGAAGCCCGGTGGTGGGCTCATCAAGCAGGTACAGCGTGTGGCCGCGGCGTGCCCGCTGCAGTTCGGTGGCGAGTTTGATGCGCTGGGCCTCGCCGCCGGACAGTTCGGTGGCGGGCTGTCCGAGCCGCAGGTAGCCCAGCCCGACCTCCCGCAGTGTCTGCAGGCTGCGCGCCGCCGGGGCAATGTCCTGCAGGAATTCGGCGGCGGCGTCCACAGTCATGCCCAGGATCTCGGCCACGTTCTTGCCGCGGTAGGTGACTTCCAGCGTTTCGGGGTTATAGCGCGACCCGTCGCATTCCGGACAGGGGCCGTAGCTGCCCGGCAGGAACAGCAGTTCGACGGCGACGAAGCCCTCGCCCTGGCAGGTCTCGCACCGCCCGCCAGCCACATTGAAGGAGAAGCGTCCGGCCCCGTAGCCCCGTGCGCGGGCCTCGTCCGTGGCCGCGAATTCCTTGCGTACGGCATCGAAGAGCCCCGTGTAGGTGGCCAGGTTGGACCGGGGCGTTCGGCCGATCGGTTTCTGGTCCACGGTCACCAGCCGGTCCACGTGGTGCAGGCCGGTCACGTTTCCAACACTCAGCGGCGTGCCGGGGTCGCCGCCGTTCATGGGCTGGTCGTCGTCGGTGCCAAGGGACCCCGCGGAATCTGTGCCCGCGCCTCCGTGCAGTTCAGATCCGACCACCCCGGCCAGGACGTGGCTGACCAGCGTCGACTTGCCCGAACCGGAGACGCCAGTGACCGCCGTCAGCACCTGCAGCGGGAACGAAGCATCGAGGCCGCGGAGGTTGTGGCGCGTGATGTCCTTCAGTTCCAGCCAGCCGGCAGGCTCCCGACGGCGGCTGGTCTGGTCCCTGCTGTCAGGCCCGCTGCCGTCCGATTCAGTACCACCCGGCGAACCGCCGCCAGCGGCGCCGTCCGGAACCAGGAACGGGCGTGTGACGGAGGCCTCGACGTCGGCCAGGCCGGCCACGGGGCCGCTGTAGAGCACTTCGCCGCCAGCCTCTCCTGCCCTTGGCCCCACGTCGACGAGCCAGTCGGCGCGGCGCACAATGTCCATATTGTGCTCCACCACGAAGACGGAGTTGCCTGACGACTTGAGCTGTTCCAGCACCGCCAGGAGGGGTTCGGCGTCGGCGGGGTGCAGCCCGGCGGACGGCTCGTCCAGCACGTAGACCACGCCGAACAGGCCCGAGCGCAGCTGGGTGGCGATTCGGAGGCGCTGCATCTCGCCCGGCGAGAGGGTCGGCGTCGACCTGCCGAGCGCAAGGTAGCCGAGCCCCAGGTCCAGCAGGACTGTGATCCGCTGGAGGAGGTCGCGCGTGATGGCGACGGCCACCTCGTTGCGTTCACCGGCGGACTCCTTGCCGGGATTCAGCTTCCGCGAGGCGGTGCCGGCGGCCTTCAGCTCGGTGGTCGGGCGGATGATGTCCGCCAGCTCGGCCATCGGAACTGCGTTGAGTTCGGCGATGGTCCTGCCCGCGAATGTCACGGCCAGGGCCTCGGGGGTGAGTCCGCTGCCGCTGCACCGGCGGCAGTGGCCGGTTTCCATGAAGCGGAGTACCCGTTCGCGCATCGTGCTGCTCTTGGAGTCTGAAAGCGTGTGGAGCACATGGCTCTTGGCGCTCCAGAACCTGCCCTTGTACGGCTTCTCCACCCGGTCCCGCTGGGGCGTGATCTCGACGACGGGCTGCTCGTCGGTGAAGAGGATCCAGTCGCGGTCCTTCCGGGGCAGGTCCTGCCACGGGGTGTCGACGTCGTAGCCCAAGTGGATGAGGATGTCGCGCAGGTTCTTGCCCTGCCACGCGGTGGGCCAGGCCGCGATGGCTCCCTCCCGGATGCTCAGGGACGGGTCGGGGACCATCGAGGCTTCAGTCACGGTGTGTGCCACGCCGAGGCCGTGGCATTCGGGGCATGCGCCGGCGGCGGTGTTGGGCGAGAAGGCGTCCGAGTCCAGCGGGCTGGCCCCGGCCGGGTAGCTGCCGGCGCGCGAGAACAGCATGCGGAGCGAGTTGGACAGCGTGGTCACCGTCCCCACCGTGGAACGGCTGCTCGGTGTGCCGCGGCGCTGTTGAAGCGCGACGGCGGGCGGCAGCCCCGTGATCATCTCCACCTTGGGATTGTGGCCCTGCTGGATGAGGCGGCGGGCATAGGGGGCCACGGACTCGAAGTACCGGCGCTGGGCCTCCGCGTAGATCGTCCCGAACGCCAGCGAGGACTTACCCGAGCCCGAGACGCCCGTGAAGGCAACGATCGCGTCGCGCGGGACGGCCACGTCCACGTTGCGAAGGTTGTTCTCCCGGGCACCGCGCACCCGGACGAAGCCGTCAACAGAATGGTCGGCTCCCGGGCCACTGTCCAGGGACCAGTCCAGATCGGCTAACGGGTCAGCATACTCTTCAGTCCGCATCTGATCGACTCTAGCGGTTGTGCCCGGTCCGGGGACTATTCTGTCGGGGTGAACACTTACGACGGCGCCGCCGAATCCACTGATTCCACTGTCCTTTCGGCCGGAACTGCGCCTTCACCTGGCACGCCGCGAACTACAGAAACTGCGCCGGTGACAGAAACAGCGCCATCGGACGAAGCGGAGGTGACGGCGCCCCCGTTCCCGTCTCCCCTGGCTGAGCTGCATTTGCATATCGAAGGGACGCTGGAGCCCGAGCTGATTTTCGCGCTCGCGGAGCGCAACGGGATCGAGCTGCCATATGCGAACCTGGACGAGCTGCGCAGCCGGTACGAGTTCACGGACCTGCAGTCCTTTTTGGACCTTTACTACGCCAACATGGCGGTCCTCCGGACGGAGCAGGACTTCGCGGACATGACCCGGGCCTACCTGTCGCGGGCCGCGGCGGCCGGGGTGCGGCACGCGGAAATCATGATGGATCCGCAGGCCCACCTCTCGCGGGGTGTCTCCCTGGAGACGTGCGTGAACGGCGTGGCCTCGGTCCTCGCCACCTCCGAGGAGGAGTTCGGCATCTCCACCCTGCTGATTGCCGCCTTCCTCCGGGACCTCTCCGAAGACTCCGCCCTCGAGGTCCTGGACGGGCTGCTCGCGATGAACGCACGGATCGCCGGCATCGGCCTGGACTCAGCGGAGGTGGGCAACCCGCCGTCGAAATTCACCCGGCTGTTTGCCCGGGCGGGCGAAGCAGGCCTGCGGAAGATTGCCCATGCAGGGGAGGAGGGCCCGCCGTCGTACATTGTGGAGGCGCTGGACGTGCTGGGAGTGGAGCGCATCGACCACGGGATCCGGTGCATGGAAGACGCGGACCTTGTGGAGCGGCTGGTCACCGACCGTGTGCCGCTGACGGTCTGTCCGCTGTCGAACGTCAGGCTCCGCGCCGTGGACACGCTGGCGGTCCATCCCCTGCCGGCCATGCTGGCGGCCGGACTCAACGTCAGCGTGAACTCGGATGACCCGGCCTACTTCGGCGGCTACGTCGACAACAACTTCGAGCAGCTCGAGTCGGTCCTGGGGCTGTCCGAATTCGACAGGGTCAGGCTCGCCGCGAACTCCATCAGGTCCTCGTTCGCCAGTGAGGAACGGAAGCAGGAACTCCTGGACGAACTGTCCAGCTAAGGCTCGCTCCAGCTAAGGCTTAATCCAGCTAAGGCTCAGTCGGGCCGCAGCAATTTTGCTCCACTATTCCGGGGCCGTGCCGCCGCCGGACCCGGGTCATCCGCTCGGTCATGCGGTATTCCCGGGTCCGGCAGCGATGCTGCTTTTTGGAAAGCGGTGCAGAAATGTGCTGCGGCCCGCGGCCGGTCGCTACGGGGTCGGGCTGCCGCCGTTGACGTTCAGCGTTTCGCCCACCACGAAGCTGGACTCCGCCGAGGCCAGAAACACGTACGCGGGGGCGAGCTCGGCAGGCTGTCCGGCGCGGCCCAGGGGAGTGTCCTTGCCGAACTCGGGCAGGGCTTCCTTCGGCTGGCCGCTGCTGACCTGCAGGGGTGTCCAGATGGGGCCGGGAGCAACGGCGTTCACCCGGATGCCCTTCGGCGCCAGCTGCTGTGCCAGTCCCTTCGTGAAGTTGTTGATGCTGGCCTTCGTGGTGGCGTAGTCCAGGAGCGTCGGCGACGGGTTGTAAGCCTGGATGGACGTGGTGTTGATGATCGTGGAGCCGGCCGGAAGATGCGGCACCGCGGCCTTGGTGAGCCAGAACATGGCGTACACGTTGGTCTTCTGCGTGTGGTCGAACTGCTCGTCGGTGATCTGGCCGATGTCCTCCTGGGCCACCTGCTTGCCGGCGTTGTTCACCAGGATGTCCAGACCGCCCAGTTCCTGCAGCGCGGCGTCTACCAGCTTCTGGCAGGTCGCGGCGTCCTTGAGGTCGCCGGGCATCTTCACGGCTTTTCTGCCGGCCTTCTCAATCAGATTGGCGATCCTGGCGGCGTCCTCTTCCTCCTCGGGGAGGTAGGAAAGCACCACGTCGGCCCCTTCCCGGGCGAAGGCGATCGCCGTCGCTGCACCGATGCCGGAGTCTGCGCCCGTGACGATCGCTTTCCTGCCATCAAGGCGGCCGGTGCCGCGGTAAGTGTCCTCGCCCAGGTCGGCCTTGGGGTCAAGCTTCGCGTCCAGGCCGGGCTCGGGCTGGTGCTGCTTGGGCGGCTCGATGTGCTCGTAAGCGGTGACGGGGTTCTTGAAGGTGTACTGGTCGGTCATGGTTCTCCTCCGAGGTGGTGTTGAACGCGGACAGGAACATCGGGCTCGACTCGGTGCCTGATGTTCAAGGGCAATGCTAAGCATGCTTACCGTCTACCCTAGCCAGACGACGGCAGTGCCGCCAGTGGTGCCTTGTGGCCATTGCGAAAGGGTGACCGGGAAGCTCTTCCGCCGACTGCATCAGCTGATTAGGCTGGCAGTCCCGGCCCCTCGAATGGTTGGGAAGGCGGTTGGATGGGGCGGCGGTTGGTTGGGGCGGCGGTCCCAGGCTGCGGCTCCCATGAGCGTGCACCGGCAAACCAAGGAGTGAAGGCGATGGATAACCAGGACATTCTGCAGCGCATCCAGGCGCTGGTTGACGAAGAGCATCAACTCCGTGAGCCGGCGGCGGCAGGTTCCGCCGGCGGCTCGGGGGATGCCGGCGCGGGCGGCGCTGCGGGTGATCAGGACCGTCTTGCCCGCCTGGCGCAGGTTGAGGCCGCCTTGGACCAATGCTGGGATCTGCTGCGGCAGCGCCGGGCGAAGGCGAAGGCCGGCGAGGATCCCAATGAGGCGGATGCCCGTCCGCCGAGTGAAGTGGAAGGCTACGCGCAGTAGCCTGGTCGGCAACGCGGAAGGGCAGCCGTGGATGGCCGCCCTTCAACGTTGCTGAGGCGCCTGCCTGTGCCTGCAGCTAGTTACTGGCCGGTGTCTATTACTGCCGGTGTCAGTTGCTGCTACTGCTCCTGGCCGCTGTGCAGGCCGTCGTCGCTGCTGTCCGCGGCGGCCGTGTCCCGGGTGTCGTCGGAAAGGTCCATGCTGCCGCGGGCTTCTTCCATGGTGGGGCCGCCGGACGGAACGCTGTAGCGCTCCGGGCGGATACCGTGCGACTGCTCCTCGATAAGTGCCTGCTCCTCGCTGAAGCGGATGGCGTTGGCGTCATCACCCGCGTCGCCGGGAACGTCGTCACGGAGCTTCGAAGGGTCCGGAACGATAAAGCCGTCTGGGTTGCTGCTGTGGTCACTCACTGAATTCATCCCTTCCGTTTGGTGCTTCGCTCTATATGGTAAGCCTACTTTCCATTCCTCCCGCCGGGAAATGGCGTGCTCGCACGGGCGGGGGAGGCGGGCCGGGAAGTCGGCCGGGAAGGGCGCCGCGGGCCTGCCAGAAGCGAGACCTGCGGCTCAGTTTGGGTGTAATCCCCGTCATAGTCGGTCACGACACACAATGTTTACCTACTAAAGTCGCCAGATTCGCCCCGCGCTTGGCAAACTACTGTGGGAACAATCGCTCTGTAAGGGGAACCATGCGCAAGACTGCCGCTGAAAACACCAACATCCGCCTTAAGGCCGTGCTGGACGTTCTGTCAGAGGGGGTGTTGTCGGGTGAGTCGCAGAACGCCGGCGCCGTACTGGCTGAAGCCCTCGTCCGGGTTCCGCTGAACGCCTACGAAGCTGAACTCCTCAGTGGCGGCATTCCCCGTGGCCACAAGTCGCTGACCACCGCCACGGCCAAGCTGGTCAAGGCCGGTTGGCTGGTCAAGGGACGCTCCGGCTGGACCATCACCGAGAACGGGCAGCGCGCTACCGTCGCCTTCCCGGACGCCGCCAGCTTCTCGGCAGCGCTCGACGCCGGTACCCCGGTCCCTGCCGACACGCCCCTTCCGGTGGCCGCACCCGCCAAGCCCGCTGCCGAGAAGGCGCCGGCGAAGGTCGCAGCCGCAAAGGCAGAGAAGGCTCCGTCCAAGGTCGCCAAGGTTGCGGACAAGGCCGCCAAGCTGATCGAAGGCGCAGTGGCTCCCGTGGCCAAGGCCGTGCAGCACAAGGCCGAGGCTGACGCCGAAGCGCAGGCACCCGCCGTCGAAAGCTCCGTGGAAACCGTCGACCAGCCCGCAGCCGTGGCTGTGGCCGGCGACTTCAACACCCTGCTGGGAGCCCCGGAGAACTGGGCGCCGCAGTACGACGAAGCACAGATGAAGCTGGACACGCTGGACCAGCTGTGGAAGCTCTCGGCGGAAATCCCGGCCGGTTACTACAACTTCAAGATCGCCCTCAACCGCTCCTGGGATGAGAACTACGGTGCGTTCGGCGCCTTCGACGGTGCCAACCACGAGTTGCACCACGTCGGCGGCCAGCTCACCATCCGCTACGACCACCGGACCCGGGACATCACCGTCAACTGATTCCCTCCGGCTCGAAGCCCCGCTGCAGCTGATGCTGCGGCGGGGCTTTTTGCCTTCACGGGGCCTGGGCTCCCTAGCCGTGGGCGGAGAGAGTCTTTTCGCGGTCCTCGAATGCCTGCTCGCCGGGTCCGGTAAAGGCGCGGGATCGTTGCACGGCCTCTATGGAGCCGGTGAAGAGCTGGGAATCGTGCGGGTCGGATGGCGGGCGGTGATGGGCTTCCAGCTGGGGGTGAGGCCGCCGCGCCGAAGCCTGGGACTGGGCCGAGCCGGCTGTTTCCCAGCGCAGATGCGGCAGCGCCTGCGGGTGTTCCTGCTGCAGGAAGCGGACCAGCTTCTCGCGGATGAGGCAACGCAGATCGAAGAGTGAGGCGCTGTCCGCCGCACTGACGAGGATCCGGACCCGGACAAAGCCGCTGGTGGCATCGGTGACCTGGAGGATGCCCACACGCTCGTCCCACAGGTCGGTGCCGGCCAGGAGGGTCTTAAGCTCCGCGCGCATGGCCTCGACCGGGGCGCGCCAGTCGAGATCGAACTCGACAGTGCCCATGACATCCGACCGCCGCCGCGTCCAGTTCTCGAACGGCGTCGTGGTGAAGTACGTCGACGGCAGGATCAGGCGGCGGTCATCCCAGATGTGGACCACTACGTAGGTCAGCGTGATTTCTTCAATCCGGCCCCATTCCTTGTTCACCACCACCACGTCGTCCACCCGGATAGCGTCGGTGAAGGCGAGCTGGACTCCGGCGAAGACGTTGACGAGCGAGGACTGCACGGCGAGGCCTGCCACGATGGAGAGCAGTCCGGCGGAGGCCAGTATGCCGGCACCAAGTGCGCGCACATCCGGGAAGGTGAGCAGGGCGATGCCAAGTGCGAGGATCACAACAAGCGCCACGCCCACGCGCCGGGCAAGGAGCACCTGCGTGCGCAGCCGGCGGGCGCGGCGGTTGTCCGCAACATCCACGCTGTAGTGGGTGAGCATGAGTGATTCAATGATCAGCAGCACTGCCACCACCAGCCAGGCTGCGGCCGCGATCAGCGCGATCAGCAGCACTTGGTCCACCGTTCGGCGCCATGGCGCGTCCTCCGTGGTGAGGGCCAGGGCGACTCTGACGCCGATCAGGCACAGCGTGAGCCGCAGCGGAACTTTGGCCCGGCGCGAGGAATCGTGCAGCGCGGTGAGCCGGCGGTTGAGCCGCAGGACGGCGCGCCGGAGCAGCCAGGAGAGGACCAGTCCGGCGGCCAGGGCCACTGCGATTGCGAGGAAAGGCATTGCTTGGTCTAGAAGGTCTGGCATGTATCAACCCCTACCAACCTTCTTCGTTTGAGTGGAAATTTGCACTCCACCGGCTTTGCTGCCTATTCGGCGGTGCCGGGCCCTTGCGGTCCGGTTCGTTATCGACCACAACACTTTGGATTCAGTAGTCTCGATCACTTTCCCGGCCAAGGGGTGGAAGCCCAGAATGGGGAGCACGTTCGCAACTCGAGGAGGAGCCTTGCGCCATTCAGGGATTTTGTCCGGGGCCGCCGTTTTGGCTGCCGTCGTTGCACTCGCCGGCTGCGGGGCGCCTGCTTCGCCGGGCGGCGGAGGGTCTGCGGCACCGGAAACATCAGCATCCTCGGATGCTGCAACGGCCAGCGGAACTGCAACGGCCAGCGGAACGGCAACGGCGACTGACAGCCCGGCGTCGGCCACCGCCACGGCGTCCGCCACGTTGCCTGAGGGCTGGAAGACGTTTACGACGTCGGACGGCACGCTGGCGTTTGATCTTCCGTCCGAGTGGATCATCAAGGACCCTGCCGGAGAGACGCCGCAGGGCGGCGGCGTGTTCGTGGAGGTGCGCACCCCCGCAGGCAAGTCGATGGCCACGCTGCGTACCAACATGGTGACGGGCGCGGAATGCACCAAGAAGCAGCCCTATGCCATGTATGAATCGGAGCCGCTCCCGGCGTTGAAGCATTCTGGGAGCACGCCGAGGTTCACGTTCGAATCGCGGCAGGACGACACCGTCACCGATCCCGCCAAGATGACGCTGCTGGCCTACGGCATCACCTCGGCGCCCGAACCAACCGGTCCCACGGCCTGCCCGATAGCCCATTTCTTCGGCTGGCCGCCCAGCGGCGCAATGTTCGGCGGCGTCTACGACCCCTTTGACACGACCCCGGGGAACCCGCCGCACATCGACACGCCCCAGGCCTACATGGAGACCCCCGAATACAAGAACATCCGCGGCATGATCACCTCCCTCCGCCCTGCCGGATAACTGCCCTGCCGGATAAGTGCCCTGCCGGGTCCCGCTGGCCGAGCCTGTCGGTACCCTGCCGGCCGGGGCTACATTGGTTCCATGACTGACTCGAAGGCAGCCGACCCGGACAGCGTCCGCCTCACCGCACGGGTTACCGGCATGGTCCAGGGAGTGGGGTTCCGGTACTGGACTGCTCGCAAGGCCGACGAGCTGGGGCTGACCGGTTCAGTCAGGAACGACGACGACGGTTCGGTCGCCGTCGTCGCCGAAGGCCCGCAGCCCGACATCGTGGAATTCCGGCGGTGGTTGGGTTCATCCCAGGCTCCGGGCAGGGTGGCGCACGTCGACGAGAAGGTTTCGCCGGCCGAAGGCGGATTCCGGAGCTTCCAAGTGGTCAGCTGAGTTCCTGAAGGCTGGGTTCAACCAGCCGGTTCAGCCCTGGCTGAGTCCCAGGAACGCCCCGAGTTCCTCAAGCGCGAACGGCCGTGACGGCATGTAGTTCGTGAGCTCGGGGGAGCGGACGATCACGGCCCGCCACTGGCCACGGGACACCGCCACGTTGATGCGGTTGCGGTTGAGCAGGAACTCGGCTCCGCGCGGTGCCTCAGCAATCGCCGAGCATGCCATGGACACTAGCACCACGGGCGCCTCCTGGCCCTGGAACTTGTCCACCGTTCCCACCCGCACATCCGCCAGGCCCTCGTGGTCCAGGGCGTGCCGGATGGCCTGCACCTGGGCGTTGTATGCGGCCACCACCAGGATGTCCTTGGCTTCCAGCCGCCGGACCGGCTCGTCCTTTCCCGGCGTCCACTTGAGCCCGATGTGCTCGCGTGCCAGTCCGACGACCGCTGCCGCCTCCTCCGCTGAACCTGTGGTGTTGCCTGCATGCTGGACGAGGACGGTTTCCACGCCGGGCGGCACGCCGTCGAGATGGCGCCGGGATGCCGCCGGTGCGGATTCCAGCCGGCCGTCGTAGCTGAGGACCGAGACCTTGCGGCACAGCTCCGGATGCATCCGCCAGGAATCGGCGAGGAAGTAGCCGAGCTCGGCGGGCATCGTGGCATGCCCGGCGGACAGCCATCCGAGCGCGGACTCGTCAACGGGCTCCGGATGGGAGCCCTGGGTGACCTGGGGAAGCTGCTGCGGGTCTCCGAGCAGCAGCAGCCGCTGGGCCGACCGGGCCACGGCCAGGGTGTTGGCCAGCGAGTATTGGCCGGCCTCGTCAATGACCAGCAGGTCCAGCGCCCCCGCAGGCACGTGCCTGCCGGTCATGGTCCAGGCCGTTCCGCCCACCAGGCAGCCGCCGTCGGTCTCCAGGAGCCGGGCGATGTCCTCGTCGGCCACGCACGTCCACGGCACATCGTGCGGCTGTGAAAGCCTCTTGGCCACCAAGGCGCGGTCCACCCCCGCCTTTTCGATGGCCGTGCAGAGCATGTTTTCGACGACGGCGTGCGACTGGGCGACCACGCCCACCTTCCAGCCGGCCTGCACGAGCCGGGCTATGACGTGGGAGCCGACGAACGTCTTCCCGGTACCCGGAGGTCCCTGCACCGCGAGGTACGAGCGGTCCAGGTGTTGCAGTGCCGAGGTTATGGCCGACACGTAGTCGGCGTTTCCGTTGGCGTCGTTGCCCACTGCGGGCAGGCCCTGGACGCCGGCCAGCCGGGGTGCCGATCGGCGGAGGATGTCCACGCCGGCATGCTTGGGAAGTTCCGGCAGGGATGAACCGACGAGCTGTGCGAGTTCCGCCAGCGCCGCCTCGATGCTGATGGTGGGAATGGGGCGGTCGTCGGTCAGCGCCATGGGCAGCTGGAAGTACGGCGGTACCTTTCCCGTGGACTTCTCTGTGATGGTGATGACGGTCCGGCCAGGCTGCTGGGGATGGTCCTCGACGGCCTCCACCAGCGTCCCGAAGATGCCGTCGCGGGAGGGCGGCGTGCCGGCCGCGCCGGGCGCTGCAGCGGTGCCTGCCGGCTGACCTGCAGCGCGGCGCGGGGTCCGCCCGCCGTCGACCTCGCCGAGCCCGTCGGGCAGCGGGTCCTCGAACATCCGGAACCAGGTGGAGCCGGGCTTGAACTCCGAGCCTTCGCTCATGATCCCCGTGAGCCGCAGGGTGCGGGACTCCGTCCGGGCCCGGGGGGTGGGCGGCGCCCAGTCCGAGACCACCTCGGCGGCTTCGACGATGAACACGTTCCGCTGGTCCCGCCACCTGTCGACCTCGGCTTCGAGGCGGTCGAAGTGCTCCCACCAGAACTGTTTGCGCTCCCGGCGGTGATAGCCGGTGGCCGCGGCGACCATGGCCACTGCCTGCTCGTCGGGCGTCAGCTCGCGGTGGTCAGGAATGGCGTCCATGAAGGCGCGCAGGGCTTCTTCCTCCGGCGACGGTTCCCCGTCCGGAACAGCGTCCGACGGCGTTGGGGAACCGTCCGCCGTCGCCGCTCCGGAGGCTGTCCCCGCAGCCGCCGCCATCGCCGCGCCGGCTGCCGTCCCGGCGCTGACCCGGTCAGGAGCGGCAGGCGCATTACCGCGCAACTCCAGAAGCCAGTCCCGAAGGCGGAGCGTGGAGAGGCAGTCGTATTGGTTGTAATCGGAAATTGAGGCCAGGATGGCGGCTGCTACCGCCTGCGTTTCCGGGCCGGCGTCGCGCGCCTCGCAGTAGGCGGCGTAGGCCACGACGGAAGCGCCGGCATCCTTGACGTCACCGGACCGCAGGTGGTCACCCATGTACAGGGGCTCGAGTTTCTTGATGGAGTATGAGGCCTCGGAAATCCGGAGTGAATGCCGGACCGTGGCGTAGAGGTCCACCAGGAGCCCGTCCCGCAGCCACGAGTCCACCACATCCTCGCCGGCAACGTGGTTCAGCGAAAGGTTGCGCAGGGCTGTCTTTTCGTAGGGCGCGTAATGGTAGACGTGCATGTCCGGATACCGCGCCCGGCGTTCCTCCACGTAGGCGAGGAAGTCCAGGAAGGCCTGCCGTTCGCCTGCACGCGAGTGGGCCCAGAATGGCCGGAACACCGGGTCCTGGCCCGGCGGATCAGTGGGCAGCGGTGCCTCGATCACGCCGAAGAGGTACTCCAGGCCCCACTGTCCGGCCGGGTCCTGCCAGAGGGGGTCGCCTTCGAAGTCGAAGAAGATGTCGCCTTCACTCGGGGCAGGGATGCCGCCCAGCGCGTTGTCCGCCAGCACCTTGTACGTCACGGTGTGGGGCTGGCCGTCCTTCACGAAGGTCCGGGAGCCGTCGGGTTTCTCCAGCCCGGTCTGCATCCTGGCCTGGTCACGCAGGCGCCGGCGTGAACCTGTGGCCAGGTGCAGAGGCAGTTCGGCGAGGGCATCGATGGTGGTGATGCCGTCTGCAGCCAGCTTCTTCCGCTGGACGGACGACATGCCCGCGACCATCAGCAGGTCCCGGTGCGCGGCCACCTGCTCGGCGCAGTAATCGCACCTGCCGCAGTAAGTCACGCCGGGCTGCTGCCACGCCACGGGGGCGTCCGCGTTCCGGTGGGCCGCGGTGAGTTCACGGAAGCGCGCCCGCCGCTCGCGGTACACAGGCAGCAGATCGGCCAGTGAGTGGGAACTGCGCTCCATGTTGCCCAGCACCAGGGTGACGCGCGGGGCGGGGTCCAGCCCGAGCCCGATCAGCTGGTCGCCGTACGCGGCCAGCTGCAGCAGAGCGCCCACTTTGGCGTGCCGCGCCAGCTTCGTGTCCCAGACCGCGTACCGCGGGTGGGCATTCCGCTCCTGGCCAGACAAGGACGGGCCTGCCGGGCCAGCCGCCCCCCGCACGGCGTTCTCAAATGCAGGGTCCTCCTTCACCAGGAAGTCCGCGTAGCCCATGAACTCGCCGTCGAAGAACGTGGCCTGGAAGACGACGTCGGCACCGGCGCGGAGGACAGCGGCGGTTTCCCGGGCTTTGTCCGCGAGATCCGCCCTGCTGGTGGTTCCGCGGTCCATCGAGTAAACCCCCGTGCCGCTCGCCTCGTCCCAGACCCCGTGGGCGTCGATGAGGCCGGCAAGCACCTTGTGCTCGTGGAGGTCGCCGAGCTTGCCGGCCCGCGCCTGCATTTCGTCGGCGGGAAAATCGGCCTTGGGGGAACGGCCCAGCTTCTCGTCGAGGATCCGGAGCGTGCGGTACTCACACTCGCTCGCGGCCACGAGATCGCTGGCGGAGAACACCAGGTCAGCAGGTGCTCCCGGCGTGGTTGGATCGAGCAGGAACATGGGGCCTCCCCATTGGCAGCCTTGCTCCGGGACGGTTCCCGGTGCGCTGATTTGAATCTAGCAAGAGGCTATGACAATCAAGCGCCGCCGGCCGGGAGCTGCAGCCAATGGGGGACCCTACATGCCTGTGCGGGTCAGTGGACGGGATTCTTGCCGTTGTGGGAGTAGGTGAGGCAGTCGGCGTTGTCCGGCCCGGGGCCAACGTGGACTTCCGGTGCCTGGCACATGAGGTGGTCGTTGTGGACGCATTCGGACCGCTGGCAGGCTCCGACGCCGGCGAGGACCTTCGGAAGGCCGCCGTGGATGCCGGTATCGATAAACGTGGCGCAGGAGGCGTGGTCAGTGGTTCCGGCGACCGTGATGGCCTCGGCGTTACATTCGGAGTGGTCGTTGAAGGAGCAGTTGGTGACGCTGCAATCTGCTACATGCGTGCTCATGGGATTCCTCCAAAGTTTCGGACGCCCCGGCTGGGCGACTCGCTGTTCCCAAACTAGGCCCGACGGGCGGCATCAAAAAGACCCAATTGTGTTGCGTAATTGCCCTAATTCCTGCAATCCAACCCCTGAGTGCGCGCTCTCAATTTACTGCCCGGCACCCATGGACCATGTGGCGGGTCCGTTCTAGACTGGCGTCACCCTCCACCTTTTAAGGCCCGACGGCGTCGTCCGGCCTTTCAGGGGAATGCCCTGGAGGGCGCATCACAACACTCATGAATTCACCGCCGACTCTTCACGGGGAAGGGTCTGTGACGCCAGGAGGAAAGAGATGGAAGGGAACAAAGCCGTTGCCTACAAGGGACCCGGCAAGGTGGAGGTCATCGACATCGATTACCCCACTTTTGAACTTAAGGACGGGCCGGGTGTTAATCCGGCCAACGTGGGGCGCCAGGTTCCCCACGGCGCGATCATCAAGACAGTAGCCACCAACATCTGCGGGTCGGACCAGCACATGGTCCGCGGGCGGACCACGGCACCGCCGGACCTGGTGTTGGGCCACGAAATCACCGGCGAGGTGGTGGAAGTTGGGCCCGGCGTCGAATTCATCAAGGTCGGGGACATCTGCTCCGTGCCGTTCAATATTTCCTGCGGCCGCTGCCGGAACTGCAAGGAGCGCAAGACCGGCATCTGCCTCAACGTGAACCCGGACCGGCCGGGCAGTGCCTACGGCTACGTGGACATGGGCGGCTGGGTGGGCGGCCAGGCCAACTACGTGCTGGTGCCGTACGCGGACTGGAACCTGCTCAAGTTCCCGGATAAGGACAAGGCCATGGAGAAGATCCTGGATCTTGCCATGCTCTCGGACATCTTCCCCACGGGCTTCCACGGCGCCGTGTCGGCGGGGGTCGGCGTCGGTTCCACCGTATACGTCGCGGGTGCCGGTCCGGTTGGACTGGCAGCGGCGACAAGCGCGCATTTGCTGGGTGCCGCCGTCGTAATTGTGGGCGACATGAACAGCGACCGGCTGGCGCAGGCCCGCAGCTTCGGCTGCGAGACGGTAGACCTTACCAAGGGCGGGCCGCAGGAGCAGATTGAGCAGATCCTGGGGGTGCCCGAGGTGGACTGCGCCGTGGATGCCGTGGGCTTCGAGGCGAAGGGCCACGGCCAGGGTGCCAAGGAGGCACCGGCCACCGTGCTGAATTCGCTGATGGACATCACAGCCGCAGGCGGCGCCCTGGGTATTCCCGGGCTGTATGTGACGGGTGACCCGGGCGGCATCGACGAGGCAGCAAAGAAGGGTGCACTAAGCCTGAGCCTCGGCACGGGCTGGGCGAAGTCGCTGAGCTTCACCACGGGGCAGTGTCCGGTGATGAAGTACAACCGGCAGCTGATGATGGCCATCCTGAACGACCGGGTGAGCATCGCCAAGAACGTCAACGCCAAGCCGATTCCGCTGGAGGAGGCACCGAAGGGGTACGCCGAGTTCGACGCCGGTGCAGCCACGAAGTACGTGCTGAACCCGAACGGATACCTCAGCTGACACAGCGACGGAGCTGAGGCAGGGCAGCGGTGCGGGCCGCCTGCAGTTCCGGCCGAGCGGCCGGGGAGCAGGCGGCCCCATTGCCGTCATGGCGGAGGAGGACCAGACTCATGGAACGGCCCACCTAGCCACAGGAGGAGATCCATGAACAGCCAGCCTGATGAAACACCCCTCGAAGTGCCGGAGACCGATGCGTTTGAACAGCGCCAAGCGGCGGGCGGGGAGTCCGGGGAGGAGGAGCAGCAGCCGTTGCCTGTGGACGTTCCCGAGGCGGACGCCCTGGAGCAGCGGACTCCGCTGAGGTCCAACGGTCCGGGAGCAGTCCCCGAGCTCTCCGCCGAGGAAGCGGCTGAGGCAGACGCCATTGAGCAGGCCGCGGGTACGCCCGGCAACGACGAGGAAGACTACCCGTTCGCGGGTGAGCTGCCGGAGCAGGGCTGAGCGGCGCTCACTTGCTTCCGGCGCCTTATTTGCTTCCCGCGACCGTGCCGCCGCACTGGGCCAGGACTGTGGCCATCGCGGTACGTTCGGCCTGGGTCACCCACAGCTTGTACTTGGCCTTGACCGAAATCTGGCGCGCCACGTAGGGGCAGCGGTAGGCCCTGCTGCCCGGCAGCCAGGTGGCGGCGTCGCCGTCGGACTTCTGCTGGTTGGCGGGGCCGGAAACGGCCAGCAGGTTCAGGGGATCGTTGGCGAACGCTGTCCGCTGCGCCTTGCTGAGCCCTTGGGCGCCCTTCTGCCATGCGTCACTGAGGGCAACGACGTGGTCGATCTGGACCGCGCTGCTGGTTTTGTTGCCGCGGGTGAAGGCGATGGTTGTGGCTGTGTAGGGATCCGCCAGGGATCCGGTCAGGACGATGCAGTCCTTCGTTCCCGGCTTGAAGGTGGTCCTTTTGAGGTCGCGGGCCAGGATGTCGTTGCGCGTGTCGCAGCCGTTGTGGTCAGTGTCTGACCAGGCCGGGCCGAATTCCTCCCGGTCGTAGCCGGTTTTCGGTGCGCGGCCCTTGACGGGCAGGGCGGCGAGGAGGTCGGCCGCTTTGGCGTACCCTGCTGTGCTGCCGGCTGACCCGCCAGGAACAGCGTCCGACGTCGGCTGCCGGGTTGCGCTGATGACCCCGCCACAGGCTGTGGTGGCCAGGATGACGGCGGCAAGGGCCCCGGCTGTGAACCAGTTCCTTCCGCGGGGTGGTGCGTGGTGCAAGTCGGTTTACTCCCGTGGCGCTGGTTCTCGATTCAACGATCGACTGTACTGGCCGGCCGGATGGAGTTGGCGGTGCCACGCGGATAGCTGCCCAAAACTGATGTGCCCAAAACGCGGAGAGCCCCGCACTGCCAAATCGGCTTGCGGGGCTACTCCTAGCGGCAGGACCACCCCGGATGGGGGATACGCGGTGGGCCTGCTCCTAGCCTAGGGGAGGTTTCCTGAAAATTGGCTAGGAGTATCTGGTGAAGGTTCTCATCCTTGACTTCCCCGCCCGCCTAAACCAGTGTTGAACCCGCACTGACCAGCAGGTTTTTCCTTCAAAGGAGATGCGCCATGACTCTTCCCGCAGGCCTGACCCCCGGCATCTGGACACTCGATATGTCCCACAGTGAAATCGGCTTCAGCGTCCGGCACGCCGGAATCAGCAAGGTCCGCGGGCGGTTCCGTGAAGCAACCGCCGAAGCCCATGTGCGGGACTCCCTGGCCGACTCGTCATTGCACGCCACCGTGAAAACCGCCAGCTTCGACTCCGGCGACGCCAACCGTGACGCCCACGTGAAGAACGAGGATTTCTTCGACGTCGCGAAGTTCCCCGAGATGACCTTCAAGGGCACGCACATCGATGGCGACGGCGAGGACTACACGCTGACGGGCGACCTCACCATCAAGGGCATCACCAAACCGGTTGAACTCGAGGTCGAGTTCAGCGGGGTTGCTGTCGACCCCTTCGGCGCCACCCGCGCCGGCTTCTCGGCCGAGGCCGAAATCAGCCGCAAGGAGTTCGGCCTGACCTGGAACGCCGCGCTCGAAGCAGGCGGACTCCTGGTCAGCGACAAGGTGAAGATCAACCTCGAGGCCGCCCTGGTCAAGCAGGCGTAGGCCGCACATCTCAACTGCCGGCCCGTCGGGGCCTAACATCCAGCGGCGGCCCCTTTGCGACCGAGCACGCGGAGGATGTCAGACCCGACGGGCCGAACGGTGTTTAGGAAAGCCGGGCGATGCTGCGCCTTACTGGGCGCGAGGCTGTGCCGTCCGAGAAGAGCTCGGGCGATGATGCCTGGATGCGCTTGACGTCCTCGAAGACGCCGCGCAGGTGCAGCCGCAGTGAGCTGTCGGCTTCGGGGCGGTTGTTGGCTTCGAGCGCGTCCACCACCGCGGTGTGCTGGTCGATCAGCGTGGACACGGGCCGGGTGTCGATCAGGCTGAGGCGCCGAGCACGATCCAGGTGGGCTTTGGCCGAGTTGACCGCGGTCCACGCGGACTCGTGCCCTGCCAGCCGCAGGAGCTCGCGGTGGAAGTCCTCATCGAGCCGGAAGAACTCCTCGACGTCGCCGGCAGCTTCCGCGTCACGCTGCGCAGCCAGGATCTCCCGAAGCCCTGCCAGGCCCGCGGCGTCGACCACAGCGTCCTGTAGGGAAGCGCATTCGATGGCCTCGCGGACGAATTGAGCCTCAGCCACACGGCCCAGATCCACCAGGGAGACGAACGACCCTATCTGTGGGAACACCTGCACCAGGCCTTCCTCGCGCAGCAGGATGAGGCTTTCGCGCACGGGCGTCCGGCTGACGCCCAGTTCCTGGGCGAGCTCGTTCTCGGAGAGCGGCTCTCCAGGAGGGAGCTGCAGGGAAATGATGCGACGCCGGAGTGTGTCCAGTGTCTGATCCCGCACGGAAAGCCGCGGAGAGTGCCCTTTTTCAGGTCTGCCGGTTGCCATGCATCCAGTCTAGCCACCCTTGACAAACTAGAATGGTAGTGCTTGTATGGTAGTCAGCAAGCCACCGCCGGACACCTCTACGTCCCCGGCCACTATCAGGCAGAAACTCTCCAACTCCCCTTCTTCATCGCCTGCAAAGGAGCAATTGATGACCGAGAGCATCGCACCGCCCTCAGCCAAGACCGAAACACGGACCACCCGCGACCTCGCGAAGGTGGCTGTCTCGGGCTGGCTGGGAACCGCCATGGAGTTCATGGACTTCCAGCTCTACTCGCTGGCCGCGGCCATCGTCTTCAACAAGATTTTCTTCCCGGACGTGAGCCCGGTCATCGGCCTCATTGCAGCGATGGCAACCTATGGCGTCGGCTATGTGGCCCGCCTTGTAGGCGCCGTCTACTTCGGCCGGATGGGCGACAGGATCGGCCGTAAGAAGGTCCTCTTCATCACTATCGCCCTGATGGGTGCGTCCACCACCCTGATCGGCGTCCTGCCCACCTACGCCATGATCGGCATCTGGGCGCCCATCCTGCTCGTTGCGCTGCGCCTGATCCAGGGCTTCGGAGCCGGCGCCGAGATCGCGGGTGCCACGGTGATGCTGGCCGAGTACGCCCCGGCCCGCCGTCGCGGCCTCATCTCCTCGCTTGTCTGCCTCGGCACCAACTCCGGCACGCTCGCAGCCTCCGCGCTCTGGGCCATCCTGGTGGCAGTGCTCTCCGAGGAGCAACTGCTCAGCTGGGGCTGGCGCATCCCGTTCCTGGCCAGCTTCCTGCTGATGATCTTCGCCGTCTGGATCCGCCGCTCCCTCAAGGAGAGCCCGGTGTTCGAACAGCGTGAGGACGTCGTGGACGGCGTCGCAATCGCCAAGCGCGACCTTGCCGCCGAGACGGCCAGCGATGCCACCCAGTCCCGGAGCACGACCCACTCCACCAGCACGATCGAAGCCGCACTGCACCAGCGCAAGGGCAAGTCCTTCCTCATCGCCCTCGGCCTCCGCTTCGGACAGGCCGGCAACTCCGGCCTCATCCAGACCTTCCTCATCGGCTACCTGGCCACCGTGCTGCTCATGAACAAGTCCATCGGCACCACGGCCATCATGATCGGCTCGATCATCGGCTTCGCCACCATCCCGCTGATCGGCATCCTGGGTGACCGCTTCGGCCGCCGGCCGCTGTACCTGGTGCTGAGCACCCTCACCGCGCTGTTCGCCATCCCCATGATGCTCATGGTCACCAGCGGGGACCCGACGCTCGTCACGATCGGCGTCGTCGTCGGCCTGAACCTGGGCGTGCTGAGCCTCTTCTCGATGGAGAGCGTCACCATGGCCGAATTCTTCGGAGCGCGCACCCGCTTCACCCAGCTGGCACTGGCCAAGGAGATCGGCGGCATCCTTGCCACCGCCATCGGCCCCATCCTCGCCGCTACGCTCACCGCCGTCACCGGACACTGGTGGCCGCTGGCCGCCATGCTCATTGGCTACTCGCTCATCACGCTGGTGTCCGCCGCGGTCGGCCCCGAGGTCCGCGGCCGCGACATGGTCCGCCTGGAAGACGCAGTATGAAAGCCGTAGTTGTCCACGGCGCCAACGATCTCCGCATCGACAACCGTCCCGAGCCCGTCGCCGGGCCGGGGGAAGTGGTCCTCGACGTCGAATGGGGCGGGATCTGCGGCTCTGACCTTTCCTACTGGCGCCACGGCGCCTCGGGAACCGCGCAGCTGAAGGCCCCGCTCGTCCTCGGCCACGAGGTGGCAGGCCGCATCGCCCAGCTGGGCGACGGCGTCGAAAACCTCGACGTCGGCCAGCCGGTCACCGTCCATCCCGCCGAACTGGTGGGGGACGGGATCATGCCCGAGCGGCTCAGCGGCCGGACCAACCCGTACCCGCAGATCCGGTACTTCGGATCGGCAGCCTTCGATCCCCACACCGACGGCGGCTTCAGCGAACGGAAGCTGGTCCGCGCGTCGCAGATCCGTCCGCTTCCGGACGGCGTGGACACCCTGCGTGGGGCACTCGCCGAACCACTCGCCGTCGCCCTTCACGCGGCTGGCCGCGCCGGTGACTTGACCGGCCGGGACGTGCTGGTCAACGGCGCCGGTCCGATCGGCTCGCTGGTGGTCGCGGCCGCCAAATACGCGGGTGCCCGGACGGTCATCGCCACGGATATCAACGACGCCTCGCTGAAGATCGCGTCGGCCATGGGCGCTGACGAGGTCCGCAACCTTTCGGATGGGGCGACGCTGCCGGAGGACATGGAGCTCGTCTTCGAAGCCACCGGCATCCCGGCTGTGTTGGGCGGCGTGCTCCGGGCCACGGCCCGCGGCGGGACCATCGTCCAGGTGGGCAACCTGCCCGGCGCGCCGGCCCCGGCCGCACTCGGAGACCTCGTGACGCGGGAGATCACCTGGATCGGCTCGTACCGGTTCGCGGACGAGATCACCGACGCGCTCAAGGCGATGTCCGAAGGCCTGGATGTTTCACCCGTCATCACCCACAAGTTCGGCATCGACCAGGCCGCGGAAGCCATGCGGGTCTCCGCCGACCCTGCCGCCGGCAGCAGCAAGGTCATGCTCCGCCTCTCCTGACCCAACTGACTCGCAGTAGATGTCGTTCTGAGCCCTCAAAACGACATCTACTGCGAGCTACTTGAACGCCTCCCACGAAGTAAAAGGACCAGCCAGTGAAGATCACCGACGCACGCGTAGTGGTTTCGTCGCCAGGACGGAATTACGTCACGCTCGTTATCGAGACCGAGGACGGGATTACCGGCATCGGCGACGCCACCCTCAACGGACGTGAACTCGCTGTGGCGTCCTACCTGTCCGAGCACCTCTGCCCGCTCCTGATCGGCCGCGACGCCCGCCGCATCGAGGACACCTGGCAGTACTTCTACAAGGGTGCCTACTGGCGCCGCGGACCGGTGACCATGACAGCGATCGCCGCGATCGACGTCGCGCTTTGGGACATCAAGGGCAAGGCCGCCGGCATGCCGGTGTACGAACTGCTCGGCGGCGCGGCCCGCGAGGGCGTCATGGTCTACGGCCACGCCAGCGGCTCCTCCCTTGACGATCTCAGCGCCGACTTCCAGCACCACCTGGACCTCGGCTACAAGGCCATCCGCGCGCAGGCTGCCGTGCCGGGGCTGGAGAAGACCTACGGCATCGCGCCGGTGGACGGCAAGACGTACGAGCCCGCCAGCGGCAACATCCCCCAGGAGGACCTGTGGGAGACCAGCGCGTACCTGGACTTCGCGCCGAAGATGATGGCGCACGTGCGGGAGCAGTTCGGCTACGGCGTCCACGTCCTGCATGACGTGCACCACCGGCTGACACCGATCGAGGCCGGCCGCCTGGGCGCCTCGCTGGAGCCGTACCGCCCGTTCTGGATCGAGGATCCGACGCCGGCCGAGGACCAGTCCGCGTTCCGCCTGATCCGCCAGCACACCACCACGCCGATCGCCGTCGGTGAGGTGTTCAACTCAATCTGGGACTGTCAGCAGCTGATCACCGAACGCCTGATCGACTACATCCGCACCTCCGTCTCGCACTCGGGCGGCATCACGCACCTGCGCCGGATCTTCTCCCTGGCTGACCTGTACGGCGTCCGTTCCGGCTCGCACGGCGCCGGCGACCTCTCGCCGGTGTCCTTCGCCGCCGCCCTGCACGTGGACATGAGCATCCCCAACTTCGGCGTCCAGGAGTACATGGGCCACCGCGAGCCCGCCAACGAGGTGTTCAAGACCTCCTACACCTTCACGGACGGCTATATGCACCCCGGCGACGCCCCCGGCCTGGGTGTTCAGTTCGACGAGGAAGCGGCCGCCGCGTTCCCGTTCGACCCCAAGTACCTGCCCATCAACCGCCGCCTCGACGGGTCGGTGCATGACTGGTGACTAACCCGACAGAAGCAAAGCCGTTTGACGTTGTCGCCATGGGGGAGATCCTCCTCGAGGTGGCCACCGACGTCCCGTTCGGGCACGGCGTTCCGGCGCAGCTCGGCATCTCCGGCGACGCGCTGAATGTGGCCGCAGCAGCCGCTGCGGCCGGTGCCCACACCGCGCTGCTGGCAGTACTGCCCGACGACGACCTCGGCCAGGCGGTCGCCGCACGGATCGCTGAACTCGGCATTTCCACTGAACTGCTCAGGTTCCGCCGCGGCCAGCAAGGCGTGTACCTGGTGCACTGCGACCCCGACGGGCAGCGCGAGTTCTCCTATGCGCGCAGCGGCAGCGTCGGCTCCACCCTGGGGCCGGACGACGTCGACTCCGGCGTGTTCGCCTCGGCCGGCGCCGTGATCGCCGGCGGCATCGCCTGCGCCATCTCGGCGACCTCCCGCGCCGCCGTGTTCCGGGCAGCCGAGGTGTCCCGCCGCTTCGTCTTCGATCCCAACTACCGCCCGCGGCTCACCTCGCTGGAGGACGCGACGGCGGCCGTCACCGGGCTTGCGCCCCAGGCTTTCCTCGTGACGCCCTCGTTTCCCGGCGAGACGTCCGCGCTGCTGTGCACCGCCACGCCCGCCGAAGCCGCCGCCAAGTTGCGCTCACTCGGCACCGCCAACGTCGCCGTGACGTGCGGGTCCAAGGGCATCCAGCTGGAAAGCGGCACCGAGTCGGCATGGATCGACGCCATTCCTGCACCGGCGGTGGTGGACCAGACCGGAGCCGGGGACGCCTTCGTGGGCACGCTGACTGCGCGGCTGGTGCTCGGCGACACCTTTCCCGAGGCTTCCCAATACGGGGCCGCCGCGGCATCACTCGTGGTGAGCGGCAAGGGCGGCACAGGCTTCATTCCGAGCTTCGAGGAGACCCGCGCCCACGCCCTCGGGGCAGAGACCCTCGGGGCACAGGCCTTGGGGACTCCGGAAGGGGATCTCTCGTGGCACGCCTGAGCAATGGCACCCTCGGCAGCGGCGTGCCCGGCGGCGCCGAGTTCCCCGGCGCCGCGCTCCGGGTCAACGGCCTGAAGCCCGGCATCGTGCACCTCGGCCTGGGTGCCTTCGCCCGCGCACACACCGCCGTCTTCACCGAGAACGCCATGCTGGCCACCGGGGAAACCGGCTGGGGCATTACCGGTGTCACCCAGCGCTCGGACACCGTGGCACGGCAGCTCGCACCGCAGGACGGCCTGTTCACCGTGGCCGAACGGGGCGAAGGCGCGGCGCCGCTCCGCGTGGTGTCCAGTATCGTCGACGCGATCTCCGGACGGGACAACCCTGCCGCGGTGGTGGACCGGATCGCCGCACCGGAGACGCTGGTGGTCACGCTGACCATCACGGAGAAGGGCTACCGCATCGACCCGCAGACGGGCTCCCTCAACCTGGAGGACGCGGAGGTCCGGGCGGACCTTGACGGGTGTGCGCCGCTCACGGCCATCGGGCAGATCGCCCGCGGGCTCCAGCAGCGTTCCCGCACCGGTGCCGGTCCCCTTACCGTGGTCTCGTGCGACAACCTTCCCGGGAACGGCGAACTGACCCGGACGCTGGTCCGTGCGTTCGGTAGTGCACTGCCGCCTGCCGAGTCCGAGCCGCTGCTCGCCTGGCTGGATGCCAACGTCACGTTCCCCAGCACCATGGTGGACCGGATGGTGCCGGCCACGACGGCGGGTGACTTGGACGCCGTCGAACGTGAACTGGGGCTGCGGGATGAGGCCGCCGTGGTGGCCGAGCCGTTCATGCAGTGGGTGATCGAGGACAACTTCGCCGCCGCCCGCCCGCGATGGGAGGACGCCGGCGCGCTGTTCAGCAGCGACGTCGCCGCCTGGGAGGCGGCGAAGCTGCGGCTGCTGAACGCCAGCCATTCGCTGCTGGCCTACCTCGGCCTCGCCGCAGGTAAGGAAACCATCAGCGACGCCGTCGCCGAGGAGGCGTTTTTCACGGCAGCCCGGCGCATGATGGCCGAGGACGTCCTGCCCACCATCCAGCTCCCGCAGGGCCTGGACGCGGACGAGTACTGCGCCCAGGTGTTGACCCGGTTCGCCAACCCCGCCCTAGGCCACACCACGGCCAAGGTGGGAAGCGACGGATCCCAGAAGATCGGCCTGCGCCTCCTCTCCACCGTGCGCGGCAACCTCGACGCCGGCCGCGAACCCCGGTGGGCGGCGCTCGCCGTCGCCGCCTGGATGCGACACGTTGCCGCCACCTCTGCGGACGAGCTGAACGATCCCCTCGCTGCAGAGCTCTCCGTGGCGCTGGCCGCCTCGCGGTCCGCGGCTGACGTGGTCCCCGCGCTGCTGGGCTGCCGCAGCGTCTTTCATCCCGAACTCGCGGCACACCCCGGCTTCGCGGGCCTCCTCATCCACTGGTACAGCATCATCGACACGCACGGGCTGGACGGCCTGAGAAATGAGATCACCCATGGCTGACGCCACCAACGTTCTGAACGTTTCCCCGGTCATCCCCGTGGTGACCATCGAGGACCCGCAGCATGCGGTTCCGGTGGCCCGGGCCCTGGCCGACGGCGGCGTCCGGATCATCGAGCTCACGCTGCGGACGGACACGGCACTGACCTCGCTGAAGGCCATCGCCAACGAGGTGCCGGACATCCTGGTCGGCGCCGGCACCATCCTGAGTCCGGGCCAGGCGGACGACGCCGTGGCGGCCGGTGCGCAGTTCCTGGTCAGCCCGGGCGTCACTCCGGCGCTGCTGGACCACATGCTATCCCTCGAGGTGCCGGTCCTGCCGGGTGTGGCCACGGTGGGCGAGGTGATGGCCGTGCTGGAGCGCGGGCTGGACACCATGAAGTTCTTCCCGGCCGGTCCTGCCGGCGGCCCGTCGTACCTGGCCGCCATCGGGGCGCCCGTCCCGCAGGTGACGTTCTGTCCCACCGGCGGCATCAGCCTCGCCACGGCACCCGACTACCTCAAGCTGGCGAACGTCAGCTGCGTCGGCGGCAGCTGGCTGACGCCGCGTACCGCCGTCGAACGCGGGAACTGGCAGCAGATCACTGACCTTGCGCGGGAAGCTGCAGCGCTCCGCGCCTGATACTCAGTGGTAGCCATGCCCGGTGGGCGGGCGTAGAGTCGGGAAAGACCGGTCCCAAAACCGGTCCAGCCTGAACAGACGCACAACCAAAGGAGTTCACCATGAACTTGGGCAACATGATCAGGAATGCCGCAGGAAAACTCTCCGGACGGACCACGCACGGAACCACCGGCGGATACACACGCGGATACACGCGGGGCACCAGGCCCTACACCACCGGACGTACGCCTTCCATGGGCCGCGGCCGCACCGTTGAAGGACTCGGCGACAAGATCCGCCACTTCCTCCACAGGCACTAATTGCCATGCCCGCGTCGCCGTGACTGAATGGCACCGTGAGCGAATTGCACGGTGAAAACGTCGGTGACCGCATGGCCGGCGAACGGTCTGCCGGCGACGCAGAGGTCCATGGCGACGCACGACTATTCGAACAAGTACGAAAGGCCCTGGGCCGCGGACACCCGGTGTTTGCCGCGGCCACTGTTTCCGCAGGGGAGGCTGCCGTGGCGAGTCGCGGCGCCTCCCTTGCTGCTGACTTCGAGATCGGTTCGGTATCCAAGGGGATCACCGGGTTGCTCTATGTTGACGCTCTAAACCGGGGCGAATTGCGTCCGGACACCGTGCTGGGGGATCGGTTGCCGCTCGGCGACTGCCCAGCCGCGGCCGTCACCTTGGCCTCCCTGAGCCGGCATTCCTCCGGCCTGCCGCGGCTGCCCCGTCAGTCGGGCACACTCCGGCGCACGCTTGCCCTGATGCTGCGCGGCGCCAATCCCTACGGCGAGACCCTGGCGGAACTGCTCACCCAGGCCCGGACTGTTAGTCTCTCCGTTCCGCACCCGCGCTACTCCAACTTCGGCTTCGAGCTCCTGGGCCATGCCGTCGCCGCCGGAGCTGGCCTGCGCTTCCGGGACCTTCTCCGCGAGCGGCTCGCAGTTCCGCTTGGGCTGGATTCTGTTTACGCGCCCGCCACTGCCGCTGAGGTGCGTCCGACGGCAGTCGCCGGCCGGAGCCGGTCAGGCAGAGTGATGCAGCCGTGGACCGGTGAGGCGGTTGCCCCGGCCGGCGACATCCGTGCCTCCATCACCGACATGGCCAAGCTTGTGCAGGCCCTGCTCGGCGGTTCAGGACAGGACGGAGCAGGGACTGAGGGCGGAGCGCCGGGCCTTGCGGCGCTGGAGCCGGTGGCGAACTTCGCCGGACCGGCCGCCCGTATCGGAGCCGGCTGGATGACCCTGGAGACGAAGGGCCGCACGGTTACCTGGCACAACGGCGGCACCGGCGGTTTCCGCTCCTGGGTGGGACTGGACCGGAAGGCGGGGACCGGCGTCGTACTTTCGACGGCGACGGCGGCACCCGTGGACCGCCACGGCTTCCGGCTCCTGGCGGACCTCCCACCCGCGCCCTAACCTCGCAAGTCCGCACCGGCCCCTGCCCTCGCAAGCTCGGGCTGGGGCCCTCGCCGGAGCGGCTCCACAGCCAGGGAACCCTGCGGGAGGGACCCCGGATAGTGTGGGGGTTACTTTTCGCCGGCGCGCTCCAGTGCCTGGTCGTGCTCTGCGTGTGCCTGGCGGATGAGGTTCATGAACTCGATCTCGTTCCGGATCAGCCGCTTGTACTTCTCCGGGAGCCTCTTGAGCTCCTGTTCCTCGTGGACCAGCTTCTGGAAGATCCGCTCGCGTTCGGCAATGTCCGTCTCGTAGTTGAGGTCCACATATGTGGTGGCGTGCCGCCTGGCGCCGGAGACCATGGTCTTGGCCTTGCCCTTGGGGCTGAGCAGGGAGCCCACGATGGTGACGATGAGGACGCCGAGGATCACGCTGAGCGACGTGCCGGTGCTGATCTCGATGACGTTGACATGTTGGCCGTCGTTGATGAACGGCAGGTTGTTTTCGTGCAGGGCGTGCAGGATCAGCTTCACACCGATGAAGCCGAGGATGGCGGCGAGGCCGTAGGAGAGGTAGATGAGCCGGTCGAGGAGTTCGTCGATGAGGAAGAACAGCTGCCGCAGGCCCATCAGCGAGAACGCCGTGGCCGTGAAGACGATGAACACGTTCTGCGTCAGGCCGAAGATGGCCGGGATGGAGTCCAGCGCGAACAGAATGTCCGTTGCGCCGATGGCCACCATTACCAGGAGCATCGGCGTGAGGACCTTCTTGCCGTCCACCACGGTGAAGAGCTTGTCGCCGTCGAAATGCTCGGATGCCGGGAGGAACTTCTTGGCGAGCCGGACGGTGAGGGTTTCGGTTTCCTCGTCGTGGTTGTCCGGCTTGAGCAGGTTGCCTGCGGTGACCAGCAGGATCAGGCCAAAGATGTAGAACACCCAGGCGAAGCTGTTGATCAGCGCCGCACCGAGGAAGATGAAGCCGGTCCGGGCGAGCAGCGAGAAGACGATGCCGAACAGGAGCACCTTCTGCTGGTCGGCGCGCGGCACCTTGAAGCTGGCCATGATGATGAGGAAGACGAAGAGGTTGTCCACGGACAGCGCCTTCTCCGTCACGTAGCCGGCGAAATACTCGGTGCCCATCTTGGTGCCGCCGAAGAGCCAGACGCCCAGGCCGAACGCGAGGGCCAGGCCCACGTAGAGGGCGGACCAAATTGCTGATTCCTTCAGCGACGGGGTGTGGGCCTTCCGGACGTGGAAGAAGAAATCGAACACCAGAAGCGCGGCGATTCCGGCGATCGTGAGGATCCAGACGATAAGGGGAACTTCCATGCTGCCTCTTTCCTGAAGGTCATTCGGGCGGAGCGCTTGGAATCAACCCTACAGAGCCTTCCCAACTGACTGGCAGTTGTTGCCGTTTTGAGGGTCCAAAACGGCAACTATTGCCAGTCAGTTGGGGCCGCCTATCCGGGGACTCAGCCGTACATCAGCGAGCCTGGCGTGGTGAGCCTTTCCCCGGTCTCGAGCCACGTCTTCAGGCCGGAGAGGATCATCGGCCAACCGCCGTAGAGCTGATCGTTGGCGCCTTCACGCAGTTGGTCGTGCGTGACGGTGAGGTGGCAGGAGTCGTCACCCACAGACTCGATTTCCCAGGTGACCCGGGAGGTGCCCTCGGCCTTGACGTCCTCGCCCCAGAGCGCGCGCATGGTCTGCACCAGCCGCCGCGGGGGATCGACCTCGAGGTTTTCGCCCTCGCCCAGGAGGTCACCTCCGTTGGGGCGCATCTCGAACCGGGATCCCGGCGACCAGTCCGATTCAATGTTCATGCCGAACTGGTACTTGCTGCGGATATTGCTGTCCGTGATGGCTTCCCAGAGCCGTTCCGGAGTGGTCTTGATGTAGATTTCGAAGATCTTTTCCATGGGACTTTCCAATCGGGTCTTGAGGTCGCTAAGCGCAGCGGCCCATGGTTCTGCATATTTGCTCACCCAGCGGTCATGGACGAGCCTGATGGGCACCGGATTGAGGAAGTGCAGTTTCTCGCGGCCGCGGCGCCTGGTCACCACGAGGCCGGCCTCTTCCAGGATCTTAAGGTGCTTCATGACGCCGAACCGGGTGATCTCGAACCGGGCCTCCAGTGCGCCGAGGGTCTGGCCGTCCTCGCGGAAGAGCGCGTCCAGCAGGTCCCTGCGGATGGGGTCGGCGAGAGCCTTGAATACGGCGTCCACACGGCCAGAATAGGTGACCATTTGGTCACATGTCAACGGCTCCCGAGAGAGGCGCTACGTCCCCAAGTAACTCGCAATAGTTGTCGTTTTGACGCCCCAAAACGACGCCTAATGCCAGTCAGTTGGGTGGGCAGGCGGCGGTTGGGTGACAAGGGGGAAGGACGACGGCGTCACGTGGCTAGCGTCAGCAGCTTCCCGTCCGTGACGGCCTGGCGGGAGAGCGTCTTGTAGCCCTCCTGTTCGAACAGCACCGTGATCACGTCCTCCTCGTGGCGCATCACGATGCCCGCGCCCCACTCCTTGTGCACCACTGCGGACTGGAGCGGGAACGGTTCGCCGCCCGCGGCGGCGGCAGCGCCGTCGTCGTAATCCTCCTCATAAGCCGAACCGTCGGCGCAGTTGTCGCAGTTGCCGCACGGCTCGGGCAGGTCCTCGCCGAAGTAGCCCAGCAGGAATTGGCGCCGGCAGGCGTCAGTCTCCGCGTAGCCGCGCGCCATCTCGATCCGCGAGCGGTCCACGCGCTGGCGTGCTTCTGCGAGTTCGACGGCGTGCTCCACCACCTTGGGCAGTTTGGCGTCCGTTTCCAGCCGGATGCCGCGCTTGAGGGTCTTGACGGACCGCGTCTCCTGCAGCTGGTTCAGCAGGCCGGTGAGCCGGCGCGTGGGGATGCCGGTTTCCGCGGCCAGCGCCTTCTGCGTGACGGGGCCATCGGCGGCGCGCAGGGCGGTGAGGGCGGCGAGCAAGGCTTCCTCGTCCGGCTTGTGGGTGCCGAAGAACTTGCGCAGGCCCAGGTCCTCGGGCCGGTAGTGCAGGACGGCGGAAGCCGGTTCGCCATCGCGGCCCGAGCGCCCGATCTCCTGGTAGTAGGCGTCCAGGGACTCGGGAATGTCGGCGTGGATCACGAAGCGGACGTTGGGCTTGTCGATGCCCATGCCGAACGCCGTGGTGGCCACCACCACGTCCAGTTCGTCGTCGAGGAACTGCTGGTGCACCTCGTCCCGCTCGCTTTGCTTCCGCCCGGCGTGGTACGCCGCGGCACGGAGCCCGTGCTCGGCCAGCTCCTCGGCGTAGGTTTCGGTGTCCTTGCGCGTGGCGGCGTAGAGCAGTCCCGGACCCTTCCGACGGGCATGCAGCTCGGCGGCCTGCTCCACCACCGCGCGCTGCTTGTCCCTGTCCTCAAGGTGCCGGACGACGTCGAGCCGGATGTTCGGCCGGTCGAAGCCGTGGACCAGCACCAGCGGGTCCTTCATGCGCAGGCGCTGCTGGATTTCGTCACGCACCGGGGGAGAGGCGGTGGCCGTCAGCGCGGCAACGGTCGGGTTGCCCAGCTGCGCGCGGACCTCGCCCAGGCGCAGGTAGTCGGGGCGGAAGTCGTGTCCCCAGGAGGAGACGCAGTGCGCCTCGTCCACCACGAACAGCGGAACATCCAGCGCCACCAGCCGTTCCACGGTCTCCGGCTTGGCCAGCTGCTCCGGGGCCAGGAACAGGAACGCGGCCTCGCCCCGCTCGGCCGCATCCCACGCCTCCTCCACCTCGGAATCCCTGCGGCCCGAGTTAATGGCGACGGCGGTCGCCCCGCCCAGGTCTTCCAGCAGGCCGTCCAGCTGGTCTTCCTGCAGGGCGATCAACGGGGAAACCACGACGGCGGGACCGCGCCTTGCGCTGTCTGCAGCGGTTTCGCCGTGGCCGCCGTGGATGAAGAGCGCGGCCACCTGGTAGATGGCCGACTTGCCGTAACCGGTGGGCATTACGGCGAGGACGTCCTGGCCGGAGACAAGGGCGCTCATGCCGGCGAGCTGGCCGTCGCGGAGGTGGGAGAGGCCGAGCCTGTCGGCGGCGATGCGGCGGAGGGCTTCGGCTGGACCGGGGTCGGCACTGGTGGCGGCGGCTTCAGAGGCTGCGCCAGTTGGGGCGGCTTCGTGACTTCCCGTGGCAGGGGCGAGGGCTTCGGTCATGGTGGCAGCTCCATAGGGGCGTTCCTGGGGCCGGGTGTCTTCAGCCGTGAATCCACCCTAGTCCCAGGCCCGCCCCAACGTCATGCCGGCCGGGTCAGGCCGCCCGGGGGTCAGCCCCAGTTCAAGCCCGCCGTGTCAGGCCGGTATAAGCCCACCGCACTCGCTCAGTCACGGGAGACCCGTCAGTACGGCCGGCCCCCTCGGAATGATGGTCCTCGGACCGCTTCGGCCCGGTCCGCTGCCGGGAACCGCGTGTGGGAGTGGAGCCTTACGGCTGCGTGGCTGAGCCTGGACTTGGGGATGATGATTTCACCGTGGCCGCCACGGCTCATGTCGCGGATGAGGCCTGTTCCGGCGATCTCCCTCGTGTAGGAAATTCCGGCAACAGCCGCCTGCTTGGTGGGGTACTCGACCGAGGTCGCCACCAGGTTCCCTGTGCCATCCAGAAGCCTGACCCGGAAGCCGCCGCCCGAAGCATCGATGATTTCGAAGTGTCCAGCCATGACAATGCCCTCCGTTCGTGGTGCGTTTCCTGGTATGTCCCCTAGGTACATTTTGAACCCATTCCTGCCCGGACGCGCCGCTGATTTCGGGAAGCAATTGGCCATTGATGCGGCACCGGGGCGAGAGGACAATGCAACTGCCATACACCTGAAAGGAGACGGAAAATGGCTGGCGGAAATGGACTGATCAAGCGCTTTTACACTGAGGTAATCGTCGGCGGGAACTTCTCACTCATCGACGAGCTGGTAGCGGACGATTACGTCGATCATGAGGAAGCTCTGCCTGGGCAGCCTGCTGGCAAGGAGGGCGTGCGTTTCTATGCCAATGCGGTGCGGACCGGCTTCCCGGACATCACAGTCAAGACAACCGAACCGGCGCTCGCCGACGGGAATCTGGAAGCCGGCTATGTGACGCTGGCCGGGACGCACTCCGGTGACTTCGCGGGCGTCCCGGCGTCCGGCAAGACGGTTGAATTCTCGGGCACCGACATTATTCGCGTCGAGGACGGCAAGGTCACCGAACACTGGGGTTCCACCGACACCCTGAGCCTCATGCAGCAGATCGGAGCGGTTCCAAAGTAAGGCCGGGATCCAGCCCGAACAGAGAGAAAAAGTACGACGACGGCGGGCGGTGGCCGTCGTCGTCGTACGTCTTAACGGCGCGTCGCCGGGGACGCGCCGTGGCGTCCCCGCCTGCCCTCCGGAAGGCCTGTATTATCCCTTCAGGGGGCGGTGACGCCAAAGCGTCAATCGGGGGGTCAGCAGCAGATGTGCAAGCCATGAAGCCTTAAGAAAACAGGCCAATTGAAGCCATGTGCCCGCCGCCCGGCGACGTGTCATTCACCACAGGATTTCCGCTCACGCGGCGTTCTTATCCGGTGAACTAACAAGCCTTCCGCCCCACCCCTCAGCACTGCCCACCCTTCTTCCTCACTCCGCCACCTCGGTGACCCCTGCCGTCGCCTGCCCTGAAAGGACCGCAATGAGCCTCCCCGGCCCAACCCCTCCGCCCTCCGACTACACCACCTACGGCGCGCCGCAGTATGCGAACGGGCAGTTGTTGGACGGGCAGATCGCTGGGCAGGCGTCTCCGGGGCAGTACGGAACCTTCCCCGGGCAGTATGGAGCGGAGCCGCAGAAGTCCTTCGTGGCCACGTGGCTGTTCTCGCTGCTGCTGGGCGGGCTGGGCGTGGACCGCTTCTACCTCGGCAAGATCGGCACCGGCATCGCCAAGCTGCTGACGCTGGGCGGCTTTGGCATCTGGTCGCTCGTGGACCTGATCATTACCCTGGCCGGAAGGCAGACCGACAAGAACCGCCGGCCGCTGGCGGGGTACGCGCAGTATAAGAAGGTGGCCCTTCTGGTGACGGTTGTCCTTCTGGTGGTCAACCTGGTGATCGGCGTGTTCGCCGGCATTGCTGCTGCCGCGCTCGTTCGGCAGGCTGCCACGCCGCCGATTGTGTCCGCGGCGCCGGTGACCCAGGAGAGCGCCGCTACTTCCGCCGAGCCGACCACCACAGGTGAAGCAGCGGCAGGGGAGGACCGCCCGCACCTCGAGGCGCAGACACTGACCGGCAACGGCGATGCCGTCAAGACAGTTGACCTTAAGGGACTCCCGGCCGTGGTCACGTTCACCTGCGAAGCCTGCAGCGGCAGCACGTCGCTCGAGACCAACGGTGCGGAAATTCTGCTGGTCAACACCACCGGCGAGTACACCGGCTCGCACCTGGTGGACACCAGCGCCGGCGTGCCCACGACTGAATTCAACATCAGCGCCGACTCCGCGTGGACGCTGAAGATCGAGGACATCGACAGCGTGCCCTCCTCGACGGAAAAGGTGTCGGGCCACGGCGACCAGGTTCTGTTCTGGGACGTGCTCACCGACAAAGCGGCCATCACCAATAAGGGTGAGGGCACCTTCGTGGTGCAGGGCTTCGGCAGTGAGGTTCCCGAGCTCGCTGTCAACAAGGCCGGTGACTACAGCGGCACCGTGACCCTCACCCCGGGCTTCGTCCAGGTGAACTCCGACGGCGATTGGACCATCACGCCGAAGTAGCACGTACGGGGTCTGCCTCAGGGGCCGAGCCCCGCAGTAGAAGTGGCCAGTGGCCCCGCCGGACTCGGCCTTATTCCCCGTCCGGCGGGGTCATCTGCTTAAAGGAAAAACAGCAATTCGGTCTTTCCCTTTATTCCGGCCGGGAGCACAATTTGCATGCAAGCCGCACAGTGCAGTGGGGCTTCGAGGCTGGCGAAAGAGATGTGCGAAGAATTTTCCGGGGCCTCTGCTACGGGTGCCGAGGCGACTTCAAGAACCGGGTCTGAACGACGCCTTCTGCCCGGAGGCAGGGCCCTGACATTAGGTGTGCTGCTGGGATCGGCCGGACTTTGCCTGTCGGTGGGAGTGCTGACGGGAAGCGCTTCAGTTCCCGGCAGTGCCGCCGCAGTTGCAGCAGCAGCCACACCCACGCCGACTTCCGGTTCAACGCTCTCGCCTGCCCCGACTTCCGGCCCGGCGGCGACTTCCGCTCCGGCAGCAACGGACAGCATCAGTTTTCTGTGCGGAGAGGCCGCCGGGCTGACGGCTGGCAACAAGCCCGAGGAGGCTCTCGCCCTGATCGAAAAGGTCCGGGGCCAGGGACGCAGTCCCTCCCTGACCGCCACAACGGCCTGCGAGGAACAGCGGCTCGCGGCGGTAGCCAAGACTCGGCAGCAATCTCCAGCTACGACGCCCCCCACCAACATCGTTCAGGACCTGAACGTTGGCTGGGACGGGTTCGTGAAGAATGTGCTTAACCCAGCGACCGGCGCTGGACTTGGTTTGCTTGGGCTGGTCGCCGCCTTTCTCTTCCTTGGACGGCTGCTGGTTTACTTGCCGAAAATCCCTTGGGTCAAGATCAAGCCGGGTTACCGCGCTGCCTTGGTTCTCGGTGGGCTCGCGGTCATCGTTGTGGGCTCGTGCGCAATAGTGAAGTCGCTTGCCGACGACAAAGGCGTTTTCGCGGTCGGGACGCAGATACAAGTGGCACTTGCAGGCCTGCTGGCACTGGCCGGCTCGCTCGCGCTGGCCCTCTATTTCAGCAGCAGGCTGCGGATAGCCCTGGACGTGCGCGACCCGGAGGGCGACACCCGGAAGGTTGATGTGTCACGCGTCGGTGCTCTGCTGCTGGAGCTTGGTTCCGAGCCGCCGCGCGGGATGGAGGTTCCTGAAGGTTCCGACACCACTGACCTGGGCAACGGCGTGCTGACCGTAATGTTCACCAATAAGGTTCTGGCTGCACTGCAAAAGATTCTGGCCTACGTCTTCAATGTCACACCGTGGCGCGCCGTGGTGGCGTCCGGAAATGACAACTCGGTGACCGTTGCCATGTCCCGCAATGGTTTGGGCGTAGGGGCGGCGAACATCGACAGGGCAACACTTGGCCTGCCTGCCGGCAAGGCGGCGGGAACCCCGGCAGGACAGGATGCACAGGCCAAGAGCGGGACTGATGCAACCCTTGATCTGCACAAAATGGCTGCCGCGTTCATCCTCGTGACACTGGCCGGAAAGCATCACGGGTTCGAGGGACTGTGCGGCACCACCAGTTGGCGGAGTCTTGGATGGCACTGCATAGGATCCGATCATGGAGTCGAGGACGAACAGGCCAGGAAAATGCTCGGCGCTGCCGTGGAAGACGACCCCGGCAGCCTGCTCGTCGAGGTTGCCTTCCAGAACAGGATGTACCGCAAGAGCACCGAGCAGGCGGAAATCCGGCAATACGCCGACTGGCTGCTGCAAAGGGCCGAGGACATCAACGGGAAAATCGTTCCCGGAGAAACCGCCCTCACTGGCCTGCTCTACCGTGTTGAGCTGACTTTTATCAGAATCGTTTTCAACCTGCCACGGAAGGGGAACGATTTCCTCCAGTTGGGACCGACTGCACAAAAGATCGCCCTGGACTTGCTGCAGGAACTCGCGCCGAGGAAGCGAATGCCCCTGCCTGTACCGCTGGCCCACTCGATTCGTCTGGACGCCGCGCTGGTGTACTACGACCTGCATACCCTAGGAGTTCCGGGCACGCCTGTTGAGTCTTACAGGGGCCTGTATGACGAGGCACACGCTTCGATAGCGCCCCGAACCGCCTACAGTGCGGCTTGCAGCCTTGCCAGGAGGGAAGGCGTTAACGGCCGAAAGGAAGTGCAGGAGAGGCTCCGCTACGCATTTGTCGATCAGGAATGGAGGGACTGGGCACGGAAGGACCCGGAGTTTGAGGTGCTACGAAAGGACAAGGGCTTCCTTGAATTCCTCGGCGTGAAGCCACGGGGGGACTTCTGGAAGCTGGAAGCGTTCGAGCCCTACGAGAAGCGCCTGCGCGAAGCCGGCATCGCAAGGCCAGGCGACCTGTACCAGAAGGAAGTGGGGCAGAGTGGCATTAGCGCCTACCTGAAGGTGAGTCCGCTGGTGCTTAAGCGGCTATGCAGGCTGGCTGCGCTCGTCCGGAGGGCCCAGGCTGTACGCGCCGAGGGGGACTCCTTGGCGGTTCATCCGTACCGGGTGGAAGTGGTGGGCGCGCTGGTGCAGGCCGGCGTCGAATCCCCTGAGGAAATTGACGACGAGTGGCTCAAGGCGGCTGTGCCAGGTGCAGGTGCACTCGATGCTGACGCCGGCGATTTCGTCGAGGGGCTCCGGAAAAGCATTGAACAGCGGGTCCTGATAGCTCCGGACACCCCTCAGCTGAAGGCTTGGTTGCTTCGGCTGAAGGGGACTCGCGAAACATGAACCGGACCCCAACTGGCTCGCAGTTGTTGTCGTTTTGACGCTCGAAAACGACAACAACTGCGAGCTACTTTTTGCCCGCGCAGGAGGCGCGGCGAATGACAGCGGTCCCGCCGGACTCCTTCCGTCCGGTGGGGCCGCTGTCATGTCTGTCCTGCCGCCAACTACCTGAGCGCTGCGCAGAGATCGATCTCCATCGTCCTCGAATTCCGCAAGGGTCCTCGATGCCGCCGTCGATGCCGTGAAGGTCTTGCCTGTCACCGGATTCTCGGGGTCGGGACTGTAGTTGATGTACGTGAACTCGTTACCCCCGGGGCGGACATAAAGCGGCCGGCGCACCGCTGGCGAGGTGGATAGCGGCAAGAATATATACTCAAATGAGAAAAAATTCTTGTATTTAACTAAACCCCCGCATAGGCTGGGAAAGAACCAAATTTCGCCGCTGCAGGGAAGCGCGGCGCCTTACGAGGCAGGCATGAAGGAAGCGCTGATGAACACTACCCCTTTTGATCTGACGGGGCGCCGCGCACTCGTCACCGGCTCCTCCCGGGGCATCGGCCAGGCATTGGCGGGCGGCCTGGCCGCGGCCGGTGCCAGCGTGGTGCTGCACGGGCTCGACGCCGAACGGCTGGAGCGGACGCACAAGGATTTCGCCGAGCGCTTCGGCCCGGACCGCGTCGATGCAGTGGCCTTCGACATCACGGACGAGGACTCCGTCGCGGAAGGCATTTCCCATATCGAGGAGAACCTCGGCGGGCTGGACATTCTGGTCAATAACGCGGGAATCCAACACCGGGTCCCGTTGCTGGACCTCGCGCTCGAGGACTGGAACCGGGTTATCAACACCGACCTCACGAGCGCCTTTCTGGTGGGCCGCCAGGTAGCGCGCCGAATGCTGCCGCGGGCCCGGGGCAAGATCATCAACATCGGTTCCGTGCAGTCGGACCTGGCACGCCCGACCATCGGGGCCTACACCGCGGCCAAGGGAGGCCTGCGGAACCTGACGCGCGCCATGACCGCTGAATGGGCGGGCGCGGGGCTGCAGGTCAACGCCGTCGCACCCGGCTACATCCACACCGAGATGACGCAGGCCCTGGTGGACGATCCGGAATTCAACAGCTGGATCTGCAAGCGGACCCCGGCCGGCCGGTGGGGAACCGTGCACGACCTCATGGGTCCGGTCCAGTGGCTTGCCTCTGATGCTTCGGCGTACGTCAACGGACAGACCATCTTCATCGATGGCGGAATGACGGCGGTGGTCTGAGATGAGCGGGGAAACCATGACGTCAGGAGCGGCACTCGTAGTGCACGGCGTCGAAGACCTGCGCCTGGATCCGGTGGAGCCGGCGGAACCGCGGACCGACGAAGCCGTCGTCGAAATCGCCTACGGCGGGATTTGCGGGTCCGACCTGCACTACTGGCTGCACGGGGCCGCCGGTGAGTCGATCCTTCGGGAGCCGCTGGTGCTGGGACATGAAGTGGTGGGCACAGTCACCGAGGCGGCGGCCGACGGGTCGGGTCCGGCAGCAGGCACTCGGGTCGCCGTCCATCCGGCCACACCTGGCGGCGACGGCGCCCGCTATCCGCAGGACCGTCCCAACCTGTCCCCGGGGTGCACCTACCTCGGCAGCGCAGCCCGGTACCCCCACACCCAGGGCGCATTCAGCCGGTACGCGGCACTGCCCGCCCGGATGCTCCGCCCCCTGCCCGACGGGCTGACGCTGCGGGCGGCCGCCCTGGCAGAGCCTGCCAGCGTCGCCTGGCATGCGGTCGCCCGCGCCGGCGACGTCCGGGGCAAGCGCGCCCTGGTGATTGGCTGCGGGCCCATCGGCTGCCTCGCCGTCGCCGTCCTCAGGCGTGCGGGCGCGACGGAAATTGTCGCCGTCGACGTTCATGAGGAGCCGCTGAAGCGGGCGCGCCTGGTGGGTGCCACCGGCACCATCCTGGCGTCCGACGCCGATGCTATCGCCGCCGTGGAAGCCGACGTCACCGTTGAATCGTCCGGGAACCACCGCGGGCTCGACTCGGCGATCCGCGGAACGATGCGCGGCGGCAAGGTGGTGATGGTCGGACTGCTCCCGAGCGGGGCCCAGCCGGTGGCCATCTCACTCGCCATCACCCGTGAACTGGACCTTCTCGGCTCCTTCCGCTTCAACGGCGAAATGGACGAGGTCCTCGCCGCCCTGGCCGACGGGAGCCTGCACGTGGAGCCCGTGGTCACGCACGAGTATGACTTCAACGAGGCCCTTGAGGCATTCACCACCGCGAAGGACGCCAGCCGCTCGGGAAAGGTGCTCCTGCGGTTCACGGCCGACTTGAATGCCGGCGGCACCCGTGCCGCCGGCACGGACAACTCAGTCACGGACACAGGGGAGAACTGATGCTGCACAGCATGGGCACCACGCCGGGCGCACCTGCCGGCCGGGAACGGGTAACAGCAGTGACCGGCAACCACTGCCCGGTCAGCGGCATGTGGGAACCTGCGGGCGAGGAAGGCGGACGCCGCCGCCTCCTGGAGGGCACTGTCATGCCGGCCTTCCGCAACACCGCCGCACAGTGGAAACTGCTCGAAGGCCTCCGCAGACGTGACCTACGTTCCTGAGGCACGGCCCCGCCGCGCCGTCCGGATCAGTGCCGCCCAGGGCCGTACAGCCCTGGGCGGCGCTGCCGTGGGCGCAGTTGCCAGTGGGTACACGGAAGCCGAACAGCGGCTTGCAGCGGCCAGGATGTCGCGCGCCCACCGGCAGAGCCGGCTGCGCACCCTCCTGAACCAGAGGAATGAAGCCATCGGTGCGGCCCTGACGGGCCGTGTGCCGGCAGCGGCCATTGCCGCCACCACCGGGCTGAAGCTGACCGAGGTGAAGAAGCTCGGCCGTGCCTACTCTGACTCGTACGCTCCGGACCTCTCCCGGGAGCAGCATGTTGCCGTGCTGTCCGCCCTGGCGGAACAGCTGCGGGCGGTGGAGGAAGAAAAGGAAAGTGCCGAGCGGCAGCTGCGGGCCGACGTCGTCGATGTCCTGCGGAGCGGGAAAATGGACGTCTTCCGGATTGCCGCACTGACGGCCGTAACGGCCGAGCGGCTGCGCGAGCTAACGCGCGGAACGGGACTGCGCACGGAAAACTTCCGCGCCTGAAGTTTCAATGCAGAAAAGACGTCCTACCCGTCGGAAGCGGGGCTTTCCGCGCGGGAGCGGTCGGCGCTCCAGCCGGTCATGGCACCCTTGAGTGCGGCGACGAGGCGCTCCGTTGCCTGGTCCTTCGTCAGGCCGACGGTGTTGATGAGGTCGAGGATTTCACGGGGGTCGAACAGGATGTTCCAGAGGAACATCGCCTCGTCGCCGAGCGGCTCGAGGCCGAGCTCGTCGCAGGTTTCGCGGAGCGGCCGTTCGAGAGCCTCCGCCTGGACGGTCAGGTAGAAAGCACCTTTGCGCAAGCGGGCCAGGTAGCCCTCACCGGAACGGGTGTAGAGCATGGCGCCGCCGTGCCTGGTGACCAGGTCCACCCATTTGCGGCTGACGGCGGTCAGCAGTTCCAGCCCCGTGGCGTCCTGCTTGAGGCTGAAGTCCCGCAACTTTTCACCCACGCCGAAGCGGTACTCCGCCAGGACGTCCTCGACCGAGGGGAAATGGCGGTACGCCGTGGCAGTTGAAATCTCCGCATGCTTGGCGATGTCGGTCATGCTGATGGGACCCCGCCGGGCAGCAAAGAGCTGGCCCGCGGCCTTTACGAGTTGTCGTCGGTTGCGCTGGGTGTCGCTACGCATGGTTGGGTCCCCTCTCGGTACTCACCTAGCTTAGGGCCTTTGCGGCGGCCCATCCTTTGAGGGCCGCGGTGAAGGTACGGACCAGCCGCTCCGACGCCTGGACAGCCGTCAGGTCGAGGCTCCCAATGAGGTCGAAGATTTCACGCGGGTCGAAGAAGACGTTCCACAGGAACAGTGCCTCGTCGCCCTGGCCCTCCACTCCGAGGGCGCGGGTGACCTCCTCCAGCGGCCGTGCCAGCGCGTCGGCCTGCACGGTGAGGTAGTAGGCGCTGTCCCGCATGCGGGCAAGGTAGCCTTCGGCGGAGCGTGTGTGGACCATCGAGCCGCCGTGCTGAACCACCAGCTGGACCCATTTCCGGCAGACCAGCTCGAGCAGTTCGTAGCCCTGCGCTTCCTGCGCAGCGCTGAACGTCAGCAGCTCGCGCCCCACCTCGAAGCGGTACGCTGCCAGCACGTCATCCACCGATGCGAAATGGCGGTACGCCGTGGCGGTGGAAATGCCTGCCTCGGCGGCCACGTCGGCCATGGACGCCGACGAGCCGGCGCCGAAAAGGGCGCCGGCGGCGTTGACCAGGAGCGTCCGGCTCCGGAGCGTGTCGGGGCGGAGCCCCGCGGCGGGATCGGCGACCGTCATCGCGGTTACCGGAGGGCGGCCAGGCCGGCCGCCAGGCGTTCGACGCCGGCCGTGATGGCTTCGGCGCTGGCGGCGTACGAAAGGCGGAGGTGGAATTCGCCGTTCCGGCCGAATTCGCTGCCCGGACGGACCGCAACGCCGAAGTCGCGCAGGTGCGCCACCATCTGTGCCGCCGGAAGGTCGACGTCGTACTTGGGGAAGAGGTAAAAGGCGCCTTCCGGTGAACTGACGGTGAGTCCGGGAATCTTGCGCAGGCCGCTGGCCATCAGCTCCCGGCGCTCCGAATACGAGGCGTGCATGCGCTCGATGTCCGGGCCGCAGGTTTTCAGGGCGGTCAGGGCGGCGAGCTGGACAGCGGTGTTCATGGACCCGTTGAACGTGTTGTGGACGCGGGCGGCCGAGGCGATGACCTCCGACGGGCCCCACAGGTAGCCTACGCGCCACCCGGTCATGGCATAGCTCTTGGAGAACGTCTGGCAGTAGATGGTCCGGCCGCGCAGGCCCTCGATTTCCAGGGCGGAGACGAAGGGCTCCGGTGTGTAGACAAGGTCGCTGTAGGCCTCGTCGGACAGCACGAGGGTCTCGGTGCCGGCCACCATGTCGGCAAGGGCCTCGAGCTCGCGGCGGGAGTGGACGATACCCGTCGGGTTGGAGGGGTTGCAGAAGACGAACAGCTTGGCGCCTTCCAGTGCCGTGGCCAGTGCTTCCAGATCCCAGTGCAGGTCCTCAGCGAGCGGCACCGGAACGATGGTGCCGCCGGCCATGCTCACCAGGTCCGCATAGAGGGAGTAGGTGGGGTCCGGGATGACGACCTTGTCGCCGGGGTTGACGATGCCGAGGATCGCGGCGGAGAGGCCGGCGGTTCCGCCCTGGGTGATGAGCACGTTGCCCGGGCTGGCCACTCCGTCGAGGAGCCGGCCGATACGGGCGGCCAGCTCCTCGCGAAGCACCTGCTCGCCGAGCAGCGGCGAGTAGTGGGTGTGGCCCTCTTCCAGGGCCTGTGCGGCCGCGGCGCGCACCTGGGCGGGGGTGTCGAAGTCCGGTTCGCCCATGGCCAGGGATACGAGGTCCCCCTTGGACTGCGGCTGCTGGACGCGCAGGGACGTGCGCTGGACGCGCAGCACGGCCTCCGAGGGCTGGAAGGCGCTGACGAGGGTGGCGGCTGGTTCGAGGGTCATGGTGGTCCTGCCTGAAGTAGAGGGATGGGTTGATGGGGCGACGGCGGCGGCGCCCCTGGTGTTCGAAGACGCGGTGTTTGGGGACGTGGAGACGGCTGCCGTGGCGACGGAGATGCGGCGGCGCTTCATCGCTGGGGGATGTCCTCGGCGGGGGCGCCGGTCCAGCGGCTGATTTCGATGTCTCCCGAGGTGTCGCGCTGCACGGTTGGGGCGATGATCAGTTCCTGGACCACGGTGCGCTGCGGCAGCGTGGCCACTAGGTGGATGGCGCGGGCCACGTCCTCGGGCTGGACCATGGCGTCGCGTTCCTCAGCGTGCGGCGGGCGTGCCCGGTTGTCCAGGATGGGGGTGGCGGTTTCACCGGGAAGGATGGTGACGGCGCGCAGCCCCTCGTTGCGGAAGGTGTTGTGCAGGTACGTCATGAAATTCCGGACGGCTGCTTTGGCCGCGCCGTACGCGGCGCCGCCCAGGAGGTTGGGGTTCACAGCCGCCAGCGAGGAGACCGTGATGATGGTGCCGGTGTTCCGGGAGAGCATGTCCGGCAGGACGGCCTGGGTGAGGAGGTAGACGGCGTTGAGGTTGACGTCCAGGACCTCGTTCCATTCCTCCTGGCTGATCCAGCGGACGTTGAGAACCTTGCTGGCGCTGCCGGCGTTGTTCACCAGGATGTCCACGGGACCAAGCGAGGAGCGGACGTCCTCGATGAGGGCGTCGACCTCGGCCTTCGACGAGATGTCGGCGGCCTTGACGATCGCGTGCCCGCCGTCGGCTGTGATGGCGGAGGCGACGTCGTCGAGCACCTCACTGCGCCGGCCCACCAGGACCACGCTCGCGCCCTCGGCGGCGAGAAGTGCGGCGGTGGAGCGCCCCATGCCGGTGCCTGCACCGGTGACTACGGCCACCTTGCCTTCGAGAAGTGCCACTTTACCGCTCCTAAATGCAGTGAGATTGATGCTTCATATGAGAAAAGTTTCTCATCTTTTGGTTGGCTGGGTCAAGCGCCCCTTTGTCGGGCTCAGGCCGCGGCTGGGGTGGCGGCCAGCACGGACGCGTGCGGTAGCCGGACGGCGGAGAACAGGCTGCGGACCCGGTCCTCGAGGGCGGCGAGCAGACGCTGCTGTTCGCGGTAGCTTGCGACCGCTTCGTCGTTGCTGACCCAGCGGAAAGTCATCTTCTGGCCGGGGCGGGCCTGGGCCAGCATCGGCAGGGATGCCTTGGTGGCGAAGGCGACGATCGGGTAGCCGGCAGTAAGCGTCCGGTACCGGCCCAGAATGATGAGTTCGTCGCCGTGCGGGATCTCGAACGCGCCGATGGGGACGCCGTGAGACACGATTTCGCCGAGTCCCTCCGGATGGACCACGGGGCCGTCCAGCCGCAGGCCCACATGGTTCGATTTGGCGGTGACGGTGTATTCGCGGGAGGCCAGCAGGTCCGTGATGCCGGGTGCGGCGGCCGTTTCCGGGCCCTCGACGATGTCGATGCGCCATGTGCCCGGGCTGAAGGACGGGACGGGCACGGGCAGCCGGAAGAGGGGCTGGGACAGGTAGGGATGCTCAAACCCCGCATAGCTGCTGGTGAGCTGAAGATCCTGCCCGACGCCGATCTGCTGCGGAAAGCCCATGCGCGCTTCCGGTGCGGCGCTGCCCATGAAGAGTCCGGTGGCGAGGGACCCGCTGAAGGCCAGGTAGTTGCGCATACCGCCCCGGGCATTGGCGATGAGCACCCGCGCGCCGGCGGGGACGCAGACCGGCTCCCACATCGCGGCGGCCCCCCCGTTGACGGTCACGTCCGCAGGGGCGCCGGTGACGGCGAGCAGCACCGGAGCGTCTGGAATGAAGCTGAACCTGCCGCCCATGATCTCGATGCACGTGGCGGAACGGAGGTTCCCCACGAGGATGTTGGCCACCGACGCGGAATGCTGGTCGGCCGCGCCTCCGCAGGGCACGCCCATGTACTCGGAGTGTTCCCGTCCAAGGTCCTGGAATGTCGAAAGCCAGCCGGCCTCCCGGATCTTCAGTCCAACAGTGAGTTCAGCGGTTGCCATCGGTGGTCTCCCTGGAAGTTGATGCCCGGAGGAACCGGCCTTCGAGCGCGTCCCAGTCGCTTTCCGGGATGACCCGGAAACGCACGCGGTCACCCGGGATGTAGGACGTGGCCGGGTCTTCCCGGATGTCGCACACGGTCAGCGGGGTGCGGCCGATGACTTTCCAGCCGCTCGGGCCGGGGAAGGGCTGGATGATGGCGCTGGTTCCGGCCACCATCAGCGATCCAGGGTCCACGTTGGTGCGCGGTTCCCGGCAGCGGCTGACCTGGCCGGGGAACGGGAGGGTCCCCATCATCGGAGCCATCGCGGACGCGAGCAGGTTGATGGAGAGCTCCGTGGTCTCCAGGATCCCCAGCACGGCCTCCTGGCTGATGCCCAGCTCGTCCGCGACGCCGGGAAGGTCGGGGGAGAAGGCCTCACTGACCACTACCGGGATCTCGAAGAATTCGGGAGAGCGTCCCGGGGCGCCGCCCGCAGCAGCGCTGCCCGCAGCGGCCAGCCGGATGGTCTGCGCGAGCTGGCCGTGGCTGACGGCCAGGCAGTCGAACTCCACCAGCACCGAATCCACGCCGGCCACCACGTCCAGCAGCCCGTGCGGCTGCAGTTCGAACACCAGCTCGCGCAGCCGGCGGCTTCCGGCCTGGCGTTCTTCCGCCGTGCCGGAAGCCGCCTTCAGCATCAGCGCCGAGTCGCCGAACGGTGTCGCCTCGATCTCGAATAATCGTTGCGTCGGCTGCTCGGGCGCTGGCTGGGTGTTCATGGTTCCTTGGTTTGTATCAGGTGTGCAGATGGTGAAGGTTAAAAACTAGGCAGCGGCCCGGCGTGCCTTCTCGGCGAGGACTTCCTGGAGGCCGGTGGCCGTGATGCCGGCGGCCTCGAGCGCCTTGCGGAGCGCGGTGCCGTTCTCGAGGACCTGCGGATGGTCGCCGTGGAGGAGGACCACGTCGGCGTCGTGCCCGAGCGGAACCACCTTGCCAGTGACGGCGCGGACGGTGCCTTCGGTGACCACCTGGACCACGCGGCGGCCGATTTCCTCGGGGTCGTGCAGGAGGGCGCCCTCGGTGTTGCGGGAGACCGGCATGCCGTCCTCGCCGTAGCCGCGGTCGGCCAGGAACACGTAGCCCACCTCGAGGCCGCGCTTGCGGGACTCATCGGCCAGCAGACCGTTCTGGCAGATCACGATGTAGGAGGGGTCGTAGGCCTTGATGGCATCGGTGATGGCGCGGGCGTGCTTGGCGTCGGTCTGGGCGATGCTGCCCATCCGGCCGTGCGGGGCCACGTGGCTGATCTTGCCGCCGTGGATGCGGGCGAAGGCGTCCAGCGCACCGATCTGGTAGAGGACGTCGGTGCGGATTTCCTCTTCGCTGGCCTCGATCAGGCGCCGGCCGAAGCCCACCAGGTCGGGGTAGCCGGGGTGCGCGCCGAGTTCGATGCCGCGCTCCACGCAGGACTTCACCGTGGCATCCATGACGCGCGGATCGCCGGCATGGAAGCCGCACGCAATGTTGGAGGCCGTGACCAGGCCCAGGAGGGCTTCGTCGTCGCCGATGGTGTAATTGCCGTAGCTTTCGCCGAGGTCTGCGACGACGGCCACTGAATTGATGCTCAAGGTTTGCTCCCGGTGGTTCAGATTGTGGTGCTTGTAGTCCGACGACGGCGGCCGGCCGGCTAGGGCGGCAGGCCGCCGTCGTACGTTTTTGCAGTTGTTGCCTAGTGCGTCTGCAGCGGCAGTCCCTTGGTTTCCTTCAGGAAGAACACGGACACCAGGGTGATGATGGCGGTGCCGATGGCGGCGTAGGCGGGGACCATGCTGTTGCCCGTTGCCTTGATGATCTCGGTCATGACCAGCGGGGCGCTGCCGCCGAAGATGATGGTGCTGATGCTGAACCCGATGCTGTAGGCGGAGTAGCGGACGGTGGTCGGGAACATCTCGGTCAGGACCGTGTGGACAACCGCGGCGTGACCGGAGAAGGCGATGGCCATAACTACGGTGGCGACGCAGGCCAGGACCATGTTGCCGGTGGTGATCATCGCGAACATCGGGTAGGACACCACCGCCATGAGGACCGCGGAGAGTGCCAGCACGGGCTTGCGGCCGATCCGGTCGGAGAGGCGGGCCATGAGGGGGATCGAGATGATGATGGCGATCAGGCTGAAGGCGGTCACGGTCAGGGCCTGGACCATGCTGAAGTTGTTGCCGCTGCCCAGCTGGGTCTTCAGGTAGGTGGGCATGTAGGCGAAGAGCAGGTAGTAGCCGGGGCCGTTGACTGCCGGGAGGAAGATGGTCAGCGCGATGGCCTTGAGGTGGCGCTTGGACGTCAGGGCTGCACGCAGCGGGTTACGCTCCACCTCATTGCGCTTGCGCAGTGCGTCGAAGTGCGGCGTGTCTTCCATCTTGGAGCGGATGTAGTAGCCGATGTAGCCCAGCGGCAGGGCGAACAGGAACGGGATGCGCCACGCCCAGCTTTCCATGGTGGCGTCGCCGAGGGTGGTGATGAGTGTTGCGGACAGTGCGCTGCCGAACAGGAGGGCGCAGAAGGAGCCGACGGCGATGAAGCTCATGCTGAAGTTACGGTGCCGGTTGTGGGCATACTCGCCCACGAAGGCCATGGCGCCGGCCACTTCACCGCCGGCGGAGAAGCCCTGCAGGATGCGGAAGAGGATCAGCAGCGCCGGTGCGGCCCAGCCGATGACGGACGAGGACGGGATGAGGCCGATGCAGGCGGTGGCGCCCGAGATGAGCAGCAGCAGCATGGCGAGCAGGTTCTTTCGTCCCAGCTTGTCGCCAAGATAGCCGCAGATGACGCTGCCGAACGGGCGGGCCAGGAAGCTCACCAGGAAGCCGACGTTCGTCAGCAGCAGGGAGCCGAGGTCCTTCGAGCCCATGATGTTGATGGCCAGGTACGTTGTCAGGAGGCCGTAGATGCCATAGTCGTACCACTCCACGAAGGAGCCCATGGTGCCGGCGAAGGTTGCCTTGCGCACCATCTTGCCGTCAGCTGTGACGACCTGTACTTGAGCGGTGTTGAGGTCCACTGAATCCGTCGATGAATTAGTCATAGGAGTTCTCTCAGTCTAGGAGGGTCCCTGTTGCGGGAGAAGCTTGGATTAGCTGTATTCGCGCGTGACTTCGGCCGTCATTTCGGCCTCGTGCGCGGCGACTTCGATAACGCGTTCCAGGATTTCCGCGGCGCGGGCCTGGGGGATGATGACGACGCCGTCGTCGTCGGCGGCGACGATGTCGCCGGGGGAGCAGACGATTCCGCCGATGGCCACCGGTTCGCCGATGACGCCGGGGCCGTTCTTGAACGGGCCTGCGGGGGTGGTGCCCCGGGCGAAGACCGGGAACTTGATTTCGGTGATGGTGGCGCGGTCGCGGATGTAGCCGTCGATGACGGCGCCGGTGGCGCCGGCGGCCTCGAAGCGCTGGGACAGCTGCTCGCCCACCAGTGCGCGGTGCTCGTGGCCGAATCCGTTGATCACCACCACGTCGCCGGGCTCGATGTAGTTCAGCGCCTCGATGACGGCCGCGTTGTCGCCCGCCGCACCCAGGACCGTGAGTGCCGAGCCGACGCAGCGTGCGCCGGACCAGACGGGGTTGATGTTGCCGTCCACGAGGCCGAGGCGTTCCATCGCGTCGCCGATGTTGGCCACCGGGAACTTCTCGAAGGCCTTGACCAGCTCACGGGACGGGCGGGTCCACTGCGCGGTGCGGACGGTGAGTTCGAGCGTTGTTGCCATGGGGGTTCAGCCTTTGGTTCTGGAGGGTGGAATGCACTGGCGGTACTTGAGATGCCAATCACATATGAGAAAAGTTTCGCGTTTCTTTTTCCATCCGTCAACCCTTTTCTGTTTCCGGGATGTAAAAGGTTGCGGGCGGGGCCTGCGAGGGGTTTTGATTAGGCGACTGACCGACTGGCGGTGGTGCCGCCGTCGTTCGTTAGCGCCAGGCGCACCTGCTCCACGAGGGTGGCGGGGGACTCTCGGATGTCCAAAAGGATGTGCGGTTCGTCGGACTCGAGGGGCTCAAGCGCGGCGAGCTGGGAAGTCAGCATGGCTGCCGGCATGAACTCGTGCTGCCGGCCGGCCACGCGGCTGGTCAGCGTTTCGGCGCTGCCCGTCAGGTGCAGGAACAGCACCTCGCCCGCTGCGGCCCGGAGTTGGTCGCGGTAGCGGCGCTTGAGGGCGGAGCAGGCCACGATGATGCCGCTGCCGTCACCGGCGCCGTCCCTAAGGGTCCTGCCGATTTCGGCAAGCCAGGGGTGGCGGTCGGCGTCGTCCAGGGGAATGCCCGAGCCCATCTTCTGCTTGTTGGCGGCGGGGTGGAGGTCGTCCCCGTCGATGAATGTCAGGCCGAGCCGCCGGGCGAGCAGGCTGCCCACGGTTGACTTGCCGCAGCCCGATACGCCCATCACCACAATGGGTGGAAAAGTCGTCTTCGTCATTGATGGATCCTTCCGGCGGCACCCTTGCCACGCCTGCGTCTTGATGCGATGATGATCGCATATGAGAAAAGTTTCGCAGATTCGAACCGGGTGGTCAACAGAGCCTTTCCCGCGGTCTGCCACTTCCGACAAAGGACTCCGAATGCCTCCCATCAGCACCGTCAGCTTTCCTGACCAGGACCTCCTCGCCCGCCTGTCGCCGCTTCCGGAGGGCATCAAGGGAGCTGTGTGGGACCTCAAATCAGACCCGGAGGACGTCGCCCTGGCGGAGATTGACGCCGTGGTCCTGCCCTACCTCAATGCGGGTGCTGTGCTGGGTTCACTCTCCAAGGCGAGCAACCTTCAGCTGGTCCAGACGCAATCCACCGGTTACGACGGTGTGCCGGAGGCTGCAGGTCCGGCGGCCGCCGTCGCCACCGCTGCCGGGGTCCATGCTGCGGCGACGGCGGAACTCGCTGTCGGGCTCATCCTGGCCAAACTCCGCGGAATCGATGCCGCGGTCCGGGACCAGCAGGCGGGCAACTGGAATCCGCAGCGCCGCCCATCCCTGGCGGACCGCCGGGTGCTGCTCCTCGGCGTCGGCGGGATCGGGCACGAAATCGCCAAGCGCCTGGCGCCGTTCGAGGTGGAGCTGACGAGGGTGGGCAGCAGTGCCCGCTCGGACGGGTACGGCCAGGTGCACGCCGCCGCGGATCTTGTTTCCCTGGCCGCGACGCATGATGTCCTCGTAGCCGTGACGCCGCTGAGCGATGCGACGCACAGGCTGGTCAACGCCGAAGTCCTGGCCGCATTGCCGGATGGCGCTTTGGTGGTGAACGTGGGGCGCGGGCCCGTGGTGGACACCGAAGCCCTGACCGCGGAGGTGCTCTCCGGACGGCTACACTGCGCCCTCGACGTCGTGGACCCGGAGCCGCTGCCCAGTGACCACCCGCTGTGGAGGTCCGAGAACGCGCTGATCACACCCCACGTCGGCGGCAACGCCTCTGCGTTCGAACCGCGGATCGTCAAGCTCCTGGCCAGCCAGCTCGAAGCCCTCGCCGCAGGCAACCGCCCGGCAAACCTGGTCCAGGAAGGGCCTTTCGCCGCCGGCTGAACTTGTCGAAACCGGGTCCCGCTGGATGAGCCTGCCGGAAAGCCAGGCTCCGCCGCGCGACGAATCGCCAAAAATGGCCGCTGGAAACGCAATCAGGCGGCCGTTTTTGGTAAACCGGCGCCGAGGTTCCAGTGGCTCCGGCGGAAGCCCCCGGATACCGTTCTGGCAAGACCGTTTACTAGAACGGCATCTGGGTACCGTAATCCCATGCAGAAGATATCGATCGACGCCTTGGCAAGGCAGCAGCTCGAGGCCGCCGTCGCCTCTCCCAACGGGCGGGCGGCAGACACCGTCTTCGGCGGTCATGAGAAGGTACTTCGCCAAACAGTGATTGCCATGAAGGCCGGCGTCCAGCACAGCGAGCACCTGAACCCCGGGGAAGCAACCCTCTTCGTCCTCCACGGATGCATCCGGCTCCTGTCCGACGACGCATCGTGGCAGGGAAAGCCCGGGGACCTGCTGATCGTCCCGGACGGACTGTACAGCGTCGAAGCCGAGGAGGACTCCGCATTCCTCTTCACGGTGGGCAAGACCGACGCCGGAACCGGAGCCTACGAAAGCCGATAAGAGGAGTCGGGGTTCAGAAGGCCCCGGTTCAGGGGACCGGCATGACGTGGACGATGATGACCTGCACGTCCTTGGAACCGTCGTAGCGAAGGTCGTAGTTCACCAACAGGCCCGTGGCGTAGCCCGGCTGAATGGAGAAGTCGCTCTTGCCGCCAGGATCCCGCTCGGTGGAGGTGATCCAGTTTTCGGCGGATTCATTATCAATGCCGTAGCGCTTGACCCCGTCACGGATGAGCTCGGAGAGCTCCTCCGCGGATCCGGCGGTCAGGAAGTACGTGACGGAACTGAAGTCCGTCCGGGTTTTCCCGGAAAGAAAGCGGAGCCTGTCCGTCTGCGCGGTGATCTCCCCGGTCGGTCCCACAATCGTGAGATCGATCTTGCCTGCGCCCTTGGTGTTGACCTCGGGCCCAAAAACTTCGCCTGCGCCCACCTTGACGGCGGACTTCTCCAAGGTCCCGGAGCGCATGTCCAGCCGCGCAGTCTTGCTCGCCTTGATCTGTTCCACGCCGGCCTCATCGAGAGTTGAGAAGGCACCCGGGGCAAGGGTCGCCGTCGTTGTGGGCGTCCTCGGCCCGCTCGTCACGGTGCAGCCGCTCAGGAGAAGGCCGGCCGCCAGCAGAGCGGCAACGACCGGAATGTTCTGTCGGCGACCGCCAGCCCGGTATTGCCTGGAGTTTAGACGTGCCGTGCTACTCACAAAATCCCCCTGTTGCTGTGTCATCTGCCGCCGAGTGGTCAATGGTGAGGAGGCTCAGGGCGGCAAAGAGACCTTTTAGCTCTCCAGATACGGCGGCGAGGAATCTTTTTCACAAAGTTGCTCCGGGTTCTCTGTGGCGGGTGGCGGGAAGAGGGTCAGCCCAGCGGAAAGACGCCGATGAACCAGAACAGGGCGACGGCAAAGACAGCGAAGAACGGTATCAGGCACCCCAGCGCGGTTCTCGTCTGGGAGGAGACATGGAATGACTCGTTGGGGTTGGCCGGGTTGTATGCCACCTCTATCGGCGATCCCGGCGCCGGCTGCTCGGCAAACGACACATCGGATTCACCGGTGAAGGGCGTTCCGTGCGGGCCGATGAACTGGTAGCTGGGCCAGAAACGGCGGTTCCGCGTCATGTTGCCGGTGCCGCCGCTCCAGCCGTTTCGGCTGCCGGTGACGGTGGCCTGCACACGGGGCCAGTCAGCGGTCCGCAGTTCGTGGCGCTTGGTCTTTCTGACCGTGTGGATGATGGAGTAAGCGGCGCCGGCAACGAACAGCGCCCAGATGGCGTACAGCATGATTTTCAAGAGACCCCCAAGCTCACCCAGCAGTATATGTTCATCGGCTGCTCCATAACGGCCGTTTTGGCGCCGCAAAACGGCCGTTATGGAGCAGCCGATCGAGACACTGAGCGGGCACGCACCTCGGACAGCAGCCAAACGGTCCGCGCGAGTGGCCAGGTGAGGGCCAGGGCGAGTGCCGGGACCAAGGTGATTCCGACGTCGGGAAACTGGTAGACAATGACGGGCAGCTTGGTATCGAACCGGGCGGGGGCATAGATGAAGCACAGCCACAGCACGAATGCGTCGAGAACGAGCGCGGCGGCTGCCCCCGCCAGGGGCAGCCAGCGGGTACGGGCCGCTGCTGACCGGCGGCGCAGGACGGCGAGCGCCAGGTACAGGCTCAGCAGTTCCGCCAGCAGCAGCGCCAGCGCCACCGCCCAGCTGTAGCGCTGCAGCCAGTCCTCCTCCAGCACCGCGGGCTCCGGGGGAATTCCGTGGAGTATCCGGAGGACGTTGGTATCGATTGACCTCAGCCGCGACGGCGCAGACGTGTCATTGCCGTTGATGACCAGGGCGAGGCCGATGCCCGAGGACGGGACCATGGCCACGTAGGTGTGCGAGTTGCCCCATTCGCCCTGGTGCTCCACTATCGGCAGCGCCCGGCTACTCTGGCCGACGGATCCCGACAGCGAGAGGGTGTACCAGCCCATGGCGTACCCCGTGAAATCATCAACCCGGGTACGCCGCTCCAGCAGGGCGTCCACACTCTCCGGCCGGAGGATGCGGCCGTTGCCGATCCGGCCCTTGTTCAGGAGTGCGATCAGCTCCCGCCCGAGGTCCTCCGCCGAGGCGTACATGGTGCTGGAGGGCACGCCGGCGGCGGGCGCAGGAACATCGGTCTGGCGCCAGAAAGAACCAAACCACAGCGAATGTCCGGCCGCCATGTTGTCCGCCTCGGCAGCTGACCGCGCGGTGTGGCTGTGCGCCATGGCCAGCGGCCCGAAGACATGCTCTTCCATGTAGTCCCCGAACGGCCGGTTGGTTACCGTCTGTACCAGGAGGCCAAGGATGTTGTAGTTCGCGCTCGCATAGCGGAACGATTCACCGGGGGTTCCGGCCAGAGCGGAATCCGACAGGGCGCGCACGCTGTCCTCGAGGGCCGCCGGCCCCTGGGCGCTGGAGGCTTCGAATGCCGTGTCCGTGGACGCCATGCCGCTCGTCTGGTGCAGCAGGTGGCGGACGGTGATCGCGGCTGAACGGCTGTCCTTCAAGGTGAACCAGGGCAGGTAGGTCCGCACCGGCTCGTCCAGCCGCAGCCTGCCGGCCTCCACCTGCTGCATGACGGCAATGGTGGTCAGGGTTTTGCTGGTAGAGGCGAGCAGCACGGGCGTCTGGATAGTCATCGCGCGCCCCGAGTCATCGGCGCGGCCCAGAGCCGCGGCGTGCACCTGCCGGCCGTCCCTGACCACGACCACCGCGGCACCGGGAATCCCGATGGAATCCATCTGGTCCTGCAGAAAGGCGTCCACCAAAGCGAAGGACTCGTCGCTTGCCACCGGCGGAGGCTCCGGCGGCACGGGAGGCACCGGCGCCAGCAGGCCGGAGCCGGTGAGCAGCCCTGAAGCCAGCAGGCACACCAGCCAGCGGCGCGATGACCTCTGAAGAATTCGCATGGCCGCACCTGCCCTTGGGCTGTCCGTGACTTCACGGTAGGGCCAGCCCGGGTAGAAGACAATAAGTGGAAACAGCGCATATTGCCGGCTGCACCAAGCAACCCCGAACCTTCAGGAGACAGAAGACCCGATGAGAGTCACCACGACCACGCTCGAAATGCTTGCCCCGCCGACACAGGAGGCGCGGGCCTTTCCCGAGGAAGTCCGGTTGGACCGGGCAGTCGCCGTGTCCCCGGAGTACGCGCGGTTCCTCTACGGGCTGGTCGGGGGTCCATGGCACTGGACTGACCGGCTCGAGTGGTCCAGGCAGCAATGGGCCGACGAGCTAGGTGTCCCCGGTGCTGAATTCTGGATCCTCTACGGCGAAGGCGTTCCCCTCGGCTACGTGCACCTGCACCCAAAGCCCGCCCACCAGGGCACGGACATCGAGATCCGCTACTTCGGCCTGACGGAACAAGCCATCGGCCGCGGCCTCGGCGGACGCCTCCTGGAACACGGGATCCAGGCGGCCTGGTCACTTTCGGAACGGTTCGAACTTCCGCCGGTCACCAGGGTTTGGGTCCACACCTGCACCCTCGACGGACCAGCTGCCCTCGCCAACTACCAAGCCAGGGGCCTCGTTATCGTCGGTGCGGAAGACGAGGACCAGGACGTCGACGTTCAGCCCCTCGGCTCCTGGGTCTCGACCGGCGGACCTGTCGGCGCCGGCCAGCACTCAGCTGACCAACACTGACCCGTTCCGGGACTGCTTCCCGGCCCGCCCGCAAAGTGCGGGCCGCCCCCATAAGGGAACAGCCCGCCGTCGTACGTTCTGGCTGGAAGCTACAGCGAGTAAGCCTTCGGCAGCTTGTGCCCGCGTTCCGCCATGAGGGTGCGCAGGCGGGTGGGGTAGTCGGTGATGATGATGCCGTCCACGCCGAGGTCCATCAGCTTGGCCATGTCCGCGGTGGTGTTCACGGTCCACGGGATCGCCGGCAGGCCGAACTCGTGGGCTTCGGCGATCATCTGCGGGTGACGGAGCGGAACGTGGGCCTCCAGCGACTCCTCCGTCCGCTCGCCGCGGCCGCCGCGGTGCGACGGCAGGCCGAACGAGCCGTTGCTCTCGTTGGTCTTGATGGCAGTATCTTTCGCCCTGGGCGTCGTCGTTCCGGTAGCGTTCGACGACCGCTGTCCGGATGCTCCTATGGGAGTCAAATCGTCTCCGACAAAAAGCCTCAACGCATGAAGAACGCTCGTATCCCGGTCCAGACCGTCGTCTCGGAACCGTCTTCTCGATCTTGGTCTTAACGTCGCGCCGCTTCCCGCATCGACTGACCGGCAGCCGGCCGGGTCAGCCCTCCGGGCCGGTGCCGGCCGCGATGTGCTGGGCGAGGTACGCCTCGACGCCGACGCGTTCGATCGCGTCGAGCTGCCCCTCGAACCAGTCCACGTGCTTCTCCTCGTCGCGGACCATCTCCTCGAAAACCGCGGCGGTGCCATGGTCACCGAGCTCGTGGCACTCCTTCGCCGAGGCGTTGAACTGCTTAACGGCCGCCTTCTCGCTGGCGAGCCCGAGGGAGAGCATCTCTTGCGCCGTCTCTCCGACGGTGATGGCTCCCAGCTTCTGTAGGTTGGGATGGCCGTCGAACAGCAGGATCCGTTTGATCAGGTCGTCGGCGTCGCGCATCTCGTCGATGGACAGGTCATAGAAAACCTTGCCGAGTGTGCTGAGGGCCCAGTTGTCGAGCATCCGGGCGTGGAGGAAGTAGGTGTTCGTGACGGTGAGCTCCAAGGTGAGCGCGTCGTTGAGGAGCTCTGTGATCCGTGGGCTAGCTGGCTGCACCGTCGACCTCCAGGAATGCTTGTTCTTGCTCCCGATACTGGCACAGCAGTGCCTTCACCGTAAAGATGCAGGAACCGCAATCCTGGGCGGCCCCGGTGCTGCGGCAGACGGCCCCGAGCGAGCCGGCACAGTCAGCGAGGGCAGCCTGGATGTCACGGTCGCTGACGACCTTGCAGTGACAGACGATCACGGTGCCCTCCTTCCTCCGGGTTCCAAGGTTAGGGAAGCCTTACCTATTTGTCCATTCGGGGATGCGGCACGCGCCCGGTGGGGCAGCCATCGGTCTCTTGTGGGCCATCTCCGCACGCCCTGTGCCGCTCACGCTGGCGACGAAGACATCAACAGACCGCCCGGCGACACCATTACCGACGACGCGGCCGGGCCCCATAAACGCGAATGTAGTAGGGATGGGATCCAGATACGCCTGAAACCTGCCGTGCCCGCCGCACTTATCGGTCGGTGGGGAGGGTGTTGATGGAGTTTGGCGGTCGGTTTCGGATGGTTTTGTGTGGCGGCGGGTGGTCTCCGGCCGGGCGTGGCCCATGAGTTCGGCGACGAGCACGATGTCGTGGTCCTCGCGCACGAGGTTGGTTGGCCGACCCGGCCTACCGGCGCAAGATCTCGCGGCAACTGAATAAAGGAGAGTCACTGCACGCCCTGAAACGGGATCTGCTCTACGCCCATGAAGGCACTATCCGGGCCCGTCACCTCGAACAATAAACCGAACAGGCATGGTGCCTCACGCATGTCACGAACGCCGTGGTGACCTTTACAACGGGATACTACGGCCTGGCAGTGGAATCGATGCGCCGGACCGGGCGGCGCATCGATGAAGAGGTGCTTGCCCACATCTCTCCGGCACACAGCGAGAACATCAACTTCTTCGGCGCCGTCGACGTCGACATCGACGTCGACATCGAAGGCGACATCGAAGGCGACCTGGCCCAACTCGGCCCCACCGGCTACCGGCCGCTACGGGTACGCGACACCCTCGTCTGACCCCGGACAGCAGTGCCGAGGACGCGTGTTTTCAAGGAGCCTCTTTTAAACTATGATCACAGGATGGTGGTCGCTTAGGTTAGGCTTACCTTGCTTCGCAGTAGACTGTAGCAGGAGTGTTTGAGCTACATGACAAGCGCATGACGTAATGGAAGAGCCTGTTTGTAGACACTCGACGCGGATCCTGTCCCCGACGTGCAGCCGAATCTCGCGGGGCGACACCCTGCTGGGAGTTGCTCAATTTCAGGTTCAGACTGCAGAAACTGTAGAAGTGGACGGCCGGCGCCTTGGGTACCCGCCGGGCTGCGGCCGCTACGCGGTAGCAGCGTGCCACGGCATAAGAAGGAACAGTGTCTGAGACAGAGATCAGCCCGAGAACTGCAGCAAACTCCGTCCCGACGCCCCTTGAGGATGTGGAGGAAGCCCTCAAGGAGGTTTTTGACCCGGAACTGGGAGCCAATGTCGTCGATCTCGGGTTCCTTTACAGTCTTGAGTATGGGCAGGGCAGCATAGTGGTGATCACAATGACGTTGACCTCGGCGGCCTGCCCTTTGGCCGAGGTCATCGAGGAGCAGGTTGGCAGAGCGCTGAACGGCGTTGTCCAGGAATGGCGTTTAAACTGGGTCTGGATGCCGCCCTGGGGACCGGATCGAATCACCGAAGAAGGCCGAGAACAGATGCGTACCTTTGGCTTCAAACTCTAGGATCCCGGTACAAGCTCCCGGGGTTTGAGGGCGGGATTTTTCAGGCTGGACGCTACCAGCGGGAGTTGGGCTGCTTCTCTTCGGTGGTTTGCCGTGGTTGATTGATCCATGCGGGGCTGGGTGGCGAACTCCACCACTCAGCCGGACGTAACCGCACCCCAGCGGGGCGACATCGCCTCCTGCACTTTTTCAACGTCAAACGTTATGCGGAAAGCATGTCAGCCGCAGCTCCTTTTTGCAGAAATCTGTGTCGACAAGCGTGGAGCGCTCTCCTCTGGGAGGCGCCTTGGCGTTAGCTCTCATCTTGCGTGGATTGCTGGGTCAGCCATTGCCGGTATGTCGTCGCGAGGTCATCATTGCGGATCAGGCCTCGTTCGAGGCGGGATATGACGGAGGGCCATTGGCCTAGATGGCCGGGGCGGCCGCTGCGGTCAGGACTTTGCGCATGGTTTTGGTTCCTCCCGGAAATCGGTGGTCGGCGCTGAGCCGCCGACCCGTTCACCCTAGGGAGGCCAGGTGGCCTGCCGCCTGCGGGAAGGTGGCGGCGAGGTTAACTGCATCGAGGGGCCAATGTCCGGTTCCTGCCGGCGCATCTTCCAATCACAATGGGGGTAGGAGAAGCAGGAGGCCCGCCATGACTGTTCTTGTTGCCTATGCAAGTGCGCTGGGTTCCACCCGCGAGATAGCCCAACACATTGCCTCACGCATGGAGGCTGCACGGGTCGGCGTCGAGTGCCGGTCCGTGGACGAGGTCGATTCCGTCTCCGGCTACGGAGCAGTCGTGGTCGGCAGCGCCATCCATAACCAGGCGTGGCTGCCCCCAGCCCTGGAATTCCTCGCACAGCATGGACCCGAGTTGGCCAAACGGCCTGTTTGGGCCTTCAGTGTGGGGATGTCCGAGGGTCTGCCGAAACTGTTCCGGGGTCGTGGCGCGGTCCTGCAGCAGCAGCGCCTGGAACAAACGCAGTTCCAGGCAGTTCCGCTTCGCGGCCACGGTCTGTTTTCGGGTGTCTACGAGGCAAGCCAGTTGTCGGCCCCGCTCCGGGCACTGTTCCGCCTCGCCGGCGGCCGGTTCGGGGATCTGCGCGACTGGGCGGCCATCGATGACTGGACGGACGGGATCACAGCTGAACTCGCCAAACCCGCATCGCACCGCCCTGAGGCATGACCCGGCAAAGCAGCGCGGGCTACGGCAGCCAGGCGGTCACGAAGCCGCCCCGGGACTGGTCCTGGCCCTGGGGATCCGGAGCCGAGCCGGACTGCCCTGTCTCGCGAACACCATCTGCGGAGCCAACGGCGGGATCCAGCGACAGCACCCTGCCGTATCTCGAACACAGGTCCGCCACGCTGTGCCCGGTGCAGCGCCAGCCGGCTGCTTCAAGCAACTCAACGGGGTCCGGCGGATCAGCCCGCGCCAGCAACTGACTCATCGGCAGGCCCGTCTGCTCACTGAACTCGCGCAGCTTGGCCTCGATGTCGTCAGTCTTCGGCAGGGGCACGGCCCGCTCGATCACAGCCCGGGACCGCGGCGCCGACAAGGCTGCAACCTCCCCCAGCACCGCATGTTGGGCGGCGGCGTCGAGGTACGGCAGGAGGCCCTCAAGAACCCAGGTGGCGGGCTCCTGCTGATCAAAGCCGGCGGCCAGAAGCGGCTCCCGCCACGGCAGGGAGAGATCGGCGGGCAGGGAGATCAGATCGCATGCAGGCTGCGCGGAAAGGCGGGCCAGCACGTGTGACTTGAATTCCAGGACGTTGGCGTTGTCGACCTCAATGATCCTGGACCCCGCCGGCCACTCAAGCCGGAAGGCCCGGGTGTCGAGGCCCGCGCCGAGAACCACGGTCTGCGCCGGAGGTGATCCAGACTGCAGGAAATCGTCGATGAACCTGGTCCGCATCCCGATGTAGACGGATGCCAGCAGGAGCGGCTGCTGCAGCGGAGGAGCGGCCGCCGGGTCGGCGGGCCAGAGCGTGGGCAGGTCCAGGTGGGAGCGGGCGGCCACCACCAGGGCTGAAGCGAAGGGATCGCTCACGAGCGGGTCGGGCCGCGACGTTTCGACGGCACGGCCCGCAGCCACCGCAAGTGCCGTCAGCGGCAGCCCCTCGTCCTCGAGTGCTGCGCTGCTGCCGAGCTCTGCCATGGTTGCCCTTCCGCCTGCCGGACCGTGTTGGCGAGCTTACTCCGCCGGCCCGTCAGGCCTGCGTGGCGCTGTCCCACCAACCTTCCCAAGGCGCGGAAGTGAGCTTGCCCTGCGGAAAATCACTACTCGGTCCGGCTTCCGCATAAGAGGAGTTGCCGTCAATGCGCGCGGTAAAAAACAGGTTCAAGGTATTCCAAAGCATGGCTAGTTCCTTTCAAGTGACCTGCGGATGAACCGCTCTTAGGTAGGAATTAGCGTAGCCACGGCATGTTTCGTGGCGTCGATCCAACGTTTCGCTTTTGTATCCGTCTACTCACACGGCAATGCAGAACCCTTGCAGAATGGTCAGGCCAAAAGCATCCGGACCGTGTTGCGCAGCGTGGAGGCAACCAAGGTGTCCTCGAGTTCGGCCACCTTGTCGCAGAAGATTTCCGGGCAGTACCAGCCGTCGTAGCCGGTGGCCTTGCACGCGTCGATCCACTCCTGCAGCGGGATGTTGCCTGCACCCGTCCAGACGTTCCGGGAGATTGACTGGTCAGGGATCTCACCCGGGGGCACGTGCAGGCCGTCGCACACGTGGACGGCCGCGATCAGGTCCGCCGGCAAGGCAGCGATGTCCTCGGGGGTGTCGCCGGAGGCCCAGAAGTGCCAGAAGTCGACGCACAGCTTCGCGTTGGGGCGGTCGATGGCTTCGAAAATCTGCAGTGCCTGGCTGAGGCGGTTTATAGGCGACCAGGCCAGCGGCTCCAGGTAGAGGCTGACGCCGTGGTCGGCGGCGATGTCCGCGGCCAGGGCGACCCGCTGTGCGGTCTCGGCGAGCGCTTCCTTGTCGGCCATGCCCAGGGCACCGCGGAAGCGCAGGTCATCGTCGCCGAGTGAGCCGGCGCGGAACTCCTTCACCACCCGCACGTCCACCGGGCCGGTGCACATCTGCACGAACGGGGCTCCGACGATGCTTGCGACCTCGGACAGCCGGATGGCGTCGCGCTTGAACTGCTCGTCCGGGGCCTCCTGGATGGCGCCGACACCCGAGACCGGGAATCCGTCCAGCAGCGGCACCAGATCATGTCCCGTGTAGCCGGCGTCGAGGAACCGGAACAGCTTGGGCGTCTGGAGTTCGACGGCGTCATAACCGGCCGCCTTGGCCACCGCAATGTCCCGGATGGTGGTCCCGTGGAACGCCGCCGTCGAATTCATGGAGATCTTCATGTTTACCCTTCAGGAGTGCGTGACCAGGTGCGCGAGGCGTCGCAGCTTTGTTAGTTTGTCAGTACATATGAAGGGTGTCAATGGACTTAGCTGGCGGGTATTCGACTCCCCGTCCCGGCGGTGCCTGTGGTGCGTGGAATAGTGTTCGAACACCTCGGACGATGTGGTCCCGGCATGCCCGAACCTGCCCTGCAGATCCCTGGCGAGATCCTCGAGCACGGCCTCCAGCATCCGCCCGGCAAACTGCAGATCGGGGTGGTCGCTGGCCTTGGCTTCCGAAGCAAGTTCCTGGGCGTAGGTGACCGTGGCGGCCAGGGCGCGGCGGCGGTTCAGGGCGGGATACATCTGGAGGATCCAGGAGACGGTGGCCGTCAGCAGGCCGAACCCGGTGACTGCCTGGGCCGCGGAGACGAGCCTGAGCAGGGGATGGCCTGCCACGACCTCCCCGAACCCGACGGTGGATAGAGTCACCATGGAGACGTATACGGCTTCGAGGAAATCGGCCTGCCGGGGAACGCCGTCACCGTAGATGAAATGCTCCGGCAGATGCGGGAGGTAGAGCAGCGCCCATCCCAGGACAGCCATGGTGGCCCAGGCGCCGATGACGGATGCCATGGCCACGGGAGCCGCGATCGACGAGGCGCCGCCGCGGGACAGCTTGGACAGATGCCAGCAGCCGCGCATGATGGTCCTGCACACCGGGCCGGAACCGTGCGGGCAAAGCAGCGTGTAGAAGACGTCGACGAGCATCAGCAGGATCAGCCCGGCCCCGTCACGGGTCCACAAGACGTCCCAGAAGTCCATGGCCTCATCTTCGAATTCCGGCACGCCGCCCCGGGCACCGGACCCAAAGAGGACTCAGGCAAGCAGCTTCGCCACCAGCTCCCCGCGGCTGCCCACGCCCACCTTCTCGAACAGCGACTTCAGGTGGTCATGCACCGTGTAGGGCGAGATGAACAGGCGGCTGGCCATCTCCGCCGTCGTCGCCCCGGCGATGACCTCCAAACACACATCGCGCTCGCGGGCGGTGGCGCCGTACGCGGCGAGCAGCAGGCTCACCAGGTCATGCGTGGTGAGCGGTTCCACCGTGACAACCATCTGCCCGGGGTCGTCCCCGGTGATGAGGCGGCTGGCCTGCAGCACCACCCAGTTGTTGCCGGCGTCGCGCATCCTCCCGCGCGCCGTGCCGGAGGGCGCCGCCCTGGCTCCCGCCACCACGCCGTACAGGACCATGCTGAACCGGCCCGGCGCCGCGTCCTCAAGCTCCGCCAGCCAGGAAGCCGCCGCCGAGGTGCCCGCGCGCAGCTCGCCATGCGGCCCCACCAGCACGATCACCGGACCCTCAGCACTCCGCTGTGCCCGGTGTCCGGCCCGCACCGCAATCCGGCTGGCCGCGGCCAGGGTTGCGGTGAGCGCACCGAGGAACTCCACCTCGCGGTCGGTGAAGTCCTGGCCCTGCCCGCGGAACAGGCTGCCCACACCCCAGCAGGCCTCGTCCACCCGGAAGGCCGCGCGCAGTTCATGCTCCAGGCCCTGCGGCCGCAGCAGGTCGTTGAGGCGTACGCTCCGGACCACGTCCCGGTGCGCGGCGTCGGAGATCCGGGCCACCGGACGCGGGCGGAGAACCAGCTGGGCGAACGTGTTCGGTTCCGAGCCCGTGTACTCGGACTCGGCGAACCGGAGCGCGTACTCCTCCGGCACCGGCCACTCGTGCCAGTTGGTCACAGACGTCATCGCCATTGTGCCGGGGTCGACGCCGGCCCAGCAGGCCTGCTCGAAAGGCACTGACTGCTGCACCGCAGCCTGTGCCGCGGCATGCAGTTCGCTCACGCCCAAACCGCTGGCGGCCAGCGCCGCAATCTCACGCCGGACGCGCTCCGCGCGTTCCTCCCACATACGTCCAGTATCCGTTCGGCCCGCACCGGCGCAATCCCCTTCCCGGGGGATATCGGCCAGCAGCCCAAACCCCGGCGCCGGGGATGGGAAGCCCTCGCACCGCCGTCGTACTTTTTGTTCAGAGGCGCCAAGCCTGGCGTCCAGCACCAGCCGGGAGGCGAACATGCTCCGCTTCAGTCCGTACATCACCAGGAACAGGCCATGAACGCCGCGGCGCAGGTCTTCGCGCTGCTCTCGGCGCTCATCTACATTCTGGTGTTCCCGCTGGAGAGCTTCCTCATGCGCCATCCCGCGGTGCAGAAATTCCTGAGCACGCCGGCGCAGAACGTCCCGGCGGTGATGATGTGGGCCATCCCCACCGGGTTCCGGAACCTCCTCATCGGCCTCGGCGCGGTCGCAGGGGTGGTGGCAGCGAACATGGGGCACACGGCGGTGGGGCACACGCTGGTTATTTACTGCTGCGCGAACATGGTGCTCAGCGGCGCCACCATGGGGCTGGCGGACTGGCTGGGGCACTATCCGAAGAAGGGCGACAGCGTGCCGGGAACCCTTGCCGCAACCGTGCCGGCCCTGATCGCGCTGGTCGCCCTGGCGTTCTGACCACCGTTCTGAGCAGGCGTTGGGACGGTCCGGTGGCCGGCGGTTTTGGCCGAAGCAACAGCTTATTGACACGCAATCCGCGCTGAGTAATCTCCTGCTTAGCAGGACCCTTTCGCCCTGTTTTTCCAGTAGTTTCGGCGCCATCGCCGCTTCTGCCTGGCAACGGCGCCAGCAAGGAGAGTCCTCAATGTCATGGGAAATTTCGGGCAAATATGTCGCCAACTGCGACTGCCAGTTGATTTGCGCCTGCGCAATGGACGGCCCACCCACCGGTAAGAACGGGGAATGCCGGGGTGCGGCGGTCTTCCACATCGCCAGCGGCCGGCTCGATGACACCGACCTTTCCGGTGTTGATTTCGCCTTCTGCAACTTCTTCCCGTCAAACCTCACCGCCGGCAACTGGAAGGTGGGCATCGTCGTCGACAGCGGCGCCTCCGACGGTCAGGCGCAGGCCCTGGAGCGGATCCTCCATGGCGACGAGGGCGGACCGTTTGCCGACTTCGCCGCGCTCTACGGCGAATGGCTCGGCGTCGAGCGCGGGAACGTCACCTTCACCGACAGCGACACACCGTCGGCTTCGGTGGACGGGCGCATCAACCTGGCGATCGAACCGCTCGCCGGCCCGGACGGGGGAGTCACCACCGTCAAGAATGCGATGTACGGATTCGCCCCCGAGTTCGTGATCGGCAAGGGCAAGGGCGGCTCGGACTTCTTCGGCCTCGATTACCAGTCGGTCTACGCTGAGTCGGCGGACTACACCTTCTCAAGCGAGATGGCTGAAGGTGCACCCAAAGGCCGCGCCTGAGCCCCGGCAGCACACCCTGCGCGCCATCGACGCGCGGGAGGCCGGGCTGATCGCAGTCCTGCTCATCCTCGCGGCGGCGGGCTGGTGGTTCACCGCCGAGCGGATGAGCGGGATGGACATGGGCGGCTGGACCCACCCCGGGCCGCTGGACTTCTTCCTCACCACCTGGGTGGTGATGCTGGCCGCGATGATGTTTCCGTCGGTGGCGCCCATGGTGACGGCGTACGCGAAAATCAGCCGCCGCCGTCGGGAAACCGGGCGATATGCCCCGCGGGGTTCCACCTCGCTGTTCGTGGCCGGCTACCTGCTGTCCTGGACGGCGTTCGGGCTTGTGGCGTACGGGCTCTACCAGGCCGTTCTGCAGCTGGCGCCGGCGGCGTTCGCCGCTGATGCCGGCGGACGGTACGCCGCAGCCGGGGTGATCCTGGCGGCGGCGGTGTACCAGCTGACCCCGGCGAAGAACGCCTGCCTGACCAAGTGCCGCACGCCGCTGGACTTCATCCTGCACCGGATGCGGCCGGGGCTCGGCGGGGCGCTGCGCATGGGAATGGAGCACGGCGCCTGGTGCGTCGGCTGCTGCTGGGCGCTGATGGTGGCGCTGTTTGCGCTGGGCATGATGAGCATCGGATGGATGGCGCTGGTAGGCGCGTTCATCGCCGCGGAGAGGATGCTGCCGTGGAAGCGGCTGGCCAACCGGTCCGTCTCGGCGGCGCTGGTGCTCATTGCAGTGGGCATCGTGCTGGTGCCTGGGGCGGCGGCGCCGGGAATGATGATGTAAGCCCTCAGTTGACGACGGGGCCTCACTTGACGACGCCACCGGCGCCGTCAGGCGCCGGACGCGCCGGTCCCGGGGGCCTGAACCGGCCCCCACGAACTGAGCAACGCGAGGCCCGCCGCCACCGCGGCGCTCAGCACCACCGCGCCGAGCCAGAGCGAGACCGGCCAGCGGATCGCATCCGTCACGGCGAAGGCCACCAGTTGGCCCGTCCACAGCAACGCCGCAATGCCGGCGGTGACGGCGGGCAGCGGACGGCCCAGCCAGGCGCCGGGCACCCGGGCCAGCAGCACATCGGCAACGACGGCGGCGAGGGTCGCCCCCGCGGCGCCGGCAATCGAGTAGGGGTGCAGGCCCACCATCACCACCGGCAGCCACGACGCCGCCACCACCAGCAGGGTGACGATGCCGCGGACCGGGCGACGGGCGGCCGAAAGCGTGAAGAGGAACGGCGCGATGATCAGCGCGGTGGTCAGGAAGTAGCTCGTCAGGGTGATGACCACCGGCAGTTCCGACTGGATGCGGCCGGGTGTGCCCACCGGCGCCGGCACGAACAGCGCCGTCGGCCCCGGCCGGACGAACGCGGAGCAGTAGACCAGGAAGAACGCCCCCAGCCCGGTCATAAGGACGACGGCGAAAATCGCCGCCGGGGTCAGGCTGCGGTTTCCGGCGTGCTTCAGTTCCCCTGACCTGCCGGCCGCACGGGCGTTCCGGACGGCCGTTCCGAGGATGAGGAACTGGCTCAAGCCGAGGAGCAGGTGCGTGGGGCTGACCAGGGCGTCCAGCGAGACCTCGATGCCCAGGATCTCGTGCCACAGCAGGTCCAGGGCGCCGGCGGCGGCGAACAGGATGACGCCCGCCGCGGTCCCGCGGTAGCCCGGCGGGATTGCCTGCAGCAGCGGCTGCCCGGGAGTCCGGTTGCGCCCGATCACGACGGCGGTCCACGCCGCCGTGGCCAGCATGCCGGAGTAGAGGGCGGCGTGCCAGGGCGTGAAGAACGTCTCCAGGCCCGGCAGGTTGATGTGCGCCCAGCCGTCGAGGAAAACGGCCAGCACCAGCCACAGCCCCAGGAATTCGGTGACCAGGTCGCGGCGGTTATCTGTCCTGGTGTTGCGCGCAGTTTCGAGCATCGTTGCCCACCTCCACGGAACCTATTCTGTCACCGCGCTGGAACCGGCGGTTCTGAGCCCGGCGCGGCGATCATCCCCACCGTGATGCCGCTGGCGATGCTCCCGGCCTTCAGCGGGATCACCGTGCGCGGGCCGCCAGGCAGGTCGCTGTACCACTGGTCCGATGTGCCGCTACTGCCGCCGAGGAACTTGACGGTGTAGTTGCCTGGCGGCAGCCCGGTCAGTTCGTAGTTCCCCTCCACCCGGACGCGGGTTTCCCGGACCAGTGCATGGTTTGCGTCGTAGGCCTGCACCCCCACCAGGCTGTACAGCGTGCCGGACGGCGCGCCGATTCCTCCAATGATGGATGCCGGACCTCGGCCAGGGCTCAGGCCGAGGTCCGGGACATAGACGGGCTTGTCGCGGCAATAGTTAGAGTCGGCCTCGTCGAGCTCGGTCATGAGCGCCTCGTACTCGGCGGAATCAACGGTGAGATTCCACCGGGCTTTCACCCACACCCATTCCGCGGCGTAATTGCAGCGGTAGCCGTCAATTGTTGGCCACCAACGGGCCGGGTCTGAGGACCCCCGCTCCGCGTTCGTGCTCGCGGTCAGGACCCTCAGGGAGTAGCTGTTGGACAGGTCGTTGGCGAAGTCGCGGCGCTGTTTCGCGGTCCACGCCCAGGCCCCGGAGTACCAGGCTTCTTCCAGCGGGACCATGTGCGCAACGTCCACATCATCCGGGTCCACCAGGACGTTCGCGTCCCATACGGACACCCACTGCGGATAGCGCACGGTGCAGGGAGAAGCGAGCGTTTTCTCGCTGGCCCCGTCGATAATCACCCGTTCGCGGGTGGTGCAGCCGTCGGGCCCGACGGTCGGGTATTCGAAGGCGGACTCATCGAATTCGGGACCTTCCGGTGCCTGCCGGACCAGGGTGTTCAGCAGCGCCTTGCCCGTGGTCACGCCCTCGAAGGGGTACCGGTTCGGCGAGACCACGCTTTGACTGCCGGCCGACTCCGGAAACTGCCCGGCTGGATTGGAAGCACCGCTGCCGCAGAGCGCCAAGAGGCCGGCCGCTACCAATGTTGTGCAGTGCTTCACAGCTCGCTTCATCGCAGTGCCCGGCCCTTTGCGCGTCATGATTGTGCCCGGATCCTACTCCGCCACAGCTGGCTGCAATAGCCCTTAATAATGAATCCATGGCACCTGGTGGCTTGAACCGCAAAAGGCAGGGCGGCTGTGAAAGCCGCCCTGCCATTGGTGCGTACGGGTCCGTTCCTGCGCCCGGCTTTCGGGCTACCTGTTGCGATGGGAATGCAGGGTTGCGGTCCCGTCCGCCTGCCGGATGCGGATCCGGCATCCTGCCTGCCGGCGGTCACCGGCAGGCAGCAACCCTTGTGGGTTCCGCCTGGGGCGGATCACATGATGCCGGTGGGTACCAGCAGTGCCCAGGCCAGGGCCGGGGCCACCAGGACCACTCCGCCGGCGTACATCATCAGCTGCTTGTAGACGCGCTGGCGGTCGTTGTCCCGGGCGTTGGCGACGACGAGGGCGCCGTCGGTGGAGAACGGGGAGACGTCCACCACGGTGGCCGCGATGGCAAGCGCCGCAACGGTTCCGGAAGCGCTCAGCGTGCTGGTGGCCAGCAGCGGTCCGGCCATGGGGATGAAGGCGGTCAGCAATGCGGTGGAGGACGCGAAGGCGGATCCGACGCCGATGACATAGCAGAGAACGAGGGCGATCAGGAGCGGTGCACCCAGTGCGAGGGCCTGCTCGGCGAGGGTGTCGATGACGCCGACGTGCTGGAGCAGGGAGACGTAGGTGATCATGCCCGCCACCAGCAGGACAGTGGACCAGGAAACACCGCCGATGAACGTCTTGTGTTCCTTGATGTTCACGAAGGCCAGGAGGAGGCCGGCGGACAGTGCGACGAATCCGATGGGCATGTGGAAGCCCAGGGTGCACACGAGAATCGCGACGATCAGTGCCAGCGTCAGGATCTGCTGGCCGTGGGGCCGTCCGATGCGAGGGGTGTCCAGACCGACGTACTCGTTGGCGTGCTTCTCGCGGAGCTTGCCCAGGAGGGCGAACAGCACGATGGTCAGCGCTGAAAGGATGAAATTGAGGGCGAAGCTGGCCGAGAAAAGGACGCCCTGGGAGATGGGGAAGCCGTTCTTCCCGGCGATGTCGTGCACCAGGACCCCGGCGACCGAGAGCGGCGAGAAGCCGCCGGCATGGGCTCCGTTGATGACGAACGCCCCCATGACCACCGGGTGGATGCGTGACTCGTAGGCAAGTCCGAGGGCGGCCGGGGCCAGCAGTGCGACGGCGGCGGGGGAGAAGGTGCCCAGTGCCGTCAGGGCGGCAGCCATCAGGAAGAACACCCACGGGAGGAGCGCGGTTTTGCCCCTGACCAGCCGCACGCAGGCCTGGACGATGATGTCAATGGACCCGTTCCTTTGGGCCATGCTGAAGAAGTAGGTGACGCCGATGATCGTCAGGACGATGCTGGCCGGAAACTCCTCGAGGATTTGCTTGTCTGTCATTCCCAGCATGAAGTAGCCGACGCCGAAGGACGCAACCAGCCCCATCACTCCGATGTTCAGTGGCCATTTGGTGGCGACGACGAACATCACCACGAGGATGACGAGCGGGATGATCTGGGTGGCGGTCATGGTCGGCTCCGATTCCGAGGCGGCCGCGGGGTTGAACAAGACACCCCCAAACAGGAGGGCGGCCAGACCCAGAATAGCCGTGGCGACCACCGTCATCAGCAGGATGCGGCGTCGACGGACGGGGCGTTGGGGGAGATCGTCGCGGGTGTCCGTATCCAGGGGTGCGGTTTGTTCTGCCGTTTTAGTCATGATGCTGTCTCCTCATTGAGTGGCGCTGGTCAATTGGTGGCGCTGGCGAGGGAGGCGTCGACGGCGCTGCCGAGGGCCTCGGGGAGGTGGATGGTGGTGGTGGCGAGGGTGCGGGCTGTCCGGTCGACGCCGACGAGCAGCGATCCGTCCCGCTCCTCACTCCAGGTTTCGATGACCCCGGCCGGTGTGCGCAGCCGCAGGGTGGGCTGAACCGTGCCGCCGGTGATGTCGTGCAGTACGGTGCCCGGGGTGCGGGCGGCCAGGGTCAGCGCGATGCTTCCGGTGATGGCCAGCGCCGGATGCGGCTTGCCCATCGAGAGCATCATGACGCTCACGTCGCTTTCCGGGTCGGTCTGGGCCGGCGCAGCGACGATCGCCACCTTCGGGACGGCACGGGCCGCCTCGGCGGGAGTCGCTGCGAGCCCCATGCGTACTGCGGCCTGGCGCCGGATGTGTTCCAGCGTCTCCAGCTGCAGCTCAACCCCGGCGAACCAGTTGTCGTAGCGCTCCGGGTCAAGGCCAAGGTCTTCAGCACGCAGGATCGCCACCGGCGCTCCGGCGTCGACCATGGAGACAGTCCAGGGTGTTCCGTCTGCGGTGACCGTGTCCGCGGCCGATCCTGTGGGAAGCAACCTGCCGGTGGTTTTGCCGGCAGGGTCTTGGAAGCCGAGGCCCACCCGGTATCCGGGGAACGGAACACCCGGCATCTCCGCCTCCGGAACGATCGGCAGCGCGCCGGAAGGCGTGGACACCCGCTGGATGATGATCTGACCGGTGTTGGTGTTCCGGGTGATGATCCGGGTGACATCCCCGGTGGGCACCACCCAGCCTTTTTCGATGGCGTAAAGACCCACCACGGCCGAGCAGTTGCCGCAGTTGCTGCCCCAGTCCACGGCGGCCTCTTCGATGCCCACCTGGGCGAAAGTGAACTCGACGTCGACACCCTCGCCGGCGGGGCGGTGAAGGATCATCGCCTTGCTGGTGGTGGACGTCGCCCCGCCCACGCCGTCGATCTGCCGGTGGTCGGGACTGCCGAACAGCCGGGGAAGCAGCACATCCGGGCTCGTTCCGGTCTCACCCAGCTGCTCCGTTTCGAACACCCAGCATTTGCTGGTGCCTCCGCGCATCCACTCCGCTTCGATCTTCATGGTCCGTCCTTGCTTCTGTTCCGCCCCGACGTGTTCAAGGGGGTTGATTCGAGAATGAGCCAGATCACAAATGAAGACAATGTTGGATTTCTGTTGTCCTATGTAGTGTTTCTTCATTCACATAGGTAGAGCCGACGAATGCCACTTCAGATTGAACCTGCTAAACCCCGGAGGGTCCCCAGGTCCTGCACTACCACTGCTGCCTGCATAGAATGAACCATTAAAGGAGAAGGGTGTACGGATGCTTAACGATAAAGCCCGGGAATTATTCGATATCCGGAGGCTGGCCCTGCTGGTGGAGGTTGTCGAGCAGGGATCGATCACCGCGGCTGCCGATCTGATGCTGTACACGCCCTCCGCCGTCTCGCAGCAGCTGCGCAAGCTCGAGCAGGAAGTCGGCCAGCCCCTCCTCAACCGCCGCTCGCGAGGTGTGGTTCCCACCGAAGCCGGGCAGGTGCTCGCCGGCCATGCCCGCAAGATTGTCGGGCAAATGCGGGCTGCCCAGGCCGACCTGGACCAGATCGCCGGACTCAAGCGCGGCTCCCTGACCGTCGGGACGTTTCCGACTCTCGCCGGATCATTCCTGCCGGTTGTTATCCGTGCCTTCAAGAAGAGGTACCCGGCCATTGGTCTGTCCCTGCGGAGCGCACGCTTTGATGAGCTAGTAGCGGACCTGCAGTCCGGGGTGACCGGGCTTTGCCTGCTTTGGGACTACCCCTGGAACCGCTTTCACGACGATTCCATCCGGATCACGGAAGTCTTCCAGGAAAGCACCGTCCTGCTGGTGTCCCGCGGGCACCCGCTTGCTGACCGCGAAGAGATCCGCATGGAAGAGCTCCGCAAGGAGTCATGGATCGTGCGGGCGGAGGCCCATCCGGTGGTGGAGGTGCTGCAGCGCTCCGCCCATGAGGCAGGGTTCGAACCCACGATCGGCTTCCTGGCCAACGATTACCAGGAAGCCCAGGCGATGGTCAGTGTCGGGATGGGCGTGGCCATGGTGCCGAAGACCGCCGTGGCCCTGCAGCACCCTGACGTCCGGGTGGTCAGTCTGGGCTCCGCCGCCCCCCTGCGTCGGGTTCTGCTGGCCCAGCGCCAGGACAAGGTCTACGCCCCGGCGGAGGTCGCTTTCCACTCCACCCTGCTGGAGATTGCCCGCGAACGGTCCGGTGACTACCTGTAAATCAGGCCGGCGCTGCGTGGCCGAGCGGGATGACATGCGGCCGGCCCTCCGTGGGCTCATTGACCACGTGGGCGTTCAGGTCAAAGACCTCCCGGAGCAGCTCGGGGGTAATCACGTCGGCCGGTGCGCCCTGGGTAATGATCCGGCCGTCCTTCATGGCAACGATGTGGTCCGAGTATCGGGCCGCCAGCGAGATGTCGTGGAGCACCATCACCACGGTCCTGTTGTGCTGGCGGTTCAGCCGGCGGACGAGTTCCAAGACGTCCACCTGGTGCGCGAGGTCCAGGTACGTGGTGGGTTCGTCCAGGAGGAGTATGCCGGTTTCCTGTGCAAGCGTCATGGAAATCCAGGCCCGTTGGCGCTGCCCGCCTGAGAGGTCCTCCAGCGGCGTATCTGCCAGCTCGCGGATGTCCGTTGCCTCCAGTGCGTTCTCGACGATGCCCTGGTCCGCGAGGGAAAACTGCTGGTACCACTTTTGCCGCGGGTGCCTGCCCCTGGACACCAGGTCGGCCACGGTCAGGCCCGAGGGCGCGGACGGTGCCTGCGGGAGGACGCTGATCCGGGTGGCAACGTGCCGGGTGGAGTGCGCGGCAAGGGAGGTACCGTCCAGGAGGACATCCCCGGAACGCGGCGGAAGGAGCCGGCCGAGTCCGCGGAGCAGTGTGGATTTGCCGCACCCGTTGGGTCCGATGATGGAGGTCACCTGTGCGTGCGGGATGCTCAGGGTCAGGTCCCGGATGATGGCCGGGCCGTCGTATCCGAGGCTCAGGTTATCGGCCTTCAGGCCTGCCTGGCTCGTGGTGGGGGTGTTCAACTCAGCCTCCGCTGGTACTTCAGGAGCAGGTGGATCAGGAACGGCGCGCCGAGGACGGCGGTGGCAACGCCCACCGGCAGCGGCACGGCCAGCGCGTTGGCCGAGACGGTGTCCGCGAGCAGGACGAACACCGCGCCCACCAGGGCCGATACCCCCACAGGCGGCGTGACACCGGCGGTCAGCGACCGTGCAATCTGCGGGCTGGCAAGGGCCACGAAGGCAACGGGACCGGCGGTGACAGTGGCAATCGAGGCCAGCAGCACCGCAATGGTCAGGACTGTGAGGCGCACGGCACCGATCCGTACACCGAGTCCGACGACGGTGTCCTCACCGAAGCCGGTCAGCAGCAGCCAGCGGCCGCTGGCAACGGCGGCAAGGATGAGAACGACGGCGGCAATCGCCATGGGCTGGACGGTCGCCCAGTCTTTGCCGTTCAGTGAGCCGGTCATCCAGGTCAGCGCCTGCGCGGCGCTGGTGACGTCGCCCAGGGTAAGGATCCAGGTGGTCAGGCTTGTGGCGAGGCCGGTGATGCCGAGCCCCGCGAGGACGAGCCGGTAGCTGTCCAGGCCCCGGCGGTAGGCGAGCAGGTACACGGCAACGCCGCTGACGATCCCGGCGGCGAAGGCGGCTGCAGGCATTCCCACGGTGGCGGCGATCCCGCTGAGTCCGGCATGCCCGCCGCCGGCAATGACGAGGACAGCCACGGCACCGAGGGAAGCCCCGGCCGTGACCCCCAACAGGTCCGGGCTGGCGAGGGGATTGCGGGCCACGGTCTGGGTGATCGCTCCAGCCGCGGCCAGGGATGCTCCCACCACCACTGCCGCCACCATCCGCGGGGCCCGGAATTCGGTGACCGCCAGGTGGGTGCGGGGATTGGTGGTGTCGCCCAGCAGGGCCCTGAGGACATCGGGATACGGCAGGGGAGTTCCGCCGAAGGCAACGTGCAGGGCCATCGCTCCAAGAAGGACTGCGGCCAGGACGGCTGCGACGACGACGGCCCGAAGGTTGAGCCGAAAGGACACCGGGCCGATCCGCACGGCCCTGATGGGCAATGTGCCCTTGCGCGGCGCCGTTTCCGTGGTGGTCATACTGTGGCCAGCCTGCGTCGGCGGGCCAGGTGGATGAAGAAGGGGGCGCCAATGACCGCCAGGACCACGCCGACGGAGAGTTCGCCGGGCCGGGCGATGACCCTGCCCGCAGTGTCCGCCAGCAGCAGCAAGGTGGCGCCGGTGATGGCCGAGACAGGGAGCAGGATGCGGTAATCCGGTCCGGTGAGGGCGCGGGTGAGGTGCGGGACCAGCAGCCCGGCGAAGGCGATGGGGCCGGCCATGGTCACGGCCGATCCGGCCAGGAGCGTGATGGCCGCGATCCCCGTGGCCCGTGCCTTGAAGACGGAGATCCCGAGCGAGACGGCGGTGTCCGCCCCGAGCGCGAGGGCGTTCAGTGGGCGGATGTTCAGGACCGCGAGCACGGCTCCCGCCAGCACGAAGGGCCAGATCACCCCGATTACGCCGCTGTGCCCCACGAGGGAGCCGACCTGCCAGAACCGGAGTGTGTCCAGGGCCTGGTCGTTCAGCAGGACGATTCCCGCGACGAGCCCGGAGCAGAGGGCGGTGACGGCAGCCCCGGCGAGCACCAGCGTGACGGGTGTGGACCCGTGCCGGGCGGCCGAGCCGATGGCGAACACCAGGACGCTCGCGGCCAGGGCGCCGGCAAAGGCCAGCCCGGCCTGGGTCAGTGCCGGCAGTTCACCTGTGAGCGCCGTCGCGGCGACGATCAGCAGCGCTGCGCCCTGGTTGATGCCCAGCAGGCCGGGGTCTGCTACGGGGTTCCGGGTGTGGCCCTGGACAAGGGTTCCGGCCAGGCCGAGGCAGATTCCGGCCACAACGGCCAGGACGGTGCGGGGCCACCGCAGTTCACGGATGGTGAGGTCCATGACGCTGCCATCGGGGGTCACCACCGCGTGCCAGGCGTCCTGCAGCGACGAGGGCTGGCCGCCGATGCAGATGCTCAGGACCACGGCGGCGGCAAAGGCTGCTCCCGTGATGGCCAGCCACCAAAGGCCGCGTTTCCGGGCGCCCCGGCCGACCGGGGGAGCAGCTGTGCGCTGCGCTGCGGCGGGCGCCGTAGCCGCTGTCTCAACTGTCTTCACGTCATCCTTCAATTACGTCACTAATGTGTGAGCTAAATCCCCAAAGCCTGCTACAGTCTACGGCAGACATAGGTAAGCCTCTCCTAAGATGTCTCATCCCCGACACACCGTTTCGAAAGTAACTCCGTGAAAACACGCATCCTCAAGCAGCTCGGTGCTGCCGCTGCCGCCCTGGCCCTGCTGGCCACTGCAGGCTGCGGCGCCCCGGCGGCGTCCACCCAGCCCACGACCCAGGCGGCAGGATCCGCCGGCTACCCCCTGACCATGGAACACACCATGGGCTCCACCACCATCGACGCGGCCCCCAAGCGCGTCGTTGCGCTTGACCCGAGCTACATCGATGCCGCCCTCCTGCTCGAAGCCGACCTGGTGGGCTACGTGCAGTACCGCCAGGACCCGAAGGCCCCCTTCGCCCCGTACCTCGGCGACGTTGCCGAGGCCACCAAGGACTCCGTCAACGTGGGCACGCTGGCAGAACCCAACCTGGAAAAGATCCTCGAACTGCAGCCGGATCTGATTGTCTCCGCCAAGGTCCGGCATGAGGCGCTCTACCCGCAGCTGTCCAAGATCGCTCCCACCATCTTCTCCGTCAGCACGGGCCCCACCTGGAAGGAGAACGTCGTCTTCCTCGGGGAGGCCCTCGGAAAGAAGGCCAAGGCCGAGGAGCTGGTGAAGGCCTATGAGGAGCGGGCCCAGAAGGTGGGCGCCGAAATCCTCGCCAAGAAGCCTGACGCAACGTACTCCCTGATCCGGTTCACCGGCGGGGACACCGCACGCCTGTACTCCTCCAACTCCTTCATCGGCGAGATCATGGCCGACATGCGCATCCCCCGTCCCAAGGATGCCCCGGACAGCGAGTCCGAAATCTTCGTCCCGCTCTCCTCGGAGCAGATCCTGAAGGGCGACGCCGGCCTGGTCATGGTCAGTGCCTTCACCCCGCCGGGCGAGGAAGGAGACAAGGCCCGCGCCCAGCAGGAGAAGTTCCAGTCCAACCCGCTCTGGAAGAAGCTGCAGGGTGACGTCAAGCCTGTTGAGGACGCCACCTTCCTCGCGTCCGTCAGCATCCAGGGCGCGCACGCGGTAATCACCGACCTGGCAGAGCACTACGGCGTGGACCCGCACCAGCCGTAGCCCAGCCGGAGGCGGCGGCCGGGCCAGGAAGCACACACCTGGCCCGGCCGCCGCGTCACTGCCACGTTTCGACCGGCCTGCCCGGACCGACCGCCCGGAAAAGGAGTACCTGATGACCGCCGCATTACCGGCCTGCTACCCGGCACGGGTTTTCGATGTAACCGTCAGCAGGGTGCAGGACATCTCCGCGACCTTTCGGCGCATCACCTTCACCGGGCCGTCCCTGCAGCGCTTTGGCGTCCCGGGACCCACGCTGGATTTGAGAATCAAGCTGCTGCTGCCGGTGCCCGGCCACACCCTGTCCAGGCCGGGGGCGCCGGACGGCACCCTTTACGAAGGCTGGTACCAGGACTGGCTGAGGACGGAACAGCCCGCGCGCGGCTTCATCCGCAGCTACACAGTGCGGACCAAACGAACCACTCCAAGCGGCACGGAACTGGACGTCGACTTTGTCCTGCATGCCCACGGCGGCAGCGGGCCGGGCTCCGACTGGGCGGCAGGCGCTGCTCCGGGACAGCCGGCGCTGCTCATCGGACCCGATGCCACCGTCCCGGCCCGGCTGCCGTCCGAAACCGGAATCAGATGGGCGCCGCAGGAAGCCCGCCGGGTTTTCCTGGCGGGCGATGAAACCGCCGTCCCGGCCATCTGCTCCGTGCTGGAAGCACTTCCCGCCGGCATCAGCGGCCACGCGTTCCTGGAAGTCCCGGACGCGGCGGACATCCAGGACATCGCCACCAACTCCGGCATCGAAGTGGCGTGGCTGCCTCGCACACCCGTGCAGGCACAGCGTGGGGACCTGCTGTTCGACGCCGTCCAGCACACCCTCCCTGCCGCTACGGAGCAGACCGGAACGGATCCGGGCACTCTGTACGCATGGATTGGGGCAGAAGCCGGAACGGTCAAAACACTCCGCCGGTACCTGGTGGACCGCGTCGGCCTGAACCCCAAAGTGTCTGAATTCCGCGGCTACTGGAGCCTGGGCAAGGCTGGATCCGGAGTCAACGGGACACCGGTGCAGGACCGGAGCTCTGCAGCCGCTGACGGGCGTCGCCGGCTAGGGCCGGCACCGCAATTACGTCAAACAATTGGGTCTTTTTGATGGGCGCCAGCAGGCCTACCTTAGGAACAACGAGCGGCCAGACCGGGCGCCGGAGTACGGAGGATCCGAACATGACATCGCACGTCGCGGACTGCAGCGTAACCAACTGTTCCTTCAACGACCACACCAACTGCAACGCCGCAGCCATCACGGTCGGCGGGGCCGAAGACCACGCCCACTGCGCAACCTTCATCGACACCGGCAGCCACGGCGGGCTGCCCAAGGTGCTGGCCGACGTCGGAGCCTGCCAGCGCACTGAGTGCGTCCACAACGACCACCTGATGTGCCAGGCCCCCGAAGTCCACGTGGGCCCGGGCAAGGACAACGCCGACTGCCTGACCTACGCCCACCGGTAATCCGCACAGGGCCCAGTAGCCGCCGGCCCCTGCCGATAAGCCGTTGGGCCGGGTAAGCAGAGCTGCCGCCGGGACATCCCAATGTCCCGGCGGCTATTCCGCTTTGTCCGCCAGCAGCCCCATGAGGACGATGCTGATGGTCCGCTCCAGGGACCCCGCGAAACCCTCGGGCAGGAAGACGAGGGACGGGTCGGCGGCATACGCGTCCCGGACGCTCCGGGGTGGATTGGCGTGCGTCCACAGCGCGCCGGCAAACACCACGATGGTCCTCGTTGCTTCGGCGGCCTCCTCCTCGCTGAACTCCGGGAGGACCTGGCGAAGTACGCCCGTGAATCCGGCGAGGCTGTTGTAACCGTCCCGCTTGTACTTCGCCACCGTCTCCGCGGAGACGTTGTGCTCGAGGACGCCCGCCTGGACGCTGAGCAGCTCGCACAGCGTCGGATGCGCCGCGAGCGTCGCTGACAGTGTCGCGGCTACGCCTTCGGCCCGTGCCCGAACCGGACCATGCGCCTCGACGGCCTCGGGCAACTGTTGCCCGACCTGTGTGAAGAAGTCTCCTGCGAGTTGCACGAGCAGGTCGAGCAGCACCGCCTCGCGGGAATCGAAGTACCGCAGCACGTTCGACTTCGCCAGCCCCACCCGCCGGCTGAGCTCATTGAGGCTGACCGCAGAGACCGGCATCTCGGCCAGCATCCCCGCTGCCGTCTGCAGGATGGCCTGGCGCCTGGCCTCCCGCTGGTCCTCGCTTCTGGCCCTCTGAAATGTACTCATGACCACATGTTACAGACCGGAGGTCTCTTGACTGTAGAACAGGGGTCTCTTATATTAGAGACCAGCGGTCCTTTAGGGGTGGGCCGGAGTCAGCCAGGACAAGGGATTGGAAATGGACATGGACAAGAAGGTTGCACTCGTCACCGGCGGTTCGTCAGGAATCGGCGAGGTGGCTGCCCGCCAGCTGCACGACGCCGGCTTCACGGTGTACGCTGCAGCGCGGCGGGCGGACCGGATGGCCGCCCTCGAGCAGGCGGGCATCCGGACGCTCTCGCTCGACGTCACGGACGACGCGTCGGCACGGGCCGCCGTCGAGTGCATCATTACGGACGAGGGGCGCATCGACGTCCTCGTCAACAATGCCGGCTACGGCTCCTACGGCTCCCTGGAGGAAGCCCCGCTCGCCGAGGCGCAGGCCCAGCTGGACGTCAACGTGCTCGGGCTCGCGCGGCTGACGCAGCTGGTGGTGCCCCACATGCGGAGCCAGGAGAGCGGCACGATCATCAACATCAGCTCAATGGGTGGCCGGTTCGCGACCCCGCTGGGCGCCTGGTACCACGCCAGCAAGTACGCCGTCGAGGGCCTCAGCGACGCGCTGCGCCTGGAGCTCGCGCAGTTCGGCATCGACGTCGTCCTCGTCGAGCCCGGCGGGACCCGCAGCGAATGGGGCGCCATCGCCGCCGGCAAGCTGCGCGCCACCTCCGGACACGGACCGTACCGCGTGCAGGCGGAGGCCATGAGCAAGACGCTCTCTGCGAGCTCGGTGCCGGGCTACCGGCTCGCGTCGCCGCCCGAGGTCGTGGGCCGCGCCATCGTAAAAGCGGCCACCGCCCGCAAGCCGCGCACCCGCTACAGCGTCGGCATCGGGGCAACCCCCTTGATCTGGCTCAGCCGGACCCTGCCCGACCGCACGTTCGACTCGCTTATCAAGCGCTTCGCCGGCGTACCGGCCTGAGAAGCCCGACCACGGTCAGGCGGCCAGCCCGGCCCGAACGGCAGCGTCCTTCCGTGGTTCCCGCGCGGTGGCCACGTGCTTCGCCAGGTACCTGGCGTCCCGGCACACGCCGGGCAGGGTTTCGGATGCCGCGGCGAACAGCAGATCGTTTCCCAGCAGGTACAGGCCCGGCAGCGCATCCACGATCCCGCGGTGCTGCTGCTCCCGCCAGTCCGCCGGCAGGGACGGAAGGTCCAGCCACGAGTAGTCCTCCCGGAAGCCGGTGCACCAGATGACGTTCGCGGCCGGAAGCCGCCGCCCGTCGTCGAGCACTATCTCGCCGCCCTGCACTCCCGAAACCCGCGGCACCAGCTGGACCCCGGCGGCGCTGAGATCCGGGACCTTGGTGCGGATCAGCGGCCTGCCCATTGACGCGAGTTTGGGCAGCACCTTGCGCCCCACCGGCGTATTCCTGTTCAGCACGTGGAGCCCGGCGAAGCGGACCGCCGGGATAAAGAACCGGGCCGCGGTCCGGCCGTGCCGGAACGGGACCGCTCCACGGGCCGTGCCGGCCAGCCAGGTCTCGTGCGTCCGGCTGGTCTCCAAGGCGATCTCCGCGCCGGAGTTGCCCAGACCCACCACCAGGACAGGGCCGGGCTGGAGCTGGGCCGGGTTCTTGTAGGCGTTCGAGTGCAGCTGCACGACGTCGGACGGCAGGTCCGCCGCAAAGCCCGGGATCCTGGGGACGTTGCAGGCCCCGGTGGCGAGGACCACGTTCGAGGCCGTCCAGCGCTGCGCCCCCGCCGCGACCTGGAACCGCTGCCCGTTGTGGCTCACCCGGGTGACTGCTGTGTTGGGCCGAACCGGCAGATGGAACCTGGAGGCATAGTCCTCCAGATAGTCCGCCTGCTCGTCCTTGGTGGGAAAGGCGAGCGGATCGCCGGGGAAGGGCAGGCCGGGCAACCCGTTGTACTTGGCCGGGGTGAACAGGCGCAAGGAATCCCAGCGGGTGCGCCACGAATCGCCGACCCGGGTGCCGCCGTCGAGAATCACAAAGTTCCGGTGCTGCCGGGCCAGGTAGTAGCCCAGCGCCAGGCCGGCCTGTCCGGCGCCGATGATGACGGTGTCGACGGCGGCGGTGCTGGCGGTACCGCCGGTGTCAGTTGCTGGGGTGGTGTTCATGGTGGTTCCTCCTTGATGTTGCAGGTGCGGTTGGGCGGTTATGAACGCTGTGGAACTGCAGGAACCAGATGAGCAGCAGCGCGGAGGCGGAGGCGTAGAAGCAGTGCAGCAGCCAGATCGGTCCTGGCGGGAGGCTGAAGACGTATACGGAGTGCACTGCATTGGCGACGTTGCTCAGCGCGAGGTAGCCGAGGCTGAAGGAGTCGAGATCCCTGGTGCGGAGGGCCTTGAGCAGCATGGGCAGGTAGCTCACCGCGAAGAGGATGCTGGAAACCGTTCCTGCGAGAACTGAAACGTTCATGCCACCAACGCTATTTTTCGTTGCGGCGCGGTGAATCGGGCGAATTACCCATTTCCGCGGGGGAATTCGGCTGGCGGGGAATGGGTATTTCTGTGCAGGGGTTTCTGTGCAGGGCTATCTGTAAGGAAAGGTTCAGGCCAGTCCGTGCTGGTAGGCGTAGGCCGTGGCCGCGGCCCGGGAGGTCAGGCCCAGCTTGGTGAAGATATTGCTCAGGTGCCGCGCCACCGTCTTCTCACTGATAAACAGCTCGGCGGCGATGTCCCGGTTGCTCAGTCCGGCGGAGACCAGGTGCAGGACCTCGGTTTCGCGCGCGGTGAGCGGCCCGGCGTCGTTATCGGTGGATGGCAAAGCAGGCCCGGCCGCCACTGCCCGGCCAACCGGCGTCGGCTCCGGCTCCTCGAGCTCCGAGAGTGCCGGCGCCGCGCCCAGCTCGGCAAAGACTGTCCGTGCCGCCGCGCGCTCCAGACGGGCGGACTGCTCATCGCCGAGCGCGGCGCAGACACTTGCCATCAGGGCGCGGCAGCGGGCTGCCTCAAACGGCACGTCGAGGCTGAACCAGCGGGACCACGCGCGGCGGACCAGCACGAGGGCGGCCGCGGCGTCGCCGTCGTGGAGGAGCAGGGCGGCCCGGGACTGGTCGGCCAGGGCATGCAGCATGGGCATGTCAAGCGCGCCGGACAGCGAGGCCAGCTCTTCGGCGGCGGCCCGTGCCGCCTCCGCATCGCCGGCGGCGAGTTCGATGTCGACACAGGCAGCGAGCATCCGGCGGCGGTAGTCGGGCCCGACCCCGGTCATGGCCTGCCGCAACAGGGCCTGGGCCTGGTCCGGCCTGCCCTGGGCCAGGCGGAGGAGCGCCAGCCCAGGCTGGGGCGGAAAGCCGGTCTCGAGGGCGTGCAGGTAGCAGGCCTCGGCGTCGTCAAAGTTGCCGCGCAACCGGTGGATTTCGCCCTGCTCATAGAAGCTGCCGTAGATGGCCATCGGATCCCCGCGGAAGGCAAGATCCTGGGCGGTTGTGGCGGCGTCCAGCGCCTCGGACCACGCGCCGTGCAGCCGGTAGAGTTCGGCACGGTGCATCTGGCACTGGCCGCTGAAGAACACCAGGTGCTGCTGTGCCTGGCACCACCGGTCCAGCGCGCGGGTCCACTCCTGCGCCCGGTGCAGGTCGAAGGCCAGACGGCAGGTCTCAATCACGGCGCAGTAGATGATCCCGGCGGGGAACGGGGACACTTCCCCGACGGTCGCGGCCACCATGGCCTCGTCCAGCAGGGCCAGGCCTTCCTCGAACCGGCCGAGCAGGATGGTTGCCTGGCCGAGGCCGAGCATGCCGAGCGCCGCGGCATCCGGATCGCCACGCTGCCGGCCGAGTTCGCCGGCACGGGCAAAGGCCTCCGCCGCGGCTGCCCCATCTCCCTGGTACAGGGCGCCCAGCCCGACGGGGACGAACAGCAGGCCCTCGAAGCGGCAGGGAGCGGGGAGGTCCTCGACGATCCGCCGGCCCCGGGCAAACCAGCCTGCACCGCGCGCCGGTTCTCCCTGCAGCATGAGGTTCAGCCCTGTCCAGGCCGCGCACCGGGCGGCGGAGTCGTAGTCGCCGTCGGCAAGGTACTTCAGGTGTGCCCGGGCCAGAATGTCCGTGCCCTCAGCAGGCCCGCCGGCGAGGATGACGGAGGTGGCCAGCTGTTCCAGGTCGGTGGCCGGCAGTTCGGTGTCGCGCTCGGCTGCCGTGTACTGCCCGACGGCGTCCGGCCAGCGCCGTTCGGCGTAGGCTTCCCGTCCCTCTGCGAGTGAAGACATCGGCGTCTCCCGTCCCGGGTGATGGACCGCAACCGGAGTGCGTTGCCGGGCTTGTGCCGGCGGCCGCAGCCCGTATTTTCCCTTCAGGCTACCGCCGGGCTCCGCTTTCCGTCAGGCCCGGCTGGTACTCCCTCCGCGGAGTTTGCCCTGGCCGTTGTCAGGGGGCCGTTGTCAGTGCAGGGATGTGGGCCTACGCTGTGCGCACAGCCCCATTTGGGGGACCGTTCCAGGACCCTTCGCCCTGGGTGTCAGGCATGTCCTCGGGTGCCCGCGTCCTGGTTGCAATGGACAGGAAAAACCATGACCAAGTACCTGTTTGAAGCCAATTATGTGGGAGACGGAATCAAGGGGCTCTTGCGTGAAGGCGGCACCCAGCGGCGTGCCGCGCTGGAGGAGGCCCTCAGCTCCGTGGGCGGCTCACTCGAGAGTTTCTACTACGCCTTCGGGAGCACCGATGTCCTGGGTATCTTCGATGTCCCGGACACGGCCAGCGCGGCAGCCCTTGCGCTGATGATCAATTCGTCGGGCAACGTATACGTGCGCCTCAAGCCGCTCCTGACGCCTGAGGAGATTGACGAAGCATCCAAGAAGACGCCGTCGTACAGGGCTCCCGGTAAATAGGATCAGGGCGCGTTTGTTTGTTGGAGTAAATGACGGAGGCCGCCCCCTGAGCAGATTTCCTGCCCGGGTGACGGCCGCCGTCGTTGGTTTTCCGTGAACTGGTTTTTCGCGAACTGTGGGTCGCGCTATGGAACGGTTCCCCGCGTCCGGTCCGTTACATCCCTGCCGAGCCAGAGGCCTAGGCCGACCATGGCGAGGCCGAGGATCAGATGAAGCCAGTTATCGGCACTGTTGAACGGGACGAAGTTGGCTGCCGTGTTCCAGTCGATGATGAGGCCATAGATCCACAGCACCAGGTAGACGGCGCCGCCGCCCAGCAGGAACATGCGTGCCATCCGGTCTGTCCGGGCCATGGCAATGCCGGCCGCCCCGAACAGCAGGTGGACAATGTTGTGCAGCACGGATACCTGGAACACGCCAAGCAGCATGGCCCCGGACTCATGCCCGGCAAAGTTCATGGCGCCGTAGTTGGTGGTGATTCCCGGGATGAACCCGAGGACGCCAACCAGCAGGAAAACCGCACCAAGACCCATGGCGGTGTTGTGAAGGGACAACCCCATGGCGTGGTGGTGCGCGTGAGGTGAAGCGGTAGTCATTAGTCTCCCTTTCACGCGGGTTACCGGCTCTCCGGGTGGAGAACCGGCCTCGCGGCAGGAGTCGCAGGAAACCTGCCGACGTCCACAGCCTACTCCTGAAAACCGCGCGTGTGCAGGGAAAAAGCGCTTGCCGGAGCATTCCGGGCGGGGGACATGTTCGCATTCTGTCCCTGGAAGGGGTACCCGAGTAGCAACGGTCCTTTCGTCGGGAAAACAGGTGGATGCGCGGCAAAAGTCGGGTATCTGCCCCCGGTGCCTTCCCAGTAGGACGGCCGATACATTGGCCTTCCGCGGCGGTCGACTTCGACCACCTCCACACATCTACTCGCTGGGGTCCTAATGCGCAGTGCACGTTCTTCCGTTGTCCGCACACATTCGTTTGTCCGCGCGGGCCGGCTCGCGGCCGCCGTCGTCATTCCGGGAATCGTCACGGGAATGCTGGTCTTCGCTCCGCTGGCCAGTGCCGACACCGCTCCCGCACCGGCCGCCATCTGCAACGGCGTGGTGAACCAGACCGCCCACCGGGGCACGGTGCAGGAGAACCTGCTCAAGGCCGCCGCCCGCAAGAACGCCGAGCTGATCGCCTCGCTCAAAGCTGAACGGGCAGCCCTGCAGGGCACCTCGGCGGACCTCCAGCAGCGAATCAATGCGGATAACGCCGCCATCGCGGCCATGGAAGCGGAAGAGGCGAAGCTCGACGGCGACCTCAAGGCCGCGGAGGATGCACTTGCCACGCTTGAGGCCACGAAAGCGTCCACCGCTGCTGCTGCGGCTGATACCTCCGCGCAGTTGACAGACCTGGAGGAGCAGCGGAACGACGTCGAGAACCGGCTGGCGCCTCTCCTGGACCAGCTCGCGGCTGCGCAGGCCGACCTCAAGCAGTTGACCGCCCAGGCCCAGGCCGTTCAGGGAGACATCTCGGCTCAGGAAGACCGGATCAAGGCCGCCCAAGGAGAACAGGCAGCACTGGAGGCCGCCGCGGAGGCCGCTTCCGACGCCCTTGAGGCAAAGAAAGCCGAGATCTCCCAGGCGGAAGCCGATCTTGCAGCGCTCACCGACGCCGCAACAGCTGCAGCGGCGGCGGCCTCGTCTGCGGCCCAGGCTGTCAGCGACGCCGAGGCGGAGCTGGCGCGGTTGCAGGCTGCCGGTTTGGCAGCGCAGGCCGAGCTCGACGCCCAAAAGGAGAAAGTGGCCGAAGCCAAGGTCCTGTTCGCCGGCCTGCAGTCGGAGGCGGATCAGGCCGCCACGGCGCTGGCCGCCAAGAATGCCGAGGTCACGCAGGCCGAGGGAGAGCTGGCGGCGCTGCAGTCGGCGGCCACCCAGGCGGCTGACGCGCTGGCGGCCAAGAACGCGCAGATCAGCCAGGCGCAGGCCGAATTGGTAACGCTGCAGACGAATGCCACGGCGGCTGCCGAGGCCGTTACGGCGAACGCCGCCGCCATTGACGATGCGGCGGCAGACATTGCCGGACTCGAGTCCCAAATCAATGACCTCAACACGCAGATCACGGCCAAGCAGGCGGCCCTGACCGCGGCCCAAGGCGACTTTGCTGCCTTGCAGTCGCAGCAGGCGACATTCGCCAGCCAGATTGCCGAACTTGATGCCCGGATCGCCGACATCAACGGCAACTCAAGGCTGAAGCGTGACCTCGTCGCCGAACGGGACGCGAAGCAGGGCCAACTCAATACGGTGAACGCCCAGATCACGGACAAGAACACGCTGATTGCAACTCTGTCCGGCGACCTCACCACGCTCCAGGCACAAGTCAATACTTTGAACACCCAGCTCCTGGCCAAGCAGCAGGAAAGCAGCGCGCTGCAGCAGCAGGCGGCCCCACTCCAGGCGTCCCTGACCGTCACGAACAATTCAGTGGCGGCGAAGGAAGCCGAAATCGCCACCCTGCAGGGCCAGCTTCCCGCGCTCCAGGACGCGGTGAATGCGGCGGACTCCGCCGTCACCGCCAAACAAGGGGAGCTGGCAAACCTGCAGGGCCAACTTCCGGCCCTGCAGGCCGCCGTCGCCAGCGCCGATCAGGCGGTGGCCGCGCAGGAAAAGATTGTCAGCGACCTGGAGGCGGCGCTGCCGGGCCTCACGGACGGCGTAGCCGCGGCCGAACAGGCCATAACCGACCAGAAGACGGTGCTTGCCGGACTTCAAGCCGAGCTGGTGGAGGCCCAGTCCGCACTCACGCAGGCCAACCAGGCGGTGGACGCGAAGCAAGCCGACATCGCCTCGCTGAACGCCGAGCTTCCCGGGCTTGAGGATGCCGTGTCGACGGCGAACGCTGCGGTTGACGCGAAAAAGGCCGAAATCGCCGGCCTGACTTCGGAGCTGGATGCCTTGGTTGCCGCACTCACCGGACTCAACTCCCAGATTTCCGCCAAGGAGGCCGAAGTCCTCGACCTTCAGAACCGGGTTGCCCCGCTCCTGGCCGAGTTGGCCAGCCTGAACGATCAGATCAGCGCGACCGAAGCCCTAATGAAAACGCTGCAGGCGCAACTGACGACGCTCGACGAGCAGCTCACCGACGCCCAAATCGTGCTTCGCGGGCTTGAGTCGCAGAAGAAACAGAACAAGCTGGCCGTCACGGCCCAGCGGGCAACCGTCCTGGGACTCGAAGACCAGCTCGGCGCTGTCCAGAACAGGATCAAGGCCATCGACGGCCAGATCATCCTGGGCGGCTGCGTCGCGTGACCGGTGTTGCCAGGCGGGCTGGGAGAATGGCCAGCACCTATTCTGCCGCCGCCTTCGTGCCCGAGGGAGTCGCCCGGATGCGTGCGATGCGGAGCCGGTTCATCGCCGTCACCGTCAGCACGTGCCCGGACACTTCCACCCGGTCGCCCGCACAGGGCAGACGGCCCAGCTGGTCGATGACGAAGCCGGCCACCGTTTCATAGGGCCCCTCGGGGAGCGCTATCCCGGACGCCGACTCGAATTCCTGCAGTATCAGTCCGCCGTCGACCTCCACCGCCCCGTCTTCCATGGTGACGCGGTCCTCGGGCTCAGCCGAGGTGTCGTACTCGTCGTAGATCTCGCCCAAGAGTTCCTCCAGCAGATCCTCCACGGTGACGATCCCGTCCGTGCCCCCGTATTCATCCACTACCAGCGCTATCTGGCGGCCCAGCTTGCGCATCCGGGACAGCGACGGCGGCACCATGTTGGTTCCCGGCAGGGGGAGAATCTCGCGGGCAATGTCCTTCACCTGCCGTTGGTCGTACTCGGCATCGCGGGGCATCAGGTCGCGGATATGGACGAAGCCCAGGACGTCGTCCGGTGTCTTGCCAATCACCGGATAGCGCGAATAGGGGGCATCCCTCACCATGCTGCGGGCGGCAGAAATACTCAGAGCGCCGTCGATGAAAGCCACATCCGTCCGGGGCCGCATGACCTCCTGCAGGGTGCGGGTCCGGGCGCCGAAAAGGTCGCTCACTATGTTCCGGCTGTGCTCCTCCAGCCGGCCGTTCTGCGTCACCATGTCCCGCAGTTCCTCCGCGCTGATGCTTTCCTGCCGTGCATGGGGGTCACCGCCAAAGAGCCTGACCACCGCGTTGGTGGACACCGACAGCAGCCAGACGGCCGGCCGCATGATTTGCGAGAGGGCGAACAGGGGCGGGGCCAGGACCTTCGCGAAACCGGCCGCGCTTTGCATGGCCAGCCGCTTGGGTACCAGCTCACCCAGCACCAGGGAGAGATAGGACACCAGCACCGTCATGCCGACGAAAGCCACAGTCTCGGCCGCGGGGCCCAGTCCCGCAGCCTCGAGGAGGGGCGCCAAGTCAGGTGAGATAGTGGAGGCGCCGTAGGCGGCCGAGAAAAAGCCGGAGAGCGTCACGCCAATCTGCACGGTGGAGAGAAAAAGGTTGGGATTCCCGGCCAGGGCTGCAATCTTGGCTCCGTGTTTTCCTGCCTTCTCCATCCTGCGCACCTGGCTCTCGCGCAGGGAAACGAGCGCCATTTCCGTGCCCGCGAAGACTCCTCCCAGCAGCACGAAAAAGAGGACCAGCAGGAAATTGACCAGAGTGTCGGCATCCATGCGCCGACACTACCGAATGCACCGCCGAACCGCCGGTGCCGCCGTCGCCCGTTGATCAGTTAGGATTAACCCATCAAGGGGAGTACTCCCGTCTGTGAGTGGCCCGTCAATACGGATGCAGCGGTGCATCCCGGGCCACCGGCGCCGGTTCAACCGGGCGGAGGAGACCTTGGCGTACATGTCAGCGCCTACCCCTTTGGAGTACCCACCATGCAGGCAACCCCTCTGGTCTGGATCGTCACCATAGCCGTGACCATCCTGTTCTTCGTCTACGAGTTCTTCGCGCACGTCCGCAAACCCCACGAACCGTCAATCGGCGAATCGGCGCGCTGGTCGGCGTTTTACATCGGACTCGCGCTGCTATTCGGCGTCGGGATTGGAATGGTCTCGGGCTGGACGTTCGGCGGCGAGTACTTCGCCGGTTACCTCACCGAAAAAGCCCTGTCCGTCGACAACCTGTTCGTCTTCCTCATCGTGATGACAGGGTTCGCTGTCCCCAAGAAGTACCAGCAGAAGGTGCTGATGGTGGGCATCATCATCGCCCTCATCCTGCGCGGCGGCTTCATCGCCATCGGGGCCGCGCTGATTGAGAACTTCTCCTGGGTGTTCTACATCTTCGGCGCCCTGCTGCTCTTCCTCGCGTACCGGCAGGCCTTCGGCGGCCATGACAGCAACCCGGCCGACGGCAGGTTCATGAAATTCGTGCGCCGCGTCCTGCCGGTCACCCCGGACTACCACCGGGACAGGCTCACTGTGAACCTGGACGGCAAGCGGTTCGTGACGCCGATGCTGCTCACCATCATTGCCATCGGCTTCGTGGACCTGATCTTCGCGGTCGACTCGATTCCCGCAATCTACGGCCTGACGGGCGAGTCGTACATCGTCTTCACCGCCAACGCTTTCGCCCTGATGGGCCTGCGGCAGCTGTTCTTCCTCATCGGAGGACTGCTGGAACGCCTGGTGTACCTCGCACAGGGCCTGGCGGTCATCCTGGCGTTCATCGGTGTGAAGCTGGTCTTCCACGCCCTGCACGTCAACGAGGTGTCCTTCATCAACGGTGGCCAGCCGCTCCTGTGGGTGCCTGAGATCCCCATCTGGTTCTCACTGCTCTTCATCGCAGTCACCATCCTGGTGGCCACGGTGGCCAGCCTGGCCAAGACCCGCAGCAGCCGGGTTGGCGACGGCGGCGAGGGTGCCCGCGGTGACAGTGCGGTCCATGACCGCACCTCCGCGGCGGCCGTCGCACACCAGGATGCGGAGGCTGGCGTGGGTGAGGACACGGACTCCACGGCCCGCAGCAGGCGGTAGCCTCCGGCTGGCTACCCCCGCAGGACGCACGACGGCGGCACCAAGGCTTGGGTGCCGCCGTCGCCGGCCTGCCGTTTTGAGCGCGGGGTCAGGAATCCTGGTCCACGGCAACGATGATCTTGCCGCGCGTATGTCCCTCCATGTTGGACCGGAAGGCATCCGCGGCCTTTTCCAGCGGGAAGACTTCGGCAACTTCAACATGCATGTTCCGGCTGTCCACCAAGTCGGCCAGTTCCTGCAGGTCGGCACCTACGGGGGTGACCCACATCCAGGTGCCGCCATGCTTCTCCGCCGCACTGTCGGCGATCGAAGCATGCCGGCCTCCTTCGGCCAGCACCGCCAGCGTTGCTTCGAGGTTCCCGCCCACGAAATCGGCAACGACGTCCACGCCGTCAGGGCGCAGCGCGCGCACGCGGTCTGCGAGCCCGTCCCCGTAGGCAACGGGCTCGGCACCCAGTGAGCGGACGAATTCGTGGTTCTTCTCCGAGGCGGTGGCAATGACACTGGCGCCCATGGCTACGGCGATCTGGATGCCAAGCGACCCCACGCCCCCGGAACCGCCGTGGATCAGAACAGTTTCGCCCGCTTTCACGCCCAACCGGTTGAGGACCTGGTAGGCGGTCAGCCCGGCCAGGGGCAGGCCCGCCGCTTCATTCCATCCCAGCGAGGCAGGCTTCCGTGCCAAGACCCGCTCCGGCAGCGCGATGTACTCGGCAAAACTTCCGCCATGGACGTAGTCCTTGCGGCCATAGGCGATGACCTCGTCGCCGGGCTTGAACTGCCGGGCATCGATGCCCACCGACTCCACGACCCCCGCCACGTCCCAGCCGGGGATCGCAGGGAACCCCAGGTCCAGTGCTGCGTCCAGGTAGCCGGCCATGATCTTCCAGTCCACCGGGTTCACTGCGGCTGCCCTGACCTTGACCAGGACCATTCCGGGCCCGACTTTGGGCATCGGCTGGTCGCCGTATTCGAGGACGTCCGGGTTTCCGTATCTGCTGTAGGTGATTGCCTTCATGGTTGCCACAACCGCGTGCCCGGACTTCGCTATTCCGGATGCGGACACGAAGTGTTGTATCGCACCGGCAGCCCGGGCATCGGACTGGTTCAGGCGTGCGCAGCTATTTGCGGAGGTATCTATCGCCCAGGGAAGGTTGTCGCCGTCCGGTCGGCGCGGGTTGGCGGTGCCTTCCTGTTGCGCCGGGTGCGGCGGCGGATGACGTACTCGGCCACCGTCAGGTTGATGATCCAGGCAGCCCCCATGAGGAGGGCGCGGGTTGTCACGTCGGGCGGGCCCGTGAGGAGCTCCGGGATGATGAGGATGAGTGCCTGTGTTCCGGCCGCAATTCCGATGGCGTAGGCGCGGGTCATCCAGGCGCCGTGCTGGGCGAAATCCCTCCGGCAGATGGCAAGGACTCCGAGGATGAGGCTCACCAGCATGGCGCTGCCGAAGGCCAGCCGGAGGATGAGCAGGAGGAACCCGTCGCTGGGCGGAAGTTCGTAGAACAGGGCCATCCACACGCCGGACAGGGCCACGAGGAAACCGGCGGGTATGAGGATGCGTCCCGCCGCCCGGTGCCAGTTGCGCCTGCCCCGGCGGAGGGAAGGGCTGAACTGGAAGGCTCCCAGGAGGGAGTAGACCGTGGCGCTGATAATGTGCGCGACCACCGGGACGGGGGAGGTGAAGAACCTCTCGTTCCTCGGCGTGATGGCAGCGCCGCCGGTCAGTTCGGTGAGACGTGCCGCTCCGGCGAGCACCGGGATGAGCGTGAGGACGATCAGGCCGGTAGGCACCAGCCAGCCGTGCCGCCGTCGTTTTGGCGAACTTGGTCCGGAGCTGACGGTCTGACCGGGAACCTGGGTGGCATTTCTGGTGGTGTTCACGGGAATCTCCTACTCGCCGGAGACCCGGATGACGACGTTTCCCCTTTTGCGTCCGGCGTCGACGTAACGGTGCGCTTCGGCGATCTCGGGGAGGGTGTAGGTACGGTCGACGACGGCCCGGTAGCGGCCCGCTTCCGCGAGGCGGACGAGCGATGCGAGGTCTTCGGCGGTGTACCGGAGCTGGAGGTCCCCGGCGGTGACGAGGTTTCCGCTTCTGCGGGTGTGTGCGGAGGCCAGGAGGATCCCCTTCAGGTCGGCGACGACGAGGAGCAGTTTTCCGCCCGGGTTCAGTCGGCTGGATACCCGGCTAAAGGGGGCGTTGCCCACGCAATCCAAGATCACCTCGTAGGTGCGGTCCCCGGCGGCGAAGTCCTCCATGGTGTAGTCGATTACCCGGTCCGCGCCCAGGGCGGTCACGAGTTCCCGGTTTCCGCTGCTGCAGGCGGCCGTGACATGGGCGCCCAGGGTCTTGGCCAGCTGCACCGCGGCCGTGCCCACTGCACCGGAGGCGCCGTTGATGAGGACGGTGTCGCCGGGCTTGACGTCAGCCCGGGCAAGGAAACCGCGGGCTGTCAGGCCGCCGAAAACGAGCGTGACGGCCTCCTCGAAACCCATGCTGCGTGGTTTGGCCGTGATGGCTGCGTCCTGGGCGACCGTCACGTATTCGGCGTGCCCGCCGAACTTTGCCCCGAGCATGGCGACTACATCGTCGCCGGCCCGGAACTTGCTGACGGCGGATCCCGTGGCTTCGACCACGCCGGCGACGTCCATGCCCAAAACACGGTGCCGTGGCCTGACGATGCCCAGTCCCAGAGCTGTGAGGATTTTCAGGCCGGAGGGGACGATGCGGCTGCGGGCGCGGTGGTCCGCGGCGCTGAGCGTGCTGGCGTGGACTCTGATGAGGACCTCATCCGGCCGCGGTGCCAGTTTGGGGACTTCTTCCACGCGGACCACGTCGGGCGGGCCGAACCGCCGGTAGGTTGCAGCCCGCATGGTGCTGCCCGGGTTGCCGTGGCCGTCTGTCCGCGCCGGATGCCGGTCAAAGCCTGCCGCTGCCTGCTGAGTCTTCATGGGAAGCTCCTCCACCGATTGGTGTACGGCGTACACCTTATGAAGCAGGTTAGGTGTATGGCGTACACCTGTCAATGGCGTAGATTTGAATGTGCGAAAGGGAGGGTCCATGGCCCAGCAGACTGAAGAGCATCGGCGCGGACGCCTGAACCGGCAGCGCGTGCTGCAGGCTGCCGTCTCGCTGGCCGACGAGGTCGGCATCGACGAGCTCAGCATGCGCAGGCTCGGGCAGGAGCTGGGCGTCGTGGCGATGGCGCTTTACAAGCATGTGGCCAACAAGGAAGAGCTCCTCGACGGCATGGTCGAAGAGATCATCTCCGAGATTGACCCGGCGGTGATTGACCCGGCGGCGGGCGGCGAAGACTGGAAGAACGCCGTCAGGCTGAGGGTGCTCTCGGCTAGGGCTGTGCTCCAGCGGCACCGGTGGGCCCGGCAGGTCCTGGAATCACGGACCAACCAGACCCCGGCCGTCCTCGGGTACATGGACTCCTTCATCGCCATGTTCCTGGCCGGCGGCTTCTCGGTGGATCTCACGCACCACGTCATGCACGCCATGGGCAGCCGTATCTGGGGTTTCACCCAGGAGCTGTTCGATGACTCTGCCGGCCCGGGCGGGGGAACGGGCGGCGAGATGTCCCCCGAGGCGCAGGCCGCGGTCTTCGAGGAGATGGCGGCACGCTACCCGAACATTCTCCAGGTGGCCACTGCCGCGAGCCATGACGAAGGCTCCGTGGTGGGGCGTGGCTGCGACGACCAGTTCGAGTTTGAGTTTGCGCTCGACCTGCTCCTGGACGGCTTCGAACGGCTCCACCGGCAGGGATGGACATCACGGCAGGCCAAGAAGGCCCAGGCTAAGGGAAGCTGATCACCCGGGCGTAGGTCCCGAGCCGCCGTCGGCCAGCCCCATGAACATGGTCCGGTGCAGGATGTCCACGTGCTTCCGGGAGATCTCGACGGCGGTATCCCCGTCTCCGGCGCGCAGCGCCGCCACCAGCGCGATGTGGTCGCGGTTGGATTTGTGCAGCAGCTCGATGGGGTAGGGGATGAAGTACGCGTAGAGCTCGGCCAGTGTCTCGTGATAAACCCCGACGGCGGTCCCCAGGCAGGAGGCTGTTCCCACCAGTTGGTGGAACTGCTCGTCCGCCTGGTGGTAGCCGGACCAGTCCGTCGAAGAAGCCATCTCGCGGGTCAGCCGCTCCAGCTCATCGATCTGCTCGACCGTCGCGTTAACCGCCGCGTAGTGGGTCACCGCGCATTCGAACAGCAGCCGCCGGTCCACCAACCGGTTCACCGCCTGCGACTCTGCCGGTGATGCCGTGAGCTCCGCCAGCACATCCCGTGGCGGCTCGTCCGCCACGAACGTCCCGCCGGCCCGGCCGCGGCGGCGCACCACCACGCCCTGGTCGGCCAGGCTCGCCAGCGCCCGGCGGGCCGTGATCGGGCTGACCGAAAGGCCGAGCGCCACGTCCTCCTGGTCCGGCAGGCGCTCGCCGGGCTTCAGCAGCCCGAGCGAAATGGCCATACCGATGCGCAGCCTGACGGCGTCGATAGCGCTGCGGCGGTCGATGCCGGCCAAGGCGCTGCCGCCGATCGCGGAAGCGCCGGCGGGGGAGGAGGCGTCCTCCAGCTGTCGGGTCATACCCGCTACTTTACGGCGCATCGGCGCCCCTTCCCATAATTCGATCATTCTGATCTAATATATTCCAGATCACACCCCAGTTCTGGAGAAAACCCATGCAACGCATCCTTCCCCTCATCGCTGCCCAGGCCCGGCCGCGGCTGATTGGCGAACCCGTGTCAGCCTTCGCGGGCGAGGTCAAGGCAGCCCTGGAGACTAAGCCGGACAGCAGGCTCGTGGTCTTCCCGGAGCTCCACCTCTTCGGCGACGGGAACCCGGACCGGCAGCGCACCGAGGCGCTGCAGGACTCGGCCGAGCCGCTGGGCGGCCCGCGCGTCAAGGAGCTGAAGGAGCTGGCCGCGGACCTGGGCATCTGGCTGGTTCCGGGCAGCGTCTGCGAGCGCGGCCCGGAAGGCCAGCTGTTCAACACCCAGCTGGTGCTGTCCCCGGAAGGGGAACTGGCCGGCTACTACCGGAAGATCTTCCCCTGGCGCCCGTTCGAGCCCTACGACCCCGGCGACCGGTTCACCACCGTGGACCTGGCCGGCATCGGCAGGGTGGGCCTGAACATCTGTTACGACGCCTGGTACCCGGAAGTGTCCCGTCAGCTGGCCTGGATGGGCGCCGAGGTGATCCTCAACGTCGTCAAGACCACCACCCCGGACCGGCGCCAGGAGCTGGTGCTGGCCAAGGCGAACGCCATCGTGAACCAGGTGTTCGTGGTCAGCGTCAACTGTGCCGGCCCCACCGGCCAGGGAAAAAGCCTGATCGTCGACCCCGAGGGCAACACCATCACGGAAGCCGACGGCGACGCAGAGGTGCTGCTGACAGCGGACCTGGACCTGGCCGCCGTCGGGCACGTCCGCACCCACGGGACGGAGAACCTCAACCGTCCCTGGTCCCAGTTCCGGGACGGCGAGGCCGCCGTCGAGCTTCCCGTCTACCAGGGGCGGATCAATCCGCTGACCTGGACGCCCCCCACTTTCAATGCTTAAGGACAACCACGTGACCACTCCAACCCTCACCCGCACGCTGAAGCTGCCGTCGCTGGTGCTGTTCGGCCTGGCGTACCTGACCCCGCTGATCGTCCTGGCCATCTTCGGCCTGATCGCTGAGACCACGGGCGGGGCGGCGCCGTCGGCGTACCTCGTGGCGATGGTGGCCATGCTGTTCACGGCGCACAGCTATGGCCGGATGGCGGTGGCCTACCCGGTGGCCGGCTCCGCCTACACGTACGTGCGGAAGTCCATCGATTCTCGGATGGGGTTCCTGGTGGGCTGGGCGATCCTGCTGGACTACCTGTTCCTGCCCATGGTGATCTGGCTGATCGGCAGCTCGTACCTGAACGCGCAGTTCCCGGGCGTGCCCATGTGGCTGTGGATTGTGGGCTTCATCCTCATCACCACGGTCCTGAACATCCTGGGCATCAAGGTGGCGGACAAGGCCAACTACCTGCTGATGGCGTTCCAGCTGCTGGTGATCGTGATCTTCGTGGCGCTGGCCATCGGCAGCGTGGTGTCCGCCTCCGGCACGGGCGGCCTGGCGAGCACGGAGCCGTTCTTCAACGGCACGTCCAGCTTCGCCACCATCTCCGCCGGCGCAGCCATCGCGGCGTACTCGTTCCTCGGGTTCGATGCCGTCACCACCCTCACCGAGGAGACCGTGGACCCGCGCCGCAACGTGCCCCGGGCCATCATGCTCATCGCACTTATCGGCGGCGGCATCTTCGTGGCCGTCTCCTACGTCACCCAGCTGGTGCACCCGGGCAGCGTGTTCGAGGACTCGGCGTCCGCGGCCAGCGCCATCGCGCTGCAGATCGGCGGGCAGCTCTTCGGCGCTGTGTTCCTCGCCGGGCTGGTGGTGGCGCAGTTCGCCTCGGGCCTGGCCGCGCAGGCCAGCGCCTCCCGCCTGGTCTACGCCATGGGCCGCGACTCGGTGCTGCCCAAGGCGGTGTTCGGCCGGCTGAACGCGAAGTTCCACACCCCGGTGGTGAACCTGGTGGTCACCGGCGTCGTGGGCCTGATCGCGATCTTCCTGGACGTGGCGACGTCGACGTCGTTCATCAACTTCGGCGCCTTCACCGCCTTCACGCTGGTCAACGTTGCCGTGGTGTTCCACTACGTGCGCCGGCGCCGGGCGGGGGAGCAACTGAACGCGGTCTCCTACGTTCTGGTCCCGGCGGTGGGCGCCATCATCTGCGCGTACCTGCTCTCCCAGCTGGACGGCAACGCCATTACGCTGGGACTGTCCTGGCTGGCGCTGGGCGTCGTGGTCCTGGCACTGATCACGCGCGGCTTCCGCGCGGCCCCGCCGGAAATGACGACGACGGAGAAGGCCACCGTAGAGGCCGCCGCCTAAGGCTTTTTGTACCGGATGCTTTTGGGATGGAAGGAGCGGGCGTGAGGATAGCGCTCGGGCAGCTGGAGTCCGGCGCGGACATCCAGGCGAACCTGGCCGCGATCGACAGGTTCGCCGCGTCCGCGGCCGCCGACGGCGCCGCGCTGGTGGCCTTCCCGGAGTACGCCACGTACGAGAAGAAGGTCGTGGACGCGTCCTTCCCGGCTATGGCCGAGCCGCTAGATGTATTGACCACGGACGTTAGTGACGCTCGGCGTGGTTCGGTGACATGAAGAAGACCTCCGGGTGGAGTGGGGCTTGTCTAGAGTCCAAT
>NZ_JBHUSB010000006.1:0-191262 GCF_042673905.1 Arthrobacter sp. NPDC057009
GGTCCGGGGTGTCGTGCATCGTCTCGATGATGGGGGCGGCCCCAAATCCCTGCGGATCTGGGGCCACAACTGTCCGTTCGCGCTGGACGGTGTCAGTTAAGGAGTCAGTTAATGTGGGCGCGCTGCATTCCGGGAGCGGGCACGTCGATGGTGAAGCCGCACATGCAGCGGTAGGTCACGGCGTCGGCTGCGCCCACGGCCTTCATCGAGCGGATCAGGCGCTGGCCATCCACCCTGATGGCCATTTCCAGGGAGAATTCCTGATCCAGCCGCTTCATGGGCCGCCGGCAGTGCCGCGGGGCGCCGGTGCCGGCCAGCAGCGAGTTGCGGGGGGCTGCGCCCGTTTCCAGGCTGGCGTCCGCCAAGTGGCCGGCGGGCTGGGACGCCGGCGTCAATATGTCTTCGTCGAGGGTAATCATGGTCTTCCTTTGGGCTTTTCACGGGGCTGCCATCGGTGGCCGCCCCGCCGCGAAACTGCTTGCGGGAGGTCTGCTTACGGAAGTAAGCAAAGCATGCTTACTAATTCCGGGGCAAACCGAACGGCTGCGGCGGGCGGATATCAAGCACTTCTTTCAGAGCCCTGGCCGCCTGCGTAGACTGAAGAAATGAGGACTGACAGGCCGTCGCCGGAGCCGCCGGAAACCCCTGCGGCCGCGGTTGAAGCGGCCGCGCCGGAACCGGAATCCGCGGCTGCGGCGGGACCCGAACCTGCGGGTGCGCCGCGGCGCAGGAACCGGCCGGAAAAGAAGGTGGAAATCACCGATCCCAAAGCGATCCGCGCGCTGGCCCATGCCGCCCGGCTGGAGGTCATCTCCGAGCTGTACTCCACACAGTCCAGCCGGACAGCAACCGAACTCGCGCAGCAGACCGGACTCACTCCCAGTGCCATGAGCTACCACCTCCGCGCGCTGCAGAAGTGGGGCATCGTGGTTCCGGCCGAGGCGTCGGACGATGCCCGTGAACGCCGGTGGAAAGCGGCGGGCACGGACTTTGCGATCAACTCGGGCGGCGCTGTGGCCGGCCCGGACTTTGCCGTGATCGACATCGAACTTGATGCGTTCCGGCGCCGGGCCAGCGCCTACGCCCGCGCCCGGGACGAACATCGCCAGCGCGGCGGGGCGGAGGAGGCGCCGCCGGCTGTGCTGCTCGCCAGCAACCTCCTTTACCTCACGGCAGAACAACGCGGCGAGCTGACGGAAAGGGTCTTTGAGCTGCTCCGGGGCTATGAACTGGAGGATCCCACCAGCATTCCGCCGGGTGCCGAGCGGATTGCCACCATGTGGTCCATGATTCCCGATGACCGCACGCTGCCGGAGCCGTGACGGGGGCCACCGTTTTCCACATGACAGCGCAGAATTCTGCAAAATATGGTGAACTAGGCCAATATGGGCTGATCTGCCCGAGCAATCTTTTTCTGTAGGAGCACTGTGCCAAGCAAGGCCAAAACCGGCAAGAAACTCGTGATTGTGGAGTCTCCGGCCAAGAGCAAGACCATCGCCAAGTACCTGGGCGAGGGCTTCATCGTTGAGGCCTCCATCGGTCACATCCGCGACCTGCCGCAGCCGTCCGAGCTCCCCGCGGACCTGAAGAAAACCTCCCTGGGCAAGTTCGCCGTCGACGTCGAAAACGACTTCAAGCCCTACTACGTCGTCTCCCCGGACAAGAAGAAAAAGGTGGCCGAGCTCAAGGCCCAGCTCAAAGACGCCGACGCGCTCTATCTCGCAACCGATGGGGACCGCGAGGGCGAAGCCATCGCGTGGCACCTCCTGGAGGTCCTGAAGCCCAAGGTTCCCGTGTACCGGATGACCTTCGGCGAAATCACCAAGGAAGCCATCCACCGGGCCATGGACAACCTGCGTGACGTCGATGCCGCCCTGGTAGACGCCCAGGAAACCCGCCGCATCCTGGACCGCCTTTACGGCTACGAGATCTCCCCGGTGCTGTGGCGCAAAGTGGCGCGCGGACTGTCCGCCGGCCGCGTGCAGTCCGTTGTCACCCGCATGGTGGTGGACCGCGAACGGGAGCGCATGGCGTTCAAGGCCGCGTCCTACTGGGACCTCACCGGGCAGTTCGGGGCGGACGCCGGCTCCTTCAAGGCGAAGCTCGCCGCCGTTGACGGCGCCAAGGTCGCCACCGGCCGGGATTTTAACGACGACGGCGAACTCACCTCGCGCAATGTGGCGCACCTGAACGAGGAACTCGCCACCTCCCTGGCGGCCGCCCTGCAGGACGCCGATTTCCGCGTCCGCTCGGTGGACACCAAGCCGTACACGCGCCGCCCGGCGGCGCCGTTCACCACCTCCACGCTGCAGCAGGAGGCCGGCCGCAAGCTGCGGTTCTCGTCCAAGAGCACCATGCAGATCGCCCAGCGGCTGTACGAGAACGGCTACATCACGTATATGCGTACGGACTCCTCGGCGCTGAGCGACGAGGCCGTGACGGCCGCCCGCCGCCAGGCTTCCGAGCTGTACGGCCCCGAATACGTGCCGCAGTCGCCGCGCGTCTACACCAGCAAGGCCGCGAACGCGCAGGAGGCCCACGAGGCCATCCGTCCCGCCGGTGACTCCTTCCGCACCCCGGCACAGGTTGCCCAGCAGCTCAGCGGTGACGAGTTCCGGCTGTACGAGCTGATCTGGAAGCGCACCGTCGCGTCCCAGATGGCCGATGCCAAGGGCTCCACGGCCACCATCCGGCTGGGTGCGGTGGCCTCCGACGGTCGCGACGCCGAATTCTCCGCCTCCGGCACGGTCATCACGTTCCCCGGCTTCCTGGCCGCCTACGAGGAAGGCAAGGACGAAAGCCGCGGCGACGACGATTCCGACGAGGGCCGCCGGCTGCCGAACGTCGCCAAGGGTGACGGGCTGACCGCCTCGGAGATCGTCGCCGTCGGCCACGAGACATCGCCGCCGCCGCGCTACACGGAAGCTTCCCTGACGGCCGAGCTGGAGAAGAAGGGCATCGGACGCCCGTCGACCTACGCCTCCACGATCTCCACTATCCAGGACCGCGGCTACGTGCGGAAGCAGGGCTCTGCCTTGGTGCCGAGCTGGATCGCCTTCTCCGTGGTGCGGCTCCTCGAACAGCACTTCACGGATTATGTGGATTACGAGTTCACTGCCGACATGGAAGGCGACCTGGACAAGATCGCCAACGGCCAGGCCGTGGGTGCCGCCTGGCTCAAGCATTTCTACTACGGCGAGGACACCGATCCCGGCCTGCTGAGCATCGTGAACAACCTGGGTGAGATCGACGCCCGGGAGATCAACTCCGTGCCCATCGCCGACGGCATCACGCTGCGGGTCGGCAAGTTCGGGCCGTACCTGGAGAGCTCGCTGCCCACTGTGGACCCCAAGACCGGCGAAGTGGTGGAGTCCGCCCGCGCCAACGTCCCGGACGATCTTGCCCCGGACGAGCTGACGGCCGAGAAGGCCGTGGAGCTCATGGAAACCGCGGCTCCCGAGGAACGGGTCCTGGGCGCCGACCCGCACACCGGGCACACGGTTGTAGCCAAGAACGGCCGGTACGGCGCCTATGTCACCGAGATTATCCCCGAGATGACCGAGGATCAGCTGGCCAGCCTGCCCGTGGAGTACTACAAGAACGGCAAGCCCAAGCCGCCGAAGAAGCCCGTCAAGGCCAAGCCGCGCACCGGTTCGCTGTTCAAATCCATGACCGTGGAATCTGTGACCCTGGACGAGGCGCTGCAGCTGATGAGCCTTCCGCGCGTGCTCGGTGAGGACGCCGAGGGCAACCCGATCACGGTGCAGAACGGCCGTTTCGGGCCGTACCTGAAGAAGGGCACGGACTCGCGGTCCATCGGCTCGGAAGAGGAAATCTTCACCATCACGCTGGAACAGGCATTGGAGATCTACTCCCAGCCCAAGCAGCGCGGTGCCCGCGCGGCCGTGCCGCCGCTGGCCGAATTCGGTCCGGACCCGGTGTCGGAGAAGAACATCGTGGTGAAGGAGGGCCGCTTCGGTCCGTACATCACCGACGGCATCACCAACATCACGGTGCCCCGCAGCACGTCACTGGAGGAACTGACCCGGGAACGCGCCGTCGAACTTCTGGCCGAAAAGCGGGCCAAGGGCCCGGTCAAGCGCACCACCACGCGCAAGGCCCCGGCAAAGAAGGCTGCGGCGAAGAAGTAACGGGGTGCGGCAGGGGACGAATTGCTTCGCGCCCGGCATCGTGGTCGAGTAGATACATGACTGAACAGCCGGAACCCGCAGACACCACGCCGCTGAACGACCTCGAGGAGAAGCTGGCCCGGGGCGGCCATCCGGACGCCGACCCGGTGGACGTCATCCTGTCGTTCCTCAACAACGAGGTCTACATCATCAGCTCCGACACGCTCGAGGGCGAGGACTCCCAGGTCGAGCCGCTCGTGCTGGGCAACGCGGACGGCCAGCCGGTCCTTGCCGTGTTCTCGCACCCCAGCCGGGTGGACGCCCAGTACCTCGAGGCCGCCCCCAACGTGCTCGGCACACAGGGCGCGGCGATCATCGCCAACATCGGCGATGAGCTCGGCATGGTGATCAACCCCGGCGCGGCCTATGGTTTCGAGATCAATCCCGAAGGCATCGCCAACATCAAGCGCGACTTCAAGCGCGCCGACGAGGTGGACCCCAACCCCGCAGGGCTGGAAGGCGAGTAACTCCGGCCGGCTCTCCGGAATCCCGGCGGACAAGGCGGGGCAGCGCGGACAGCAAGCCGATGGGCGCAATGTGGATTTGCGCAATGTAAGCGTCGGGTTGCGTCCGCTGTGCCGGCGGGAGGAATAATGGCAGGATGCGGCTAGGCGTCCTCGACATCGGTTCCAACACTGTCCACCTCCTGCTGGTGGACGCCCACCCCGGCGCACGGCCTGTGCCATTCGCCTCGCACAAGCGGCCCCTGTCGCTGGTGCAGTACCTCGATGCGGACGGCAACATCACGGACGCCGGCCAGCACGAGCTCACGGAGTTCGTGCTGGAGGCCTGGGAGTTCGCGGCCCGCCACAAGGCCGAAGACCTGCTGGCTTTCTGTACATCGGCCATCCGCGAGGCCACCAACGGGCCCGCGGTCCTGGCCCGGGTCAAGCACGAAACCACGGTGACGCTGCAGGAGCTCACGGGCAGCGAGGAAGCGTCCATGACCTTCTTCGCCGTCCGACGCTGGTATGGCTGGGCCGCCGGCACCGTCCTGAACTTCGACATCGGCGGCGGTTCGTTTGAAATGGCGCTCGGGCAGGACGAGCTCCCGGAACTGGCCACGTCCGTGCCCCTCGGCGCGAGCCGGCTGACCCGGGACTGGCTGCATGAGGACCCGCCGTCCGCGAAGAGCGTCAAGGAACTGCGCCGCTACATCCGGGCCACCCTCAAGCCGGTGGTCCGCGGCTTCAACGAGGTGGGCAGGGCGAACGTCGTGGCGGGCACCTCCAAGACCTTCCGTTCCCTGGCGCGGATCGCCGGGGCAGCCCCCAGCGCCGCCGGGCCCTACGTGAAGCGCGACCTGAACCGCACCGACCTGGGCATCTGGGCGCAGCGGATTTCCGCCATGAAGTCCGAGGATCGGCTCCACCTGCCGGGCGTCTCCGAGGCCCGCGCCAACCAGCTCCTCGCCGGTGCGCTGGTGGCCGAGGCGGCGCTGGAGCTTTTTGAGTACAAGAAAATCAAGATCTGCCCATGGGCACTGCGCGAGGGCCTCATCCTGCGGCGGCTCGACCAGCTGGTGTTCGACGGCCCGCTGGAACCCGCCCCGCACGTGGGCATCCAGCAGGCCTCCGCTCTGCCTGCGCTTTAGGATTCACCGGCGCCCTAAAGAGAGCCGGCGCCCTAACGAGTGGACGCCGCCTTAACGAGTAAGCGCCGGCCGGTTACGCAGAAGAAGCTGGGGGGAATGCTTCTGCAACCGACCGGCGCCGCGCCGGCCCCGTAGGGCCGGTTCCATCACTCGCACCTGTGAGGCGTTTAGAACTCTAGCGAGGAAGTATGGGTGTTCCTGGGGAGCTGCCTGAACGCCCGCTGGGAGGCCCTTAGGCTCTTGCAAGCAGGGACACCTGGGCTTTAAAAGAAAGACACCGACAGCCTGCTGCAGAAAAATGGGCAAAACCACTGCAGACCGCCGGTGCCTGACAAGCATCCCCATGCTTGCTTCATCACTCGCACCCTCAATGAGGTATTACCTAAGTTAGGGGCTGAAAGTGTGTGAATGCTCCAACAAACATGTGAGCTTCCTGTGAATGGGCAGTCTCCGCTGAATGGACGCCGTCTGCATCCGCAGCAACGAACTGCAATGATGGAGCAATGAGCAACCGAATCGCATTCCTTGGCTGTGGATCAATGAACGAGGCCATATTGGGCGGCCTGCTGGAGGGCGGCATGGATCCCATGGAGATCGTGGCCACTGTCCGCCGCGCGGAACGTGCAGCGGAGCTGGCGGAACGGCACGCCGGCATCACGGCCATCGCCGGCAGCGAGGAACCTGACAACAACAAGCAGGCCGCGAAGGCTGCAGGCATTGTCATCCTCGGCGTGAAGCCCGTAGGCATCGCCGAGCTCGCCCGGGAAATCAGCGGCTCTCTGTCACCCGATGCGATCGTCATCAGTGTTGCTGCCGCCGTCTCCATCGCCCAGCTCGAAGCCGCCCTGCCCGCAGGGCAGCCGGTGATCCGGACGATGCCCAACACGCCCGCGAAGCTGGGCCGCGGCGTGGTCTCGGTGTCTCCCGGCACCCACTGCACGCCCGAGCAGCTCCAGCGGGCGAAAGACATCCTCGGCGCCGTGGGGACCGTCGTCGAAATCCCTGAGGAGCAGGTGGACGCCCTCAGCGCCATCAGCGGTTCCGGTCCGGCCTATGCGTTTTACCTGGCCGAGGCCATGGCCGCCGCCGGCGTCGAACTCGGCCTTGACCAGGAGCTGGCGCTCCTGCTCGCACGCGAAACCGTGGCGGGGGCCGGCCTCATGCTGGCCGAACCCGGCGCCGAACCCAGCGCCCTGCGCAAAGCCGTAACAAGCCCCAACGGCACCACCGAACGGGCCATCGCAACGTTCGATGACCGCGGCATGCCGGCCATCATCGCCGCCGGCGCCCGCGCCGCGGCCGACCGTGCGGCCGAGATCACCAAACAGCTCGGCTAGTCCCCACCCGCACCCTAACCTCGCAAGTCCGCACTGCTCCCAGCCCCCGCAGGCTCGGTCCGGGAACCCTGCGGGCGTGGGCCCACTACGGCCGCGCGGCGAACCGCTCCAGCAGGTCCACGTGGCCGGAGACGATCAGCATGTCGCGGGCTGAAACCTTCGTCTCGGGACGGGCATAGGTGAAGTCCTCACCCGGGGACTTCACGCCCACGATGGTCACTCCGTACTTGGACCGCACCTTGGACTCGTCCAGCGTGAAACCTACTGTTTCACGCGGAGGATACATCTTGACGATCGCGAAGTCGTCGTCGAACTCGATGAAGTCCAGCATCCGCCCGGAGACCAGGTGCGCGGCGCGGACGCCGGCGTCGGCCTCGGGGTAGATGACGTGGTTGGCGCCGATGCGGGTGAGGATTTTGCCGTGGGACGGTGTGATGGCCTTGACCCACAGGTGCTCGATGCCGAGGTCGACCAGGTTCACGGTGATGAGCACCGAGGACTCAATGGACGTGCCGACGCCGACGACGGCAGAACTGAACTCCTGCGCACCCAGCTGGCGCAGCGCGTCAATGTTGGTGGCGTCGGCCTCCACCACATGGGTCAGGAGAGGGGCCCACTTCTGGACGAGGGACCTGTCGCGCTCGATGGCCAGCACCTCGCGTCCCTGCTTCACCAGCTGCTCGGCAGTGGAGGAGCCGAAGCGGCCCAGCCCGATCACCAGTACCGGTGCGTTGTGGGCGGGGCGGGCGGGGGCGCCTGAGGAATTAGCCAATGATGGGCCTCTCTTCCGGGTAGTGGTACAGCTGGCTGCGCTGGCGCAGTGCCAGGGCAGCGGCGAGGGTGACGGTGCCGACGCGGCCGGCGAACATCAGGGCGGACAGGACATACACGCCCGACGGCGGCAGCTCGGCGCTGAGGTTGGTGCTCAGGCCGACGGTGGCAAACGCCGAGATGGTTTCGAACAGCACCCGGTCCAGCGACGCCCCGCTGATCTGCAGAAGCAGGAACGCGGATGCGGAAACCAGCGTGGCGCCTGCCACGATCACCGAGATCGCCACGCGCATGGTCCCCTCGGGGATGGTGCGGCCGTAGACCTTGACGTCCGCGTCGCCGCGGGCTTCGGCGATGATGGCCAGGAACATGACGGCGATGGTGGTCACCTTGATGCCGCCGGCCGTTGAAGCAGAGCCACCGCCGGCGAACATGAGGGCGTCCGTCAGCAGCATGGTGGTGGATTCCATCTGGTTCTGGTCCACCAGGTTGAAGCCGCCGGAGCGGGTCATAACGGAGGCGAAAAGGGAGTGCGTGATCTTGTCGCCCAGGCTCATGCCACCGATGGTGCGGGCGTTGTCCCACTCCATGAGGGCCCACAGCACCGTGCCGGCAGCGAGCAGGATGAACGAGACCTGGATGGTGAGCTTCGTGTGCAGGTTCCACTTGTGCCAGTTCAGCCCGTTCTGCTGCAGGACCATGACCACGGGGAAGCCCAGGCTGCCCAGGAACACGCCCAGCATCAGGGGGACGAGGATCCAGAGGTCTGTTTCGTAGGGGACGATGCCGTCCGAGTGCGGGGTGAAGCCGGCGTTGTTGAAGGACGAGATGGCATAGAAGACGCCGTGCCAGACGGACTGCCAGAACGGCTCGCCGAGGACCATGAAGCGCGGGATCAGGGCGATCGCCAGGGCGGCCTCGATGACCACCGAGGTGGTGATGACAATGCGCAGCAGCGTACCCACCTCGCCAAGGCGGCCGGCGTTCATGGCTTCCTGGGCGATGAGCTTGCCGCGGACACCAAGCTTCTTGCTCACCATCAGGGCCAGCAGCGAAGCCAGGGTCAGCGTGCCGAGGCCGCCGACGAAGATGCCGATCAGAATGATGAGCTGCCCGAAGAAGGACCAGTGCACGGCGGTGGACACCACGGTCAGGCCCGTGACGCAGACAGCCGAGACGGCGGTGAAGAGGGCCTGGTGGATCGGGGTGAAGTCGCCGGTTGCCGAGGACGCGGGCAGCGACAGGAGGCCGGTGAAGAGGAGGATGACCACCACGAACGCGCTCAGGGCAAGGCGGGCCGGCGACGTGTTGGCGATGTCGTCGATGAAGTCACGGATGCCCGTGAATATCCAAAGGCCCTCGCGCTCCGGCGCTCCGGGGTGCCAGTTGGCCGGGCTTTTGGACCTCGACTGGCTTTGGGTCATGTGCGGCTGTTCCTAGGTTGACTCTCTGCTTCCTCAAGTAGTAAACCACTAAACCCCGGGCCAATGGCCGGGTCGGGAGCGAACCTGGCTCGGGTAGCCTGTGAGTGATGACATTCCAGTCCGGACTCAGCCTCCCCGCACTGCCAACGACGGTGGTGTGGGACGCCGCCATGACGGCGTACAACTTCGGCCCCGGCCACCCGATGGCGCCCGAGCGCCTGGACCTGACCGCCCGGCTGGCCCGGAGCCTGGGCCTGCTGGACCTTGACCACGTCACACTGTCGGCCCCGGACGTGGCAGGCGACGGCGAGCTCACCACCGTCCACAGCGCCGACTTCGTGGCTGCCGTCCGCCGGGCCAGCGACAACCCTGCCGCTGCAGACGAGTCCTACGGGCTCGGCACCGAAGACGATCCGGCCTTTGCCGGCATGCACGAGGCCGCGGCCCGGCTGGCCGGCGGCTCGCTCCTCGCCGCGCGTACGATCCTGGACGGCTCGGCCGTGCGGGCTGTGAACTTCGGCGGCGGGTTGCACCACGCCTCCAGGGAGCGCGCCAGCGGCTTTTGCGTCTACAACGACGCCGCCCTGGCGGTGCGGAAACTGCTCGACGGCGGCGTGCAGCGCGTGGCATATATCGACGTCGACGCGCACCACGGGGACGGGACGCAAAGCATCTTCTGGGACGATCCCCGCGTGCTCACCATTTCCCTCCACGAGACCGGCATGACCCTTTTCCCCGGCACCGGCTTCGCCAACGAGATCGGCGGTCCCGAAGCCCTGGGGAGTGCCGTTAACGTGGCACTGCCGGCGGGAACGGGCGACGCCGGCTGGCTGCGGGCCTTCCACGCCGTGGTCCCGCAGCTCGTGGGCGCCTTCGGGCCCGAGGTCATCGTCAGCCAGCACGGCTGCGACTCTCACCGGCTCGATCCGCTGACCCATCTCAGCGTGAGCGTGGACGGACAGCGCGAGGCCGCCGCCGCCGTCGCAAATCTCGCCGCGCGGTACTGCGAAAACCGCTGGATCGCCACCGGCGGCGGCGGATACCACATCACGGGCGTGGTGCCGCGGACCTGGAGCCACCTGATCGGCATCGCCGCGAACCGCCCGGTGCCGCTGCGGACCCTGGTGCCCGGGGCGTGGCGGACATATGTGCAGGAGCGCTACGGCGTGGACACGCCCGAGAGCATGGGCGATGACGCCGATGTCTGGTGGCGCTCGTGGGAGGTGGGCTTCGACCCCAACGACGACGTCGACCGCACCGTGATGGCTACCCGCAAGGAAGTCTTCCCGCTCCACGGGCTGGACCCCTGGTTCGATTAGTTCTTCACGGGAGCTGACGCCCGCGAAATAGTAGATGCCATTAGGCGTATATGTCGCTAGGGTGGGTCTCATGGTGACAGACGACGTATTTGCCGTCATTGCTGAGGCAACGCGGCGGGACATTCTCGTGTCCCTCCAGGCGGGGGACAAAGCTGTGGGGGAGCTGGTCGAGGAGCTCGCGGCGAGCCAGCCCACCATCTCCAAACACCTCAAGGTCCTGCGGGAAGCAGACCTCGTCAGCATGCGCGCCCAGGGTCAGAAGCGCTATTACGCGATCAACACCAAGCCGCTTGAGGGGGTCGCCAGCTGGCTTGAGACGTTCGACGTCGGACGCGCGGCTCCCGCCGCAGCGTCACCGGAAGCCGCAACACAGCAGGCCGCAGCACAGCGTGCCGACGAAACCCAGACCGGCACCGCACGGACGGCGGCGGGTGCCGGAAGCCCCGCCACCGCAGCCGCCGCAGCCTCGACCGGCGCTGCCGGCCCGGCCGCCGAGGTCCCGGACGCGTTCGCTGCAGCCGTCGCGGCACCCGCTGGCGGCACGCCGGAGGCCGCAACCCACGCGCCCGGGCGACCGTCGAGCGGACAGCTGAGTCCCGCCGTCGTGGTTCCCGGCGGACAGGTGGCCGGAAGCGCCGGCCAGGACGACACCGTCCCTCAGCAGATCGGCCGCACCGTGGGCCGCGCCGCGACGAAGGCCGCCGACCTGCTGGCCAACCTGCCCAAGTTCGGCCGCAAAAAGTAAACCTCTCCCATGGCTCGCAGTTGTTGTCGTTTTGACGACTCAGAACGACAACAACCGCGAGCCAGTTGGGTTGATCCAGGTTACTTGCCGAGGATCCGCACGTGGTCCGGGGTCAGCTCGGAGATGCTGCTGACGCCGAGGAGGGCCATGGTGCGGGCCATGTCCTTCTCGAGGATCTGCAGCACGCGGTCAACCCCGGCCCGGCCGCCCGCCATGAGCCCGTACAGGTAGGCACGGCCGATGAGCGTGAAATCTGCGCCGAGGGCCAGCGCGGCGATGATGTCCGCGCCGCTCATGATGCCCGTGTCCAGCATGACCGCGGCATTGCTGTTGTCCGCCTTGAGTGCCTTCGACACCTCGGGAAGCAGGTGGAAGGGGATGGGGGCACGGTCGAGCTGGCGGCCGCCGTGGTTGGACAGGACGATGCCGTCGGCGCCGTGATCCACCACCTTGCGGGCGTCCTCCACGGTCTGGATTCCCTTGACCACGAGCTTGCCCTTCCAGGTCTCGCGCAGCCAATCCAGGTCCTCGAAGGTGAGGGTGGGGTCGAACATGGAGTTGATGAGCTCCGCCACCGTGCCCGTGTACCGGGAGAGCGAGGCGAAGGTGAGCGGCTCGTGGGTGAGGAAGTTGAACCACCAGGCCGGGCGGTAGGAGGCGTCGAGCACGGTCTTCAGCGTCAGCGCCGGCGGAATGGTCATGCCGTTGCGGACGTCACGCAGACGCGCCCCCGCCACGGCCGTGTCAACGGTGACCATCAGGGTGTCGTTGCCGGCCCTGGCCGCGCGCTCGATCAGTTCGAGGGAGCGGTCCCGGTCCGTCCAGAGGTACAGCTGGAACCAGTTCCGGCCGTTGGGTGCCGCGGCGGCCACGTCCTCGATCGACGCAGTGCCCATCGTGGAAAGCGTGTAGGGGATGCCCGCGGCCTCGGCGGCCTGGGAGCCGGCGTATTCGCCTTCGGACTGCATCATCCTGGTGAAGCCGGTGGGGGCGATGCCCACGGGGAGCCGGGAAGGCTTGCCCAGAATGCCGGTGCTCAGGTCGATGCTGGACACATTCCGCAGGATGCCCGGGCGGAACTCGATGTCCAGGAACGCCTCGCGGGCCCGCCGCAGGGTGATCTCGCCCTCCGCCGCGCCGTCCGTGTAGTCGAAGGGGGCCTGCGGGGTGCGGCGCTTGGCGATGTCGCGCAGTTCCCACACCGTGCTGGCGCGCTTGAGCCGGGCTTCCTTGCTGAACTGGGGCTTCTTGAACTGCATCAGCGGGGCCAGGTCCGAGTACTTCGGGATGCGGCGCTTCAGGGCGGCCGGCAGGGCGGCGGTCCCCGCGGCGGCTGGGACGGGGACGCCCGCGGCGCCGGTGCCGGGCCGGGTGGCCGGGATGTCCGTTGCGTCCGGGGCGGGGGTGGTCTCGGGGTTGCTCGGCTGGATGGTGTGGGTCATGGCTTTCCTCCGTGGGCATGCCGGGAGGTGCTGAACAGCCAGAGCCTCCCCGGTGTGGTCTAACCACACTCTAAGGGATGTGGTCCAACCACATCAAGTACCATGGGGACCATGCGCACGCACCAACTTGTCCTGCGGTGGATCGAGGACCAGCTCTCCGGCGGCGGGCTCGCCGTCGGCGGACGCCTTCCGGCCGAGCGGACACTGGCCGAGCAGCTCGGCGTCTCCCGCACCTCCGTCCGTGAGGCCATCCGCGTCCTTGAGGCCATGGGTGTGGTCCGGGCGGGGGTGGGTTCCGGCCCCGAGGCTGGGACCGTGGTGATCTCGGACCCGACGGCGGCACTCGGCTCCGCACTGCGGCTGCACGTGGCCACGCAGCACCTGCCGGTGGAGGACGTGGTGGAAACCCGTGTGTTGCTCGAGTCCTGGGCGGCGGGCCGGGCCAGGCCGGACGCCGCCGAACTTGACCTCGCCGCGGCACTGCTCGACGACATGGACGAGGACCACGGCATCGACGACTTCCTGGCCCTCGACGTCCGCTTCCATCTGGCCCTGGCGGATGCCGCCGGCAACGCCGTCGTCAGCGCCATGATGGGGTCATTGCGCGAGGCCATCCAGGGCTACGCCGGGCAGCTGACCGCCAACCTGCCGGACTGGGACAACACCGCCTCGCGTCTCCGGACAGAGCACCGGGAGATTCTGGCCGCCATCCGGAAGGACGACGGCGGCCGGGCAGCCGAGCTTGTTGCCGCCCACATCAGGGGGTACTACAAAGAAGCCGGGCTCGAGGGGAAGGACGCGGGGCACGCGCACCCGTAGCGGGACTGTGTTTTTGCAGACATCCCTGCCCCCGGTGGAGCAGGACGTTGAAATAAACTGGCGGAATGTCGCCCTCAAAACCCCGCGGGCAGTACGCGAAAGGTGCCGAACGCCGCGAGCAGATCATCCAAACCGCCACGGATGTCTTTGCCACCGAAGGCTTTGAGCGGACGGCCCTGAAACGCGTGGCCGAGCTCGTGGGCGTCAAAGAGGCCACGCTCTTCCACTATTTCAGCGGCAAGCAGGAGCTCCTGACGGCGGTACTTGCCGAGCGCGACCGCCGCAGCCGGGAGACCGGCAGCCTGGATGAGTCCGGGCTGGCAGCATTGGCCTCTGTGGCGGAGCGGAACACGAACGAGCCGGGCCTGACCACGCTCTACGCCGTGGCGTCGGCCACGGCCAATGACCCGGACCACGCGTCCCACGGATACTTCCAGGACAGGTACGCACGGCTGGTGGAGGAGCTGGCGCTCGATATCCGCCGCCGCCAGGACGCGGGGGAGGTCCGGGCCGACGCCGGGGCAGAGTCGCTCGCGCGGCTGGTCATCGCCGCGTTCGACGGCCTGCAGCTGCAGTGGCTGTACGACAAGAAGGTGGACATGGCCGGCGGCCTGGCGGAGCTCGTTGACGTGCTGCTGGCGCCGGCCCGGCGATAAGGACGGCGGCCCCTAGGGTCGCACGCCGCCCTAAGTCCGCATCGTGCGTGGAGCTTTGTCCACGTGTCACGATTTCAGGGACATTCAGCGGCCATTATCCGTACAAAAACTCCATAGGAGCGGGCTATGTTGCGGCCGGGCCGGAGCTCCCGCGGATTTCGAGCCGCGGCTGGAAGGTGCTCTCCTCGTCCGGGGCTTCGGCGTTGCGGATGAGCGCCAGCAGCCGGTGCCAGGCCCGTTCGCCGAGCTCCGTGATGGGTACCGCGGCGGTGGTGAGCGGCGGGGTGGTGTACCGGGCGAAGGGGATGTCATCGAATCCGGTGACCGAGATGTCCTCGGGGACGCGGACGCCGCGCTCGTGCAGTCCGCTGAGCAGTCCCATGGCCACGAGGTCGTTGAAGGCCAGGACGCCCGTGGCCCCGCTGGCCAGCACCGCGTCCACCGCTTCATGGCCGGTTTCGAAGCTGGACCCGCCCTCAAGCATCAGGAGTTCGACGCCCGGATTCGCTGCCCGGAACTTGTCCAGTCCGGCCATGCGGGCCCGGTTGGAGGCGCTTCGGGCGGGACCGGCCAGGAACGCGACGCTGGTATGCCCCAGGCCCACAAGATGTTCGGCGAGTTCCTGGACGCCCTGGCTGTAATCCACCTCAAGGCTTGGCACTCGGGTTTCCCTGGTGCTGCGGTTGATCAGGACCATGGGGTGTAGTGAGGGCGCCAGCTCCTCGAGTTCGGCGTCACCCATGCGCGGCGCGCACAGCACCAGGCCGTCGCAGCGCCGCCGCGCCTCTCCGGCCAGAATGGCCTCCTCGCTGGAGACTTCCGAGGAGTCGGCGATCAGCACCCGGTAGCCGTCTTGGGCTGCGGCCATGCTCACCCCCCGGAGGATGGCCTGGAACGTGGGGTTGGCGAGATCGGGCACCACGATGCCGATGGTGTCGGTCTTCCCCAGGGCGAGGCTGCGGCCCACCGGGTTTGGCTGGTAGTTCAGTTCCGCCGCGGCGTCCCGCACGCGCTGGGCGATGGCGGGGTCCACCGTGAAATTGCCGTTCATGACGCGGGAAACGGTGGCATGCGAGACGCCGGCCTTACTGGCAACGTCCGCAATGCCGATGCGCCGGGTGCCCGTTCTCCTGGCCATAACTTCCTTCCCTATGTCCTGTGCCGCAGCCCGGCGCCACTGAGATGGCAACGGCCTGAGTCGCGGCCCGTGCGGCTTCTAAAAGACGGTTGACGTGCTCGCCGCTGTCTTGATACAAAGCTTATAACGTTTCGAGAAAACGCTTTCTCAGGATTCTTCCTTCATGTGGGCAGGGCGTCAAGCGGCCCGCCTACCGCCTTTGGAAAGGGGCCCACCCATGGTCAACGTCGACACCGCCCGCCCGCATCAACCGGGGACTGCCGCAGCAACGAAGCGGTCGCGCATCGCGCTGATCGGCACCGGGGGCCGCTCGGAAATGTACATCCGCGCAATCCTTGGCCAGCACGCGGATGTGGCCGAACTGGTGGCCCTCTCGGATGCGAATACCGGCCGTGTGGAGTACTACCAGCGGCTTATGCAGGAACTGGGCGCGGAGGGACCGGCGGACTCGTTCGAGCCCGGCAGCCTGACCGAATACATCAGGGCCAACGCCATCGACCGTGTCATCGTTACCACGCCCGACTACACCCACGCGTACTACATCGTCGAGGCACTCGAGGCGGGGGCCGACGTCGTGGTGGAAAAGCCCCTGACCATCGACGCCGAGGGTTGCCGCCGGATCACCTCGGCGGTGGCGGCCACCGGCCGGAACGTGGTGGTTACCTTTAACTACCGCTACTCGCCCCGGAACAGCGCGCTGAAGCAGGTGATCCAGGACGGCGTAATCGGCAAGGTCACCTCCATCGACTTCAGCTGGGTCCTGGACACGGTCCACGGCGCCGACTACTTCCGCCGCTGGCACCGCGACAAGCAAAACTCCGGCGGGCTGCTCATCCACAAGGCATCGCACCACTTCGACCTGGTGAACTGGTGGATCGACGATGTACCCGAGCGGGTCTATGCTTCGGGCGGCCTGCGGTTCTACGGCGCCAAAAACGCCGCGGAGCGCGGCCTTGGAGCCAGGCCCGATCGCGGCACCACAGAAGGCAGCACCCCGGAAACCCGGGACCCGTTCGCCCTGGACCTCCGCGAGGACGAGCGGCTGCGCGGGCTGTACTACGACAACGAGAAGTTTGACGGCTACCGCCGGGACCAGGACGTCTTCACTGACGGCATCACCATCGAGGACAACCTGGCCCTCACCGTGGACTACGACGGCGGGGCCACGCTCAGCTACTCCCTGAACGCCCACAGCCCCTGGGAGGGCTACCGGGTTGCCGTCAACGGAACCGAAGGAAGGGCCGAGCTGGAGGTGGTGGAACGTGCCGCCGTCGTCCACAGCACCGACAAGAAAACGGTGGTGGACCCCTCCGCCACTCCCGTCGAGGAAGACGACGCCGTACGCCGGAACGGTGAGCGCCTCGTGGTCCAGCGCCACTGGGAGCCCGCATATGAGGTGCCCATCGTCAACGGCGAAGGAGGCCACGGCGGCGGCGACAACCTCCTGCTCTCCGACCTGTTCAACGGCCCCGGCGAGGACCCGCTGGGGCGGCCCTCCGGCTACCTGGACGGGGTGCGCTCCGTGGCCGTCGGCATCGCGGGCAACGCGTCGCTGGAAACCGAACTCCCCGTCCGCATCAGCGAGCTTGGCCTGGGCGTGGAACTGCGCCGCGGCCGGGCCTGAGCAGAGCAGGACAAGAACACCCATGAGCAGAATCCTTGTCACCGGCGGCGCCGGACGCCTGGGCCGCAGCGTGGTCGCCGGCCTTGCCGGGGCGGGCCACAACGTCATCTCGGCGGACCGGGACGCCGTTCCGGCCGGCACGTTCCCGGCAGGCGTCGAACAGGAAACCGCGGACCTGCTGGCCCCCGGTGAGGCGTTCCGCCTCCTGGAACGCACAGCGCCCGACGCCGTCGTCCACCTCGCTGCTATTGCCGTGCCTTTCAGTGCACCCGAGGAGGTCATCCTCAGCACGAACACCCGTCTCGCGTTCACGGTGGTCAGCGCGGCCACAGAACTCGGGATCGGCAAGATTGTCACGGCCAGCAGCCCCACTGTGCTGGGCTACGGCTCCCCGGCCGGCTGGTTGCCGGAGTCCTTTCCGGTGGACGAGGACACGACGCCCCGGCCCTGGAACGCCTACGCCTTGTCCAAGCTGATCGCCGAGCAGACGGTGCAGATGTTCGCCGCCGCCCAAGGCAGCCGGATCCGCTACGCTGCCTTCCGGCCGTGCTACGTCATCTCGCCGGAAGAATGGGACGGTGCCCCCACGCAGCAGGGGCACACGGTCCGCGAAAGGCTCGCCGACCCGGCGCTGTCCGCACCGGCCCTCTTCAACTACGTGGACGCCCGTGACGTGGCCGACTTCCTGGACGTGCTCCTGCGGAACATGGACACCATCCCCAACGGCGAGACGTTCTTCGTGGGCGCGGCCGACGCGCTGGCCACCGAACCGCTGGCCACGCTGCTGCCCCGGTTCTTGACGGGCAGCGCCGAGCTTGCCGCCGGACTTACGGGCACCAGCCCCGCCTTTTCCATCGCCAAAGCCAGGCGGCTGCTCGGCTGGGAACCGAAACGCACGTGGCGCAGCGAGCTGGGGGTTGCCGGTGAAATCAGTGAAGAGGAAACCTTGGTCGGCGCCGCCGCAGCATCAGCCAGCACAGGATCACCCACACCACAGGAGACCAAATGAAACTCGACGGCGTACTCTTCTTTCCCGTCACCCCTTTCGGCGCCGACGGCGCAGTGGACGTAGAAGTCCTGAGGCAGCACATCGCCTCGCGCCTGGAGCACCGTCCGGGAGGAGTGTTCCCGGCGTGCGGAACCGGTGAGTTCCATGCCCTGAGCATCGACGAGGTGCGCACCGTGGTGGCCGCCGCCGTCGAAACCGTCAACGGGCAGGTGCCAGTCATCGCCGGCGCCGGGGGACCCCTGGGCCATGCCCTTGCCGCGGCCCGTGCGGCCGAGGAGTCGGGTGCCGACGCCCTGCTGGTCCTGCCGCCGTACCTGGTCACCGGACCCACCGACGGAGTGGTGGCCTACATCGAGGCGGTGGCCGGGGCGAGCAGCCTTCCGGTGATCGTGTACCACCGCGGCACGGCCAAATTCACGGCCAAGGCCATCGCCCGGCTCGCCGGCAACCCCAAGGTGATCGGCTTCAAGGACGGCATCGGCGACGTCGGATTGGCCCAGGAGATCGTCTCCGCCGTCAAAGCCAGAGGACGCGAGGACTTCCTGCTCTTCAACGGGCTCTTGACCGCCGAACTGACCCAGGGCGCCTACCGCGGACTCGGCATCCCGCTGTACTCCTCGGCCGCCTTCGCCATGGCACCGGAAATCGCCATGGCCTACTACGACGCCTACGCCAGCGGCGACGAGGACCGCCGGCAGGCCCTGCTCGACGGCTTCTATGCGCCCCTGGTCCGCCTGCGGGACCAGACGCCGGGCTTCGGTGTCTCCCTTATCAAGGCCGGGCTGCGGCTCAACGGCCTGGCGGTCGGGCCGGTGCGGCCCCCGCTGGTGGACCCCACCGAAGAGCAGCTCGTGGAGCTCAAGGCGATCCTGGCCAAGGGCCACGAACTGGCCGGCCGCTGATGCCGGTCAGGATCACGGGGCTGCACACGCGCCTGATCACGGTGCCGCTGCGGCGCAGCTGGGGAGCGGAGGCGCCCGAGAACCACATCATTGCCACCAGCCTTTTTACCGATGACGGCGGCGCGGGGCACGGTTTTTCCTGGACCCCCACCATCGGGCCGCAGGCGGTCAAGGCCCTCCTTGACCACGACATCGCCTCGTTCATCACCGGTCTGGACGCGAAGCCGGAAGTGGTCTGGGACCAGCTCTGGAAGCGCCTGCATGAGGCAGGCGGGGGCGGGCTGACCACCATCGCGATGGCCGGCGTCGACCTCGCCCTATGGGACCTGGCGGCCCGCAACGCGGGGTCGTCAGTGGCCGGGCTGCTGGGCCAGCGGCACGAATCAGTGGAGGTCTACGGCTCCGGCGTGAACCTGCACTACACCCTGGACGAACTCGTGGCGCAGACCGAACGGTGGGTGGCGGCCGGCCACCAGGCCGTAAAGATCAAGGTGGGCAAGCAGGACCTCGCCGAGGACGCCGAACGGGTGGCGGCGGTCCGGTCAGTGCTCGGTCCCGATCGCCGGCTGATGATCGACGCGAACCAGCGCTGGGACCTGCCCGCTGCCCTCCGCGCCCTGGACGTGCTGGGCCAGTTCGGCCTGGACTGGCTGGAGGAACCGCTGCGCGCCGACGACCTTTCGGCCTACCGCCGCCTGCGGAAGCAGTCGCCGGTGCCCATCGCCCTGGGTGAGAACGTCCACACCATCTACCGTTTCCGCGACTTCATCGAGGCCGAAGCGGTGGACATCATCCAGCCCAACGTCGTCCGCGTGGGCGGCATTACGCCGTTCCGGCGCATCGTCGAGCTGGCCCGCGCCAACAGCACCCGGGTGGCGCCGCACCTGCTGCCGGAGCTGTCCGGCCAGCTGGCCCTGACCCTCGCCGAGGCTGTCAGCGTGGAGGACGTGGAGGACGCGTCCTTCGAACAGCTGGGCATCCTGGCCGACCCGTCACCGGTCCGGATCCGCGACAGCCGCCTCTATAGCGAGGACCGGCCGGGCCTTGGGTTCAGCTTCACCGCCGGACTCGCACCCGAACCGCGGGACCGCGCCTTCGACCTGCCGGCGGACCCTGCGTTCCGGCTCTCGTAACTCTCCATCCACCTAACAAGAAGAGGGCGTTCCCGGATCCGGGAACGCCCTCTGCTGTTTACGGCTACAGCTGCAGCGTCAGCGGCCGGGGGAGTCCGTTGACGTCCGCCGACGGCCACCGCGGATCCAGTGTCAGCACGTTTTTGCCAGCCAGGGTCAGCTGGACCGTGTCCTCGATCTTGACGCCAGGGCCGGAAGGATTCCAGGTGAAGGTCTGGTTGGGCACCACGGGGTCGTCGGTTGCGGGAGTGGCACGGGGATCACGTCCCGCGTACCCGGCCGGCCCGCCCTGGTGGTGCCGCGTCCACTGGTCGGCCCCGAAGCCGTGCCGGGTGTAGGCTGCCTGGATCTCGGCGAAGATGCCGCTGAGCCGGGCGCCCGGGACCGTGGCCGCGAAAACATCCGCTTCAACTGCCGCGATGCGGGCCTCGGCGTCCCGCTCGTCCGGAGTGCCGGCGTCGAACCGCACCCACCTGGTCAGGTTTGCCACCAGGCCGTGCCGCCGGGCGCAGACCACGGCCATCGCCCGCCGCCCCAGGGGCGCATGCTTGGCGAGCGGGTGCCGGAACGCGCTGCGTGAACTGCCGCTGCACAGCAGGACCAGCGGCTCGGCACCGGCCGCGACGATCCGGGCCGCCAGGGCGGAAGCGATCTCGAACTCCGTGGTGTCCGGCGTTGCCCCGGACAGGACCTCGGTCATGGCGCCGGCGGCATCGGCGCACAGCCGCGCATACCGCGCACTCTCACCGGGCAGCATGGACTGCCGCGCCGCCCGCAGCTCAGCTGCCACGGACTTCTCCGCCAGCGGTACGCCGGCTCCGGCCAGTGCACCGGCAGCGTGGGCCAACTGTCCGTGCCACGGAACCATGTGAAGTCCGACGCCGGGCGGCAGCTCTTCGGCGGCGAGGCGTTCCGCCTCGTTGCTGAAGGTGATGAGGTGGTCGCCGGTGCGGTCCACGAGAAGGGCGGCTATCGGGTCTCCGGCCAGGCTGATGTGCACGCGGCTGCCGTCGAGGTACCAGGTAAGGGCGGTGTGGCTGGTCAGGAGCACGGAATCGTGGCCCTTGGCGTCCAGTATGTCGAGGACGCGTTGCCGTTTGGCGGCCCGGTCGTCCGGGTTTCCGGGCAGGCTGATATCCGCGGGGGCTGACGGTGCCGCGGGCAGCATAGCTCTGGCCGGCGCGGTTCCAGACAGGGCGGTTTCATTCAGGGCGGTTGCAGGAACGTTCATGCGGTTTCCCCCAAAGAGTCAGTGAGCCGTGAGACGTCTGTGGTGCTCAGGATGCCGTCGGCGATCAGGACCGTGACGGTGCGCCGGACCGGTTTGTCCCGGCTTGCGAGGACAGGCCTGTCCCAGGCGAGCGACAGCCCGACGCCCGGGTAGCCGGCCAGCCGCACGAACCATGGATCCGGTGCCTGCGGAGCGGCGAGGAACACGAGGGTGGCTGCCCCTTCTGTTTCGGACATTCCGGCTGGCCCGAACACGCCGCTGCATGCCAGCCACGGCGCCACGCTTCCGTGCACGGCCTCCTCGCCTGCGGCCGCAGCCGTCCAAATGCGCGCGCCGGTAACAGGCGGCAGGCGCCAGAAGAAGCCACCATAGCCGCCGTTTTCCCGGCCGTTGGAGCCCGGGCTGCCAAGCGGCACGGGCTCCGGTCCTGCGGGTGCAAGTTCAGAGTCGAGGCGCAGCCGCCACACGGACGGGCCGACGGCGTCATACCGCCAGCGCCGCTGTTCGGTCAGCAGCGGCGTACCGTCGGGTCCGAACCAGCGCAGTGACTGAACCAGGGCCCCGGGGGACTCGGTTGTATCCGTTATTTCGATGCGGCCGTGGTCGTCACGCCACACGTACCCGCCGGCCTCGCGCGTATAAGTCCGACCGCCCCAGAAGTTCACGCCGGCAACGTCCTGGATTGCCACGCCGGCGCCAAGATGCCATACATGATCGGTGGGCTGGTGGTCGGTCACCACGGTGCCGGCAAGAGTCCGGACAGGATGCAGGTAAGGCCGCGGGGATGAGCTGGGGCGGATGCGGCTGCCGTCCTGATGGCTTGCTACTTCGCGTCCACCGACGTTGCAAGTGGCTGCCGTCTCCAGCAGTTTGGCCCATGGTGCGCCGAGTTCCGAGAACGTTGCCTGGGCGAGGAGGGCCCGGTTTGTCAGTTCAGCGATTCCCTCCACGACCGCATGGGCATCATCACCGCTGCCTTCCCACGTGATGTACTTGTTGTCGATCTGCCGGGGTGAGGGTGCCGTGCGGATTGCTTCGAGCACAGCCATAAAGGCTCCCGAGCCGGACAGCGGGCTGAGCAGCTCTCCGCCCGAGGCGCGCACTTCCAGCAGATTCTCCAGCAGGTCCACGCGCTCGAATACTTCCCGGCGCTCGCCGTGGGCAGTGCGCACCACCAGTTCATCCTCGGTGTAGAAGAGCTCTGCCTTGCCTGCCGTGCCGAAGACAGTTACGGACGGACGTGTCTGCCGGGCAGCGCAAAGGGTCAGCGCGCACGTGAGAACCTGTCCCGCGGAAGTGCGCACCCTGACTACTGACGTGTCGTCGCTTTCAGTTGGGTGGGCACGGTAGAGATCGGTGTCCACACCGGCCACATCATCAAGGGTTCGGGCAGCGGCGACGCTGAGACCCGTCACAACGGCGTGTGCCAACGCGTTGGTGGCGACGCCGTCAACAACATCGGTTCCATTGATTGCCCGCTTGCCGGCCCACCGTGAGCGCTTGAAGTAGCCCCGCGTCCTGAGCCAGGTTCCCTTGGCGCCGAGTCCCAGCACGTCACCGATTTCGCCGTTCGCGATGAGCCGCCGGATGGCGGGCAGCGCATCAGATCCCAGGCTTTGGAAGCCAACCTGGACGAGGCGCCCTGCTGACTCGGCGGCCTGCAGCAGTTCCCGGAACTGCTGCAGGGACGCCGCCGGAGGCTTCTCAACATACACGTCCGCGCCTGCAGATATGGCAGCCACGGCGAGGGGAACATGCGTCTGGATGGGGGTAGCCAGGATGACCACATCCGGGGCGGTTCCGGCCCGAAGGAGGTGATCGAGAGTCTCGAAAACGGCCACGGATTCCTTCAGGACTCCCTTACCGGGAGGGCGGGGGTCCGCTACAGCCACGAAGTCGAGCATTCCGGCGGCCTGCAGGCGAGCCAGGTTGGCCAGGTGCCGGGCGCCGAAACCGTGCACGCCGACGAGGGCGATCCGGGGCACTGGGTTCTGTGGCCTTGGGCGTACATCAGTAGGGGAGGGAGCGTAAGCGGAAGATTGTGACATGCGGTTGATCCTTGCCGGTAAGTAACTGCTGGACAGGGAGGAAACGGAAGCACTAGCATCGTATCCGAGAAAACGTTTTCTGGCTCGTGTTTGCGGGCTGGCTTGCGATCATTTTGGTGCGGGACCTGCTCCGTTCGCCCAGCAGAGGAAAGCGTTTTCCAAAAGTTCCGAAATAATCTGTACATCATCTTGGAAAGCGTTTACCGTTGTACCGACCGCTCCGCAAAAGTGACGAAGGGCACAAAGTCCTCCACTTGACCGAAGCTTAAAACCGCGGCAAAGAGCGGCCCTGGGACTTCCCGGGACGGACCGCCCCCGCGGGAATGGCCACGATGACCAAAGGAGACCGCATGGCCGCTCAAAACATACCCAAGCCGCAGCGAGCGAGGTGTGCCCCGTGAGTGCCATCACCGAACTCACGTCCCTCTCACGCCGAAAGGGGCCGAAGACTGCCGAAGAGAAGAAGGCAAACGGCCGCGACAACAAGGCCGCCTATATCTTCCTGCTGCCCTGGCTGGTGGGACTGGTGGCCATCACGGTCGGTCCCATGCTTATGTCGCTGTATCTCTCTTTCACCGACTACAACCTGATTCAGGCCCCGGAGTGGGTAGGCCTGGAGAACTTTCAGCGGATGTTCACCGATGCGAGGCTGCACAATTCGCTCGGTGTGACGTTTACGTACGTGCTCGTCGGTGTTCCGCTGCAGCTGGCGGTTGCCCTGCTGATCGCCCTGGTGCTCGACAAAGGCCTGCGCGGCCTGCCGTTCTACCGCTCGATCTTCTACTTGCCGTCGCTGCTGGGCGGCTCGGTGGCCATCGCGATCCTGTGGAAGCAGATCTTCGGTACCACGGGCCTGGTGAACCAAGTGCTTGCCCTTGCCGGCGTCGAGGGGCCGGGGTGGATCTCGGACCCGAGCACGGCGCTGGGGTCGATCATCCTGCTCCACGTCTGGACGTTCGGTGCTCCGATGATCATCTTCCTGGCCGGCCTGCGCCAGATACCCAACATGTACTACGAAGCCGCCGAGGTGGACGGGGCCACCAAGCTCCAGCGGTTCTGGCGCATCACGCTTCCGCTCCTGAGCCCCATCATCTTCTTCAACCTTGTGCTGCAGATCATCGGATCCTTCCAGTCGTTCACCCAGGCGTTCATCGTCTCCGGCGGCAACGGCGGCCCTTCGGATTCGACCATGTTCTTCACGCTTTACCTCTACCAAAAGGGCTTCGGCCAGTTCGATATGGGATACGCCTCCGCCATGGCCTGGTTCCTGCTGGTCATCATCGGTGCCTTCACCGCCATCAACTTCATCGCTGCAAAGTATTGGGTTTTCTATGACGACTAAGCTGGAGACGCTGCCCGCCCCGAGCAAGAAAGCTCCGGCCGGCAAGCCAACGAACCCCCGACGGCCACGCAAAAACCGTGAATCGCCCGGCACCCTGGCCTTTAGCCGCCAGGCGCGGTCCAAGGCACTGATCAAGCACGCGATCCTGATCGTCACCGGCGGAGTCATGATCTATCCGCTGCTGTGGATGGTTGTTTCCTCGCTGCGTTCCAATGAGCTCATCTTCCGCGAGCCCGGCCTGTGGCTCAACAGCCTCGAAATGGGCAACTACACCGACGGGTGGTCGGCGCTGACCCACCCGTTCGGCCACTACATGATCAATTCCGCGGTGGTTGTGCTCGGATCCATCCTGGGCAACCTGATCTCCTGCTCCATGGCTGCTTACGCATTCGCGAGGCTCCAGTTCACAGGGCAGAAGATCTTCTTCGGCATCATGCTGCTCACCATCATGCTGCCGTTCCACGTGGTGATTGTCCCGCAGTACATCCTGTTCTCGCAGATCGGCTGGGTGAACACCTTCTGGCCGCTCATCGTGCCGAAACTCCTGGCAACAGACGCGTTCTTCGTGTTCCTCATGGTCCAGTTCATCCGCGGCATTCCCAGGGAACTGGATGAGGCCGCAAGGATCGACGGCGCCGGCCATCCGCGGATCTTCCTGCGCGTGATTCTGCCGCTGATGGTCCCCGCGCTGGCCACCACCACCATCTTTACCTTCATCTGGACCTGGAACGACTTCTTCGGAGCCCTCATCTACCTGACGGACCCCGACATGTTCACCGTTCCCGTCGCGCTGCGGGCGTTCGTGGATTCACAGTCCGCCACCAGTTGGGGCTCGCTCTTCGCCATGTCCATCGTTTCCCTTCTGCCCGTGTTCCTGGTTTTCCTTTTCGGGCAAAGGTTCCTCATCAGGGGAATCGCCACGACCGGCATCAAGTAGGCGCGAGCGGTCTTATCCAGTGCCAGGCTCCGGTATCAGTCGGCGGCATCTCTTGTAATACAAGTTGGTTACTTATAACATTAGTTGGAAAGCGTTTTCCTCACCTTTCAGGATCAAAGAAGATCGGAGTGAACTGTGAAACTGTTCCCCAAGTCGGCCCCCGGTGCCGGGGCCGACCGGCCCAAGGCATCCTCCAAGACCCCCCGAAGCCTTCGAAAGGCGGGAGCGGTTGCTGCGGCAGCCGCCGTCGTCCTTGCACTCAGCGCGTGCGGCGGGGGATCCCCCGCCCAGAGCGCCGATGGAAAGGTTGAACTCCGTTTCTCCTGGTGGGGCAGCGACAAGCGGGCACAGGTGACCCAGGAAGCCATCAAGGCCTTCGAAGCCGAGAACCCGAACATCAAGATCAAGCCGGAGTATGGCGACTGGAGCGGTTACTGGGACAAGCTGGCCACGCAGGTGGCTGCCAATGACGCCCCCGACATCATCCAGATGGACGAGAAGTACATCACCGAGTACTCCAGCCGCGGAGCGCTGCTTGACTTCTCGAAGTACGGCATCGACACGTCCAAGCTCGACGAGGCCACCCTCAAAGCGGGCCAGAGCGACGACGGCCTGACGGGCATCCCGGCTGGCATCAATGCAGCCACCATCCTTGCGAACCCAGCCGTGTTCAAGGCTGCAGGTGTGGCATTGCCCGACGACGCGACCTGGACGTGGGAAGACTTCGAACGGATCTCCGCCGAGGTGACGGCGAAGTCCCCGAAGGGAACCTACGGGGCGGCCGCCTACGGGACCGATGAGGCATCCCTCGGGGTGTGGCTACGGCAGAACGGAAAGTCCCTCTACACCGAAGACGGCAAGCTCGGCTTCGAACCGGCAGACATTGCCGCCTGGTGGGCCTTCCTTAAACAGATGAGTGAGGGCAAGGCAGTTCCTTCGGCGTCGGAGGTTGTTGAGGCTGAAGCAGCGCCCCTGGACCAGAGCGGGCTCGCAACGGGCAAGAACGGGCTCGCCTTCTGGTGGTCCAACCAGCTTCCCGCCCTGGAAAAGGCCGCCGGCTCAGAACTGAAGATTTTGAGGTTCCCCACCAAGACCGGCTCCGCTGCGGATGCCCAGCTCTGGTACAAGGCCTCGCAGTTCTGGTCGGCATCCTCCAGGACCAAGCACCCCGAGGAAGTGGCCAAGTTCATCAACTTCCTCGCGAACGACGCCAAGGCAGGCGAAGCGCTCCTGGCCGACCGCGGTGTCTACCCGAACACCGATGTCCGCGCGGCGATCTCCTCCAAGCTGACCCCCGCGGACGTCAAGGTCGTGAAGTTCATCGACCAGATCAAGACCGAACTCGGTGAGGCTCCTGCCCCGCCGCCGAAGGGTGCAGGTGCCATCCAGGAGATCATCAAGCGCTACACCTCGGAAGTGCTGTTCAACAGGCTCTCGGCAGATGAAGCGGGCAAGAAGGCGGTGGACGAGATGACGTCGGCCATCAGCAGCTAGCTCCACTCAAAGAAACCCCGGGCAGTCTCTCAAGGGAGGCGGTCCGGGGTTTCTGCGTGGCCGCGGCACCTTCAGTCCTCGGCGATCACCGCCACCCCTCCGCCGGGCACGAAGCCGGCGAAACGTCCGCTGCCCAACAGGTCCTCGCCGTCGGCCTTCACCGCCGCATCCGCCCGGCCGTGGTTGATGGCGAAAAGGAAGCGGCGCCCGTCGGAGGAGACGCGCCGGGTGAGCTCGACGCCGGCAGCGGCCTCCGCGACGGCTGCCACTCCCGCTTCGGCCAGGAGCTTGTCCAGGAGGTTTTCGATGCCGTCCCGGTCGGGGAGAGTTGCCAGATACCAGGCCGCGCCGCTGCCGGTGGTCCTTCTGGTGAGTGCCGGAACGCCGGCGAGCGGGTAGCCGGTGAAGGTGGCCAGGGTTTCTGCGCCCTCGGCGTGCACGTGTTCGCTCCAGATCCTGCCCGTGGTGCCGTCGCTCAGGGCAACCTGGTAATCCTCGAGCAGCGGGTGGAACTCCTCCGTCCGGATTCCCAGCAGTTCGCGGAAGGCGCCCGGGTAGCCGCCCAGCCGGACGTGGTCGCGTTCGTCGACGATGCCGCTGAAGTAGCTGACCAGCACCGTGGCACCGGCTTCGGCGGCGCCCGCGATGTTGGCCGCGGCGGTGTCAGTGACGCAGTACAGCGTGCAGACCAGCACCAGGCCGTAGCCGGTGAGGTCCGCTGTGGGATGCACGAAGTCCACGCCGACGCCGCGCAGGAACAGCGAACGGTGGAATTCGCGCATCAGGTCGAGGTACTTCACGTCCACGCTCGGGTGCGAGTCCAGTTCGCCGGCCCACCACGCCTCGTAGTCGAAGACAATGGCCACCCGGGATTCCACGGTGGAGCCCTTGACTGCCCCGAGTTTGCCAAGGGCTTCACCCAGGGCCACCACTTCCCGCCACACCCGGGTGTCCCGGCCGCCGTGCGGCACCATGGCCGAGTGGAATTTCTCGGCGCCGGCAACGCTCTGCCGCCACTGGAAGAACATGACGGCGTCGGCGCCGCGGGCCACGTGCGCCAGCGAATTGCGCAGCATCTCGCCGGGCATCTTCGGCTGGTTGCGCGGCTGCCAGTTCACGGCCGACGCCGAATGCTCCATCAGGATCCATGGCCGGTTGCCCGCAATGCCCCGCGTCAGGTCCGCGCTGAACGCCAGTTCGATTTCCCGCTCCGGATCAGCGGCCACCAGGTAGTGGTCGTTGGCCACCACGTCCAGGGCCCTGGCCCAGTCGAAGTAGTCCAGGGACTTGGTGGCGCTGGACACCATGAGGTTGGTGGTGGCCGGAACGTCCGGGGTCACTTCCCGGATCACGGCCAGCAGGCAGCGGTAGTAGTCCAGCAGCGCCCAGGAGCTGAACCGCTGGAAGTCCAGCCGCTGCGTCGGGTTGAGGATGGCGGGGGCGGCCCGGGGCGGAATGATCTCCTGGAATGACTCATAGTGCTGGGACCAGAAAGCCGTGCCCCACGCCTCGTTCAGCGCCTCGATGCTGCCATAGCGCTGCTCCAGCCAGCGCCGGAACGCCGCGGCGTCCTCGTCGCCGTAAAACTCTGACACGTGGCAGCCCAGCTCGTTGTCCACGTGCCACAGCGCCAGGGCCGGGTGGTCCTTGTACCGTTCGGCCAGCTTCCGGGTGATGCCCGTGGCGTACCGGCGGTAAGCAGCGGACGACGGCGAGTAGTGCCGCCGGGATCCACGTTCCAGGACGGTGCCCTCGGCGGTTACCGGCAGGACCCCCGGATGCCTCCGCACCAGCCAGGCCGGGGGAGCGGCCGTCGCCGTGGCGAGGGCAACCTTGATGCCGGCGCCGGCCAGGCTGTCCAGCACCTCGTCCAGCCAGCCGAAGTCGTACTCCCCTTCGCGGGGCTCCAGGAGCGCCCAGGAAAAGATGGCCACGCTGAGGAGGGTTACGCCGGCCTCCTTCATGAGGCCGATGTCCTCCCGCCGCACGTCAGCCGGCCACTGCTCGGGATTGTAGTCACCGCCGAATGCCAGGCCGGGGCCGCTGTTCCATCGGGGAGCGCTGTTCCATCCGGGAGCGCGGGAAGAGGCTTGGTGCTCGGGCATGCCGCTCCTTACTCGGGACGTGATCAGTCCTCGGGATGGTGGTCAGCCTAGTTCGTGACGCCCGGACACCACCAGGGATTCGACGGCGGACGGTGACAGTTCGCCGTCGCACACCCAGACGCTGAGGCTCCGCCGGAGCGATTCGCCGGCGGCCAGCGTCACCGGCCTGTCCCAGGCCAGGGCAGACCCGACCCCCGGATACCCGGAGGAACGGACAAACCACGGATCGTCCGACTCGGCGGGCGCACCGAACACCAGCGTCGCGCCCTGCCCGGAGCGGATGCCGGGAACCTCGCCGAAGGAGGCCGTCCATGCCAGCCACGGCGCCACGGAACCGTGGACGGCCGGTTCCCCATCGGCGTCGGACGTGAAAACGCGGGCACCGCTGCAGGCCGGGAGGCGCCAGAAGAAGCCGCCGTAGCCGCTGCCTGCGGCACCGTTGGAGCCGGGACTGCCCAGTGAAACATCGACGTCGGCGGTCAGTTCACTGCGCAGGTCCAGGCGCCATGCGCGCTCGCCCAGGATCTCGCGGCCGAGGATCCGCTGTTCTGTCAGCAGCGGCTGGTCTTCGGCGCTGAGCCAGCGGAGCTGCCATATGGCGGGTTCGCCCGGCAGCGCGTCCCCGGCGTTGGCAGGCAGCAGCTCGATCCTGCCGTGGTCCTGCCGGGACACGTACGCTCCGGCGTCGCGCAGGTAGGTCTTTCCGCCCCAGAAGTTGGTGCCGTTGACGTCCTGGAGGGCGAAGCCCGCGCCCAAGTGCCAGGGGTGGTCCGCGGGCAGATGGTCCGTCACCACGGTTCCGCCGAGGGTGGTGACGGGGTGCAGGTAGGGGCGCGGGGACAGCCCCGCATTGAGGCCTGCCCCGGTGCGCTGGACGGCGAGAGTCCTGCCGCCGGCGTCGAACAGGACTCCGGTCCCAAGCGGATCGGCGGGGCGCGCCCACGGCAGGCCCAGCTCACTGAAGGTGGCGTGGGCCCGGATGGCCCGCTGCAGGGCGTCCTCAATGCCGGGAATCACCGCACGGGCGGCGTCTCCCTCGCCCTCCCAGAGCACGTGGGCGGGGCCGATTGGCGCCGGCGGCTCGGCCGTGCGGACCGCTTCGAGCACCAGCATGAACGCACCAGAGTCGTTGAGGGCGCTGGTGAGTTCCGTGCCTCCGGCCAGGTGCTCCAGCAGGTTTTCGGTCAGGTCATCGCGGCCGAATTCCATCGACTGCTCGCCGGCCGCGTTGCTGATCTGCAGCCGGTCCTCGGTGTAATGGAAAACAGCCGTCCCCTCCGAGCCCTGCAGCGTGATGTATGGCTCCACCGATTCCGAGGCGCACAGCGTCAGGGCGCAGGTGATCGGCAGCCCGGCGGCGGTGCGGATCCGGATGACCGACGTGTCGTCGGATTCAATGTCGTTCGCCCGGTAGAGGTCCGTCTGCACGGAGGCCACGTCCTCCACCGTCCGGGCGCCTGCGATCCGCAGGGCGGTGGCAATGGCATGCGCCAGGGGATTGGTGGCCACGCCGTCCACCACATCAATTCCGTCGAGCGTGCGCTTGCCTGCCCAGCGCGAGCGCCTGTAGTACGCGCGGTCCCGTACCCAGCGCCCGGTTGCGCCGATTCCCTCCAGGGTGCCGATGGTGCCGTCCCTGAGGAGTTTTTCGATGGCGGGCAGCGCTTGCGACCCCAGGCTTTGGAAACCGACCTGCACGCTCCGCCCGGATGCCTCGGCAGCCTCCTGCAGCTGCCGGAAGTGGGCCAGGGAGGCCACCGGCGGTTTCTCCAGGTAGAGGTCGGCGCCGGATGCCAGGGCAGCGAGGGCGAGAGGCGCGTGCGTCTGGATGGGCGTGGCCACGATGACAACGTCGGGGCTGTGATTGCCCGCAAGGAGGGACTGCAGGTCGGGGTGGACCGCGGTGGTGGACGGCAGCGCACCCGGGGACGGGGGATTGGGGTCCGCCACGGCCACCAGCTCCACCGTTCCGGCCTGCCGCAGCCGTTCGAGGTTCTTCAGATGGATGGCCCCGAAGCCGTGGACGCCGACCAGGGCAACCCGTGCCGGACTGGTGCGCCCGCGTGACGCGGCGTGCTCATCCTGCGCGCCTGGGTTTGCAGCGTCCGTCATGGGAGGCGTCTCCATCGTGCTCCTGTCCGGCGCTGCCCTGCCGCGCGACGCCATCGTCATTCCTGTCCGGGGGAGCGTGCCTTGCCGGAGGACCAGCAAGCGCTTTCCGGGACTTTCTGTGTAAGTGTACTCGTCGCGACCGATTTATGTAACGTTTCAAAAGGTCCTCCCGCCCGCCGGGGTGAGCGCGTCCGGTTCCCGTGCCCGGTTTCGTCCGGGGCCGGTGCCCGCCACTCGCATCGCCCGTACAGGTCAGCGGGCTGGAGCGCCGGCAGTGCTCTGCCGGACTACCAGTTCTGGCGTGAAAACGACGGTGCGGTGCCGCGGATGCTGGGCGTCCAGTTCCTCCGTCAGGAGTTCAATGGCGGTTCTGCCGATATCGTCCGTGGGCTGGCGGATGGAGGAGAGCGGTACGACCGCGGACACCGCGAAGTCGATGTCGTCGTAGCCGATCAGGGCCACGTCCTCCGGGATGCGCACGCCGTTCATCATGGTCAGCGACTGCATCACCCCGAGCGCCAGCAGGTCGTTGGCGCAGAAGATCCCGTCCGGCAGATTCCCGGTGCCCCGCTCCACGAGATTGTTGCCCACGCCGCGTCCGGCGAGTACGGACTGGCCGTCGGAGTCGAGCACCTCCAGGATTGCCCCGTCCACTTCGGCCACGGCCCGGCGGGCCCCCGCGAGGCGGTCGGCCACCTGGCGGATGGACAGCGGCCCGCCCACGAAGGCCAGAGTCCGGCGTCCCAGATCAAGGAGGTGCCGGGCGGCAAGGTACCCGCCGGCGTCGTCATCCACCGAGACGGAACTGAACCGGTCCTCGTCGGCCAGCCGGTCTACCAGGACCGTCGGGACCCCGCGCTGCCGCAGGGCGTCCAGCCGGTCCGCCACGTCCCCTACCGGTGAGATGAGAAGACCCTGGACCCGCTGCTCCTGGAAGAGGTCGATGTAGTGCGATTCCCGTTTCGCGTCGTGGCCGCTGTCACCCAGCAGCACGGCGCTGCCGTTTACTGCCGCCGCATCCTCGGCGGCGCGGACCACTGAGGTGAAGAACGGGTTGCCGACGTCCAGGACCACGACGCCGATGGTGCGGCTGTGCCCGGCGCGCAGCTGGCGGGCGGCGTCGTTGCGGACGAACCCCAGTTCATCGATGGCCTTCAGAACCCTGTCCCTGGTGCGCGCGGACACGCGGTCGGGATTGTTGAGGACGTTGGAGACCGTGCCCACCGCAACCTGTGCGTGGTTGGCGACGTCCTTGATGCTGGCTGCCCGCGACATTCTGCTGTTCCTCCGAAGACCGATTGCCCATCCAGGTGAAAACGCTTGACACCCTTCTTTCCTCCAGCGTACTTTGAATCGTGTCAATGAAACGATTCAAGAGCTCAGCGACCTGAATGAATTCTGTTCTGGCTGCTTCCCCACCACCGAGACGTCCACAGGAGTGCCACATGAAGGTTTGCTTCCGATCCTCCGTCCAGCCGGAGCTGCTGGCGGAGTACCGCTGGCGGCACGCGGCCGTCTGGCCGGAGATGCTCGCCGCACTCAAGGGCGCGGGCTGGAACAACTACTCGCTGTTCCTGGACGAGGACGGGCTGCTGGTCGGCTACCTCGAATGCGACGACTTTGACGCGGTGCGTGCCCGGATGGCACTCACGGACGTCAACGCCCGCTGGCAGGCGGAAATGGCCACACTCTTCCGGAACAGCGATGTTCCGCCTGACGAGGGCTTCCGGGTCCTCGACGAGGTGTTCAACCTCGACGAACAGCTGGCTGCGGCCACCGGCAGCAGCGCCGCCCAGCACTAAATCTTCCAAGCACAGGGCTTCCCAACACTGACGAAAGAAAGATCATGAACAACACAGCATCGGCGCTGGACCGGCTTTCGGAGCTGGCGATTGAGGTCCCTTCGTGGGCTTACGGCAACTCGGGCACCAGGTTCAAGGTGTTCGGCACTCCCGGTACCCCCCGCACTGTCCAGGAGAAGCTGGCCGACGCCGCGAAAGTCCACGAGCTCACGGGTCTGGCGCCCACGGTAGCGCTGCACATCCCGTGGGACAAGGTGGACGACTATGCCGCACTGAAGGAGTACGCGGCCGGCCTCGGCGTGGGGCTGGGCACGATCAACTCGAATACGTTCCAGGATGACGAGTACAAGTTCGGTTCGCTGACGTCCTCGGATGAGGCCGTGCGCCGCCGGGCGATCGACCACCACTTCGAGTGCATCGACATCATGCACGCCACCGGGTCCCGGGACCTGAAGATCTGGCTCGCGGACGGCACGAACTACCCGGGCCAGGATGACCTGCGCGGCCGGCAGGACCGGTTGGCGGAGTCGCTGCAGGAGATCTACGCCCGCCTCGGCGAGGACCAGCGCCTGGTGCTGGAGTACAAGTTCTTCGAGCCGGCTTTCTACCACACGGACGTCCCGGACTGGGGCACCTCGTACGCGCAGACCCTGGCCCTGGGAGAGAAGGCGTTTGTCTGCCTGGACACCGGCCACCACGCCCCGGGCACCAACATCGAGTTCATCGTGATGCAGCTGCTGCGGCTGGGCAAGCTGGGCTCGTTCGACTTCAACTCGCGCTTCTACGCCGACGACGACCTGATCGTGGGTGCCGCGGATCCGTTCCAGCTGTTCCGCATCATGCACGAGGTGATCCGCGGGGGCGGGTTCGGCAAGGACGCTGCAGGGAATTCCGCTGTGGCGTTGATGCTGGACCAGTGCCACAACCTGGAGGAGAAGATCCCGGGCCAGATCCGCTCGGTCCTGAACGTGCAGGAGATGACGGCCCGGGCCCTGCTCATCGACACGGTTGCTTTGGCCGAGGCGCAGCGGGCCGGCGATGTGCTGGCCGCGAATGCGGCGTTCAACGACGCCTTCTACACCGACGTCCGGCCGGTCCTGGCCGAGTGGCGCGAAGCCCGCGGCCTGCCCGCTGACCCGATCGCTGCCTACAAGGCCTGCGGCTACCAGAAACAGATCAACGAGGACCGCGCAGGCGGCCAGCAATCCGGATGGGGCGCATAAAAGTTATGACGAACAAGACCATTGAAGACCTGATCGCCCGTTCCAACCGGCTGGGCGCGGACAAGCGGAACACCAATTTCGCCGGCGGCAACACCTCGGCGAAGGGTTTGGAGAAGGACCCGGTCACGGGCGAGGACGTCGAGCTTCTCTGCGTGAAGGGCTCCGGCGGGGACCTCGGCACCCTGAAGGCCCACAACCTCGCCGTGCTCCGCCTGGACCGGCTGCAGGCGCTGAAGAACGTCTACCCCGGCGTCGAGCGCGAAGACGAGATGGTGGCGGCGTTTGATTACTGCCTGCACGGCAAGGGCGGCGCCGCGCCATCGATCGACACTGCCATGCACGGGCTCGTGGACGCAGCGCACGTGGACCACCTGCACCCGGACTCGGGCATCGCCATCGCCACCGCTGCCGACGGTGAAACGCTCACCACCAAGATCTTCGGCGACAAGGTGGTGTGGGTGCCGTGGCGCCGGCCAGGGTTCCAGCTGGGCCTGGACATCGCCGCGATCAAGGACGCCAACCCGCAGGCCGTCGGCACCATCCTCGGCGGGCACGGCATCACCGCCTGGGGTGAGACCAGCGAGGAAGCAGAAGCCAACTCGCTCTGGATCATCCACCAGGCCGAACAGTACATCCGCGAGAACGGCAAGGCCGAACCCTTCGGCCCGAAGCTGCCCGGCTACGCCCCGCTGGCTGAAACCGAACGGCGGGCGAAAGCCGCAGCGCTGGCCCCGGTGATCCGGGGTCTGGCCTCGGCGGACAAGCCGCAGGTGGGCCACTTCAGCGACGACCCCGCGGTGCTGGAATTCCTTGAGGCCGCAGAGCACCCGCGCCTGGGCGCTTTGGGGACCTCGTGCCCGGACCATTTCCTGCGCACCAAGGTCAAGCCCCTCATCCTGGACCTGCCCGCCGGCGCCTCGATCGAGGATTCCATGGCCCGGCTGAAGGAACTGCACGCCGAATACCGGAAGGACTACCAGGCGTACTACGACCGCCACAAGGTATCCGACTCACCCGCCCTGCGCGGCGCAGACCCGGCGATCGTGCTGGTCCCGGGGGTGGGCATGTTCTCCTACGGCAAGGACAAGCAGACCGCCCGCGTGGCAGGGGAGTTCTACCTGAACGCGATCAACGTGATGCGCGGCGCCGAAGCGATCTCCACCTACGCCCCGATCGATGAGGCCGAGAAGTTCCGCATCGAATACTGGGCCCTGGAGGAGGCCAAGCTCGCCCGGATGCCCAAGCCCAAATCCCACGCCACCCGCATCGCCCTGGTCACCGGCGCGGCGTCGGGCATCGGCAAGGCCATCGCCACCCGCCTCGCCACCGACGGTGCCTGCGTGGTCATCGCCGACCTGAACCTCGAAAACGCACAGAAGGTCGCCGAAGAACTCGGCGGCCCGGATGTCGCCGTCGGCGTCCAGGCCGACGTCACCAACGAAGCCCAGGTCGCCGCAGCCATCGACGAAGCCGTGCTGGCCTTCGGCGGCCTCGACCTGATCGTGAACAACGCCGGCCTGTCCATCTCCAAGCCGCTGCTGGAAACCACCGGGAAGGACTGGGACCTGCAGCACAACGTGATGGCCAAGGGCTCCTTCCTGGTGGCCAAGGCCGCCGCCAAGGTCATGATCGACCAAGGCCTGGGCGGGGACATCGTCTACATCTCCTCCAAGAACTCCGTGTTCGCCGGCCCGAACAACATCGCCTACTCCGCCACCAAGGCCGACCAGGCGCACCAGGTCCGCCTGCTCGCCGCGGAACTGGGGGAGTACGGCGTCCGCGTCAACGGCATCAACCCCGACGGCGTGGTCCGCGGCTCCGGGATCTTCGCCGGCGGATGGGGCGCCAAGCGCGCCGCCGTCTACGGCGTGGACGAGGAAAAACTGGGCGAGTACTACGCCCAGCGCACCCTGCTCAAGCGCGAGGTCCTGCCCGAGCACGTCGCCAACGCCGCGGCCGTGCTCACCAGCAACGAACTCTCCCACACCACCGGCCTGCACATCCCCGTGGACGCCGGCGTCGCGGCAGCATTCCTCCGGTGAGCACCGCACATCTGACCGATGTCGACGGCGGCCTGTTCGCCGGCAGTGTGTTCGCCGCTGTCGATATTGGCGCCTCCTCCGGCCGGGTCATCCTCGGACGGATCAGCGCCGGCACGGCGGAGATGGAAACCGTCCACCGGTTCCCCAACGGTGTAGTGCAATCCGACGGCGGCCTCCGCTGGGATTTTGACGCCCTCTTCACCGAGGTGCTCACCGGCCTCGCTGCCGCCGCCAAGGCGGCGGCTGGCCACGGGCAAACGGTCACCAGCATCGGCATCGACACCTGGGCGGTGGACTACGGCCTGGTCAACAAAGCCGGCGAACTCATTGCCCAGCCCTACAGCTACCGGGACGAACGCAGCCGTGCCGCCGTCGCCCGGGTCCACGAAAAACTGGACCCGGCCCGGCTCTACGCCACCACCGGCCTGCAGTTCCTGCAGTTCAACACCCTCTACCAGCTCGCCACAGAACCGGACCTGGACGGGCTGCAGGCCCTGCTGATCCCGGACCTGATCGGGTACCTGCTCACGGGTGTCCGGCGGACCGAGGCCACCAACGCCTCCACCACGGGCCTGCTCGATGCCCCCACCGGGACGTGGGCCACCGGATTCTTCACGGCACTCGGCTTTCCGGAGGACCTCTTTCCGCCGCTGATCCGGCCCGGCGAAACCCTGGGCGCCCTGCTGCCCGGCATCGCCGAACGGACCGGACTGCCCGCGGCAACGGAGGTGGTGGCCGTCGGCTCGCACGACACCGCCTCCGCCGTTGCGGCCGTTCCCGCGGAGCAGGAAAACTTTGCCTACATCTCCTCCGGCACCTGGTCCCTCGTGGGGCTCGAACTGCAGCAGCCGGTGCTCACCGAAGCCAGCCGCGCCGCCAACTTCACCAACGAACGCGGCGTCGACGGCACGGTCAGGTACCTTCGCAACGTCGGGGGACTCTGGCTGCTCAGTGAATGCCAGCGCGCCTGGGCCGCAGACGGCTACCGGCCAGAAATCGGGGACCTGCTCGACGCCGCCGCGGCGCTGCCGCCCGGCGGACCCCGGATCAACCCCGATGACCCCGCCTTCATCGCCCCGGACAACATGCCGGACCGGATCCGCGCCGCTGTCCGCGCCAGCGGTGCCGTCCTTCCCGGTGAACCGGCCGCGATCGTGCGTTGCATCCTGGACAGCCTCGCGGCGGGCTACGCGCGCACCATCGCCGACGCCGAACGCCTCGCCGGCCAGCCCGTGGACGTGGTGCACATCGTTGGCGGCGGCTCACAAAACAAGTTGCTGTGCCGGCTCACCGCCCGGGCCACCGGAAAACCTGTCATCGCCGGCCCGATCGAAGCCACGGCTCTCGGCAACATCCTCGTCCAGGCCCGCGCAGCAGGCGCGCTCGCCGGCGGACTCGATGCGCTCCGGGAGGTGGTCCGGGCGTCACACAGGCTCGACAGGTTCGAGGCGGCGCTGGTCTGATTAGGACGCACGCAGGAAGCCAGTCCCAGGAAGAACGGAAAACCCATGCCGCTGTTCGATCTGCCCCTCGAGGAGCTCCGCCGGTACACGTCCGCAGTGGCAGTGCCGCCCGATTTTGAGGCTTTTTGGGACCGCACGGTCGACGAAACACGGGCCTTTCCGCTGGACGCTGTTTTCGAGCCGGTCGAGAACTACCTGACCGTCGTGGATACCTTCGACGTCACCTTCGCCGGCTTCGGCGGTGCCCCGGTGAAAGGGTGGCTGCACCTGCCGGTGACCCGGGAAGCCGGGACCGAGCTGCCCGCCGTCGTGCAGTATGCCGGCTATTCGGGCGGCCGCGGGCTGGCCAACCAGGACACGCGGTGGGCTCAGGCAGGCTACGCGCACTTCATCATGGACACCCGGGGCCAGGGTTACCGCGGAGCGGTCGGCGACACCGCGGACCCGCACCCGTCGGCCGGGGAGGTGGCGTATGCGGGACTCATGACGCGTGGCGTGGCCAGCCGCGAGGATTACTACTACCGCCGCGTGTACATGGACGCGTTCCGCGCCGTCGAGGCGGCGCAGTCGCATCCGGACGTGGACGCCGCCCGGGTGGTGGTGGCGGGCATCAGCCAGGGCGGCGGCATGGCCGTCGCCGTCGCCGGGCTCGCGGCCGGAAGGCTCGACGGCGTCATCGCCGCCCTGCCCGACGTCCCGTTCCTCCAGGATTTCCCGCGCGCCATCGATATTGCGCCGCGGGGCCCCTACCCCGAGATCGCAGAATTCCTCGGCCGGCACCGCGGGAAATATGAACCCATGCTGGCCGTGCTGAACTACTTCGACGGCGTCAACCTGGGCAGGTCCGCGACGGTCCCCGCGCTGTTCTCCGTGGCCCAGATGGATGACGTCTGCCCGCCGTCGACAGTCTTTGCCAGCTACAACGCCTACGGGGCGGACGCTGGCCCGGCCGCAGGCGCGAAGGACATCGAGGTGTACCGCTTCAACAACCACGAGGGCGGCCAGGAGCACCACTGGATCCGGCAGTTGCAGTACCTCCGCAAGCTGCTGGGCTGAGGCGGACCCACCTCCTGGCTGAGCGCGAACGTACACTTGGGGCCCTTGGAAAGCGCTTCCTTGGGGCCACAACTGTCCGTTCGCGCTCGTCCCGCCGTGCGTAACCGATTTGCGGTGCCGGCAAACCCGCGGCTATGGTGTGGCTATGACTAACCGTTGGTATGCGTATTTTTCGTTGGCTCTGGAGGGGCCCGCGTCTAACTGACACGCATCCAACTTTTCCTTCAGAGCCAACAGGGCAGAGATCATTCTCTGCCCTTCGCCATATCTGCGGCGGGTTCTGACCAGGGGCCCGCTCCGACCCGGAACAGGACCCCCACATGAGCGCAACAGCCACCGAAACCCAGCAGCCGACGTCGAAACGCCAGTCCACGTCCAACCTCAGGGTCAGTGAAATCACCGCGTTGCCCACTCCCCAGGAGATGATTGCGGAACTGCCGCTGGACGCGAAGGCTGCCGGCGTCGTCGAACGCGGCCGCGACGAAGTCCGCGCCATCATGGACGGCGTGGACGACCGTCTGCTGGTGATTGTTGGCCCCTGCTCCATCCACGACCCCAAGGCGGGCCTGGAATACGCCCGCCGGCTGGTGAGCCAGGCCGAGAAGCACAAGGAAGACCTGCTCATCGTCCTGCGCGCGTACTTCGAAAAGCCGCGGACCACCGTGGGGTGGAAGGGCCTCATCAACGATCCGCACCTGGACGGCAGCCACGACATCGCCGGCGGCCTGCGCGCCGCCCGCAGCTTCCTGCAGCAGGTCACCGCGCTGGGGCTGCCCACCGCCACCGAGTTCCTCGAACCCATCAGCCCGCAGTACATGGCCGACCTCATCTCCTGGGGCGCCATCGGCGCGCGGACCACGGAAAGCCAGATCCACCGCCAGCTCGCCTCCGGCCTGTCCATGCCCATCGGCTTCAAGAACGGGACCGACGGCGACCTACAGGTGGCAGTCGACGCCTGCAGCGCAGCCGCGTCTGCCCAGGCCTTCCTCGGGATCGACGGCGACGGCCGGGCCGCGCTGGTGTCCACCGCCGGCAACCCCGACACCCACGTGATCCTGCGCGGCGGCCGGAAGGGCCCCAACTACTCCTCGGCCGACGTCGAGGCGGCCTCGGCCAAGCTCGCGGCCAAGAACCTCAACCCGCGGCTGATCGTGGACGCCAGCCACGCCAACAGCGGCAAGAGCCACCACCGCCAGGCCGAGGTGGCGCTCGAGATCGGCGCCCAGCTCGAAGACGGCGGAACCGCCGCCGGGGCGATCGCCGGCGTGATGCTGGAGAGCTTCCTGGTGGGCGGCGCGCAGAACCTGGACGTGGCCGAACACGCCGCCGGCCACTCGGAGCTGGTCTACGGCCAGAGCGTTACGGATGCCTGCATGGAGTGGGATGTGACGGCGTCGGTCCTCGAACAGCTGGCCGCGTCGTCGCGGAAGCGCCGGGCTTTCACAATGGCCACGTGAGCATCTAGAGTAACTAGAACACGGTTGTTCGATGGCTCAGCATCGGCGCACACCGCAGATAGACCGGCGTCGTTGCTGAGAGCAAAGGAATATGGGTAATGTCCGCAGAGTCGAACTTCTCGAACGCCAAGTTCTTGACCGTGGCCGAGGTGGCTGAGGTAATGCGTGTCTCCAAAATGACCGTGTACCGCCTTGTCCATTCGGGGGAGATGCCCGCCGTGAGGTTCGGCCGCTCCTACCGCGTCCCGGAGACCGCCGTCGAACAGTACCTCAAGGGTGCTGTCGTGGATGGTCACACGGGCACCGCCTGACCGGACCCGACTGACCGCACCGATCCCGTGGTTCTGCAGCCGCCTTGGGGGCCGCTGCACGCCACGGGAGCTGTGCTGGTCAGGGGGTGCTCCGGATAGGCGGTACCCTGTTAAGGAACGTTTTACGTCATTGTAAGAATCTGTCAGTTGTTCAGTCTGTTGCTCAGTCCACGGACCTTCTCCATCAGACAGGTACTGCATCTAGTTTGTAAGGAACTTTCGTGGGTTCAGTTATTAAGAAGCGTCGCAAGCGTATGGCCAAGAAGAAGCACCGCAAGTTGCTTCGTAAGACCCGCCACCAGCGCCGCAACAAGAAGTAGAGTCCGCTCTACGCTTCAATGCCCGTTCCCTTCCGGGGGTGCGGGCATTTTTGCGTCTCCGACCCCAGTCCGCCCTGCGACGCGCCAAATGCCCTGCGACGCGCCAAATGCCCGGCGACACGCCAAATCCCCGGCGCTACGCGAATTCCGGTGTCGAGGGGACCTTCGCGCGTCTCAAGGGAAAAACCGCGTCGGAAGGGAAAGGCAGCGTCAGGCCCGGGGGCCGCGGAACCTCGTGTAGCCGCGCCAGAGGCCGTAGACCGCTCCGCCTGCCGTGGCTGCCTTCAGGCCCAGGGTGGCGGCGCGGCGGCCGGAGCGGAAATCGTAGACCGGCCAGTTGTGTTCGCGGGCGTGCTTGCGCAGCCGGCTGTCGGGGTTGATCGCCACCGGGTGGCCCACCATCGTCAGCAGCGGGATGTCGTTGTAGGAGTCGCTGTAGGCCCAGCAGCGTTTCAGGTCCAGCCCGTGCGCGTCCGCGATGCCCTGGACCGCCACGGCCTTGGCGGCGCCGTGCAGGATGTCCCCGACGAGCCGGCCCGTGTAGAAGCCGTCCTTGGTTTCGCCCACGGTCCCGAGGGCGCCGGTCAGCCCCAGCCTGGTGGAAATCACCGTGGCCACCTCGATGGGGGTGGCCGTGACCAGCCAGACCTTCCGTCCGACGCGCAGGTGCTGCTCGGCCAGGGCCTTGGCTCCGGGCCAGATCCGGGAGGCGATCATCTCGTCGTACACTTCTTCGCCGAGGGCCTTGATGTCCTCCTCCGTGATGCCGGCGGCGAGCCGCAGCGCCGAATCCCGCACCGCGTGGACGTCATTGAGGTTCTCGCCGCGGAGGATGAACTTGAGCTGCTGCCATGCCATGCCCGCCGCCTGCGGAATGGTGAAGGCCCCGCGCTGGTGCATTTTCCTTGCCACGTGGAACAGGCTTGCGCCCCGCATGAGTGTGTTGTCGACGTCGAAGAAGGCAGCCTCGCCGTGTTGCTGCTTCGCAACCGGACGGTGGGCCACAGCGACGTACTTCTCCTCGGGCATGCCACTGAGTCTAGTCAATGCAGTACGCCACATCCGACGGCCGCCGCGTCGCTCCCCGCCGTCAACGGCGCTACGGTTGAAGCATGGCAAACCCCGACGTCGTTCTCCTCACCAAAGCTGACTGCCACCTGTGCGCCGCGGCGCGCGACGCCGTCGGAAGGGTGACTGCCGGGCTGGGACTTTCGTGGTCGGAACGGCAGTTGGACGCCGACGATGAGCTGCGCGACCGCTACGCCGAGGAGATCCCGGTGGTGCTGGTGGACGGCATCCAGCGTGACTTCTGGAAGATCGACGAGGCACGCCTGGAGCGTGTCCTGCGCCGCGCCATGGCGGGGGATTAGCCCATTCCGAACAGCGGCATTGGCTTTGTTGACATAACTGATGGGGATCTAGAGTGGACTCACAACGCGACGCAACGGAGCAGATAGTGACTTCGCTCGATTCACCTCCCCAGGCTGTGCCCGGGCCCACGGGGGCTGCCGGAAAGCAGATTCCGCCGGCGGCCGTGGCCCGGCTGACGATCTACCTGCGCGCGCTGAACTCCCTGCTGGCCGAAGGCACCGAGCGGGTTTCCTCCGAGTCACTGGCTGAACTTTCCGGCGTCAGTTCCTCGACCCTCCGCAAGGATCTGTCCCACGTGGGCTCCTACGGCACCCGCGGCGTGGGCTATGAGGTGCAGTACCTCAGCCGCCACATTGCCGCCGCGCTGGGCCTGACCCATGACTGGAAGGTCGCGATCGTCGGTGCCGGTAACCTGGGCAAGGCGCTGGCACGCTACGGCGGCTTCGAATCCAGGGGCTTTGATGTGGTTGCCATCTTCGACGCCGACCAGATGGTGGTGGGCAACGAGGTGGGCTGGCTGCGGGTCAGCGACGTCGCGGACCTCGAGACCGTCCTGGCGCGGACCGGCACCAACATGGTGGTGCTGGCGCTGCCGGCCGCCGTCGCCCAAAGCGTGTGCGACAGGGTGGTGAACGCAGGCGTGCGCAGCATCCTCAGCTTTGCGCCCGTGATGCTCCAGGTGCCCGACGGCGTGACGTTGCGGAAGGTGGACATGGCCACCGAGCTGCAGATCCTGGCCTACCACGCACAACGGGCGCAGACCCCCGGCCAGCCGGAGTAACTCCGGCTATCCAGGAATCCGCGCCCGCTGGCGGTTTCAGGACTGTTGCTTTGCTCCGCGGTGCCTTGTCTGCGCCTCGGTTTTCGCTTTTAGCGGCCGTACGGGCCGGGCTGCGAATACGGGTTGGCGAACGGCTGCCGCTTCTGGAAGTACGGAGCCGCTCCCGGCAGGTACAGCATCACGATCGCCGCGATGCCGAGCAGGCCCACGAGGGTGTTCAGGCCCGCCGGGAAGAGGCTGAAAACGGACAGCGCCGCAAAGACGGTGCCCAGGATGCGTGCCCAGTTCTTGCCCTTCCGGATGTTGAAGGCCACCAGCGCATAGAGGCCCGCTCCGATCAGGGCAAAGACCACCAGGGATCCGACAATGAAGCCCTTGATGTCCTCGAAGGCAATCTCCTGACCGCTGGTGCGCAGCTGGTCCTCGAACGTGCGCCGCATGGCCGGGTCGTCCAGGGCAGGAATCGTGAGCAGGGCGGACAGGACCGACAGGACGCCGGCTGCGATGATCATCCAGAAGGAATAGTTGACGAGCTTCGGAACGCCGTCGCCCGTGGTCGCCTGGGCCTGCTCCGAGGGGTACTGCCCGTAGGGGGACTGGCCATAGGGGCTCTGGCCGTACGGTGATTGGCCGTACTGTGGCGGGTTCTGGCCGTACTGCGACTGTCCATACTGCGACTGCCCATACTGCGGCGGGTTCTGGCCATAGGGGGACTGCCCGTACTGGGGCGGGTTCTGGCCGTACTGCGGCGGGTTCTGGTTCTGGCCAAACTGGGGAATGTTCTGCCCGTACTGGGGCGCGTCCTGGCCGTAGCGGGGCTGCCCGTTGGCTGACTGGGAACCGTTGTCCGGCTCGTTGGAGCCGGGGTCATTGGAGTGCGGGACTGGAGGATTGCTCATGAGCGGTCCTTTGCATAGTGACGACTGAATCGGCTACCGGTTCAGACACCTGCCCTCCCCAGCCTGGTTCACTTCCCACCGTACCCCTCAGCGGGTGTGCGGTGGATCATTCCGGAGAGGTATTAAAGCCGTGCCAACCTGCGGAAACGCTGCCCGGCCGGGGAGCTGTCGGGCCAGGGACAGCCGACTCGAAAACCTCCGGAATGCCGAACGCCCCGCCTGCGGAGATCCGCGGACGGGGCATTTCGGGCCAGGAACTGTGGCTGCGCGCTGGAACCTAGGCTGCCGGTGCGATGAAGGCGAGCTCGAGGTTGATGGCAACCTTGTCGCTGACCAGGACGCCGCCGGCTTCCAGCACGGCGTTCCAGGTCAGGCCGAAGTCCTTGCGGCTGATGGTGGTTTCGGCAGAAACGCCGGCGCGGGTGTTGCCGAAGGGGTCAACTGCAACGCCGTTGAATTCGGTCTCGAGGGAGACAGGGCGGGTGACACCCTTGATGGTCAGGTCGCCCTTGAGTTCGTAGCTGTCGCCGTTGGCAACGAGGCCGCTGGAGACGAAGTTGATCTCGGGGAACTTTTCGACGTCGAAGAAGTCTTCGCCGCGGACGTGGCCGTCGCGGTTCGCGTCACCGGAGTCGAAGCTGGCGGTCTGGATGGTGGCCTCGACCTTGCTGGCCGTCACGTCGTCGGCAAGATCCAGGGTGGCGGTGGCGTCCTTGAACTGGCCGCGGACCTTGCTGATGCCGGCGTGGCGGACAGTGAAGGCGATTTCGCTGTGGGAGTTGTCGAGGGTCCAGGTGCCGCGGGTGAGTTCGGTGGAAAGTGCCATGGTGGTTCTCCTTAGTATCAGTGGTCGTACTGGTGATCATTGAAGCTTTTGTTGAAGCATCAACTAACTGCTGCATCCAGTATAAACATGCATTTGCATCTTTTATTCCACTGGCAGGGAACTTTTTGAAAAATTTCTGAGTTCTACTCGGTGTAGAAGATTTCGCCATTGCCCCTGCCCTTTGAGAAACTGGTAGACATGCCCCAAGCCACTGTCCATTTGCTCCGCCACGGCGAGGTTCATAACCCCGACGGCGTCCTGTACGGCAGGCTGCCTGAATTCCACCTCTCCGAACTTGGCCGGCAGATGGCGCAGACGCTCGCCGAGCACTTCCGCGAACGCGTATCCCAGGGCGCCAACATCGTGTACCTGGTGGCGTCCCCGCTCACGCGCGCGCAGGAAACTGCGCAGCCCACGTCGGAGGCGCTGGGGCTCGACATCCACACCGACAACCGCATCATCGAGGCCGAAAACCACTTCGAAGGGCTGAAGGTCACCAAGGCCGAGCTGCGCAAGCCGAAGCACTGGCCACACCTGATCAACCCCTTCCGCCCCTCCTGGGGAGAGCCCTACAAGCTGCAGGCAGCGCGCGTGACCGAGGCCGTCCAGGAAGCCCGCGCCAAGGCCATCGAACTCGGCGGCGACGGCGCCGAGGCCATCCTGGTCTGCCACCAGCTTCCCATCTGGGCCACCCGGCTCAGCGCCGAGGGCAAGCCCCTGTGGCACGACCCCCGCAAGCGCGAATGCACCCTGACCTCCCTCACCTCCCTGGTGTTCGGCGACGACGGCGCCCTGCTGCGCGTGGAGTACAGCGAGCCCGCCGCCGCCCTTCTTCCCGGTGCCTCGAGCACCCCCGGAGCCTAAGTTATGACTGAAACACCCAATACTTCCCGCCGCAGCGTCCTCGCCGCCGGCGGCCTGGCCCTCACGGCGATCACCCTGGGCCTGTCCGCCTGCGCCCAGGAGGACGCCCTGGCCAAGCAGGCCAAGGCCGGGGACAACAAGAACTACGTGGCCGGCGACGGCTCGGTGACCGAGTTCGCCGCAGCGGAGCGCAAATCCGGCATCCAGATCCAGGGCACCCTGTTTGACGGCACCACCGTGACCCCCGAGGACTTCCAGGGCAAGGTCACCGTGCTGAACTTCTGGTTCGCCGCCTGCGCGCCCTGCCGCGTGGAGGCGCCGTCCCTGGAGGCGCTGCACCAGGAGTTCAAGAGCAAGGGCGTGCAGTTCTTTGGCGTGAACCTGCGCGATGAGAAGGCCACGGCCGACGCCTTCGACAAGACCTTCGGCCTCACCTACCCGAGCTTCGACGACAAGGACGGCAGCGTGCTGCTGGCCGTGTCCGGCCTGGTGCCCCCGGGCGCCGTCCCCACCACGCTCGTGGTGGACAAGCAGGGCCGGGTGGCGTCGCGCGTTCTGGGGGAGATCGAGAAGGGCACGCTCAAAGCCCTCATCCAGACCGCCGTGGCAGAGTAACCTCCCGTGAACAGCCCCTTCGCCGAAGCCATCCTGAACGGTTCGCTGCTGCTCGCCATTCCGGTGGCGCTGCTGGCCGGACTCGTGTCCTTCCTTTCGCCGTGCGTGCTCCCGCTGGTGCCCGGATACCTGGGCTACGTCACGGGACTCACGGGCGTGGACCTGCAGAAGCAGAAGCGCGGCCGCATGCTGGCGGGCATCGGCCTGTTCGTGCTCGGCTTCTCGGTGATCTTCGTGCTCCTTGGCGGCGCTTTCGGACAGCTGGGGTCCCTGATCTCCGGCGGGCAGAACGCCTGGATCACGCAGGTCCTGGGCGTCCTGGTGATCCTGATGGGCGTGGTGTTCATGGGCGGATTCTCCTGGTTCCAGCGCGACGCCAAGATCCACGCGAAACCGCCGGCTGGCCTCTGGGGTGCGCCGCTGCTGGGAATCACGTTCGGCCTCGGCTGGGCGCCCTGCATCGGCCCCACCTATTCCGCCGTCCAGCTCCTGAGCCTGTCCGGGGGCTCGTCCGCCGCGAAGGGTGCGTTCCTGGCCTTCGTCTATAGCCTTGGGCTGGGCATCCCGTTTCTGCTGATTGCCCTTGCAGTGCGCCGCGGTGCCGGCGTCATGTCCTTCTTCCGCAAGCACCGGCTGGCCATCCAGCGCACCGGCGGCGGAGTCCTGATTGCCTTGGGCATCCTGATGGCCACGGGCCTGTGGGGCGCCTGGGTCACCGAGTTGCAGTACTGGTTCCAAACCGACGTGAAGTTGCCGATCTGATGAGCGAGCGTGTGAAGTCAACCGAGAAATCCCCGGCCGGGGACGTCCCGCAGCCCGGGTCCAGCCAGCCCGACCAAGACGGCGCTGAGCAGAAATCCGCGCCCAAAGACGCCCTGAAGGCTGCCAAGGCGGGGGCAGCCCTCCCGTCCCTGGGCTTCCTGGGCATGCTCCGCTGGGCCTGGACGCAGCTGACCAGCATGCGCACCGCGCTGTTCCTCCTGCTGCTGCTTGCAGTGGCTGCGGTGCCGGGATCGCTGTTCCCGCAGCGGCCGGCCAACCCTTCAGTTGTCACGCAGTACATCAAGGACCACCCCGACTACGGCAAGGTGCTGGACTCGCTGCAGCTGTACGACGTCTACTCCTCGGCCTGGTTCTCGGCCATCTACATCCTCCTGTTCATCTCGCTGATCGGGTGCGTGGTGCCCCGGGCCATCGCCCACTACAAGGCCATGCGGTCCCTGCCCCCGCGCACCCCGAAGCGCCTGTCCCGGCTGCCCGAGTACGGCACCCTGGTGGTGCCGGCGGACGCCGGCATCCCGGCGTCGGACGCCATTGAGGACGCGGCGGCGCTGCTGAAGAAGCGCGGCTACCGCGTTGAGGTAAGGCACGACGACGGCGCGCGGCCGTCTTTGGGGGCCGAGCGCGGCTTCCTGAAGGAAGTGGGAAACCTTGTTTTCCACACCTCGCTGATCGGCGTGCTGGTATCCGTGGCCATCGGCGGCCTGTTCGGGTACAGCGGCCAGCGGATCCTCGTGGAGGGCGACACGTTCGTGAACACCCTGGTGGGCTACGACCAGTTCAATCCCGGCACCAACTTCCAGAGCAGCCAGCTCCAGCCCTACTCGATCCAGCTGGACAAGTTCCAGGCCACGTTCGACCGTGAATCCCAGGGCAAGTTCGGCCAGCCCATCGACTTCACGGCGGACGTCACCACCAAAGAAAACCCCGGGGCCCCGGCCAAGAAGGAAGTCCTCAAGGTCAATGACCCCGTCACGCTCGGCGGCACCAGCATCTACCTGACGGGCAACGGCTACGCCCCCGTGGTCACGGTCCGGGACGGCAACGGCAACATCGCCATGCAGGGGCCCGTGGTGGCCAAGCTGCAGGGCGACAACTACTACTCCTCCGTGGTGATCAAGGTGCCCGACGCCAAGCCTGACCAGCTGGGCTTCGCCGGGTTCTTCCTGCCCACGGCGTTCGTGACGGAGGAAGGCATCTCCTTCAGCGGCGACCCGGAGCTCATCAACCCGCAGCTGAGCCTGAACTCGTACTACGGCGACCTGGGCCTGAACAAGGGTGCCCCGCAGAACGTCTTTGAGCTCGACGTCAAGGACCTCAAGGAACTCAACAGCCGCAACCTCGAAGCCGGTGGCATCACGCTGGCGCCGGGCAACACCTACACGCTGCCCGAGGGCAAGGGTTCCATCACGTTCGACGGCGTGAAGAAGTATGTGGGCGTGGACATCCACCACAACCCCGGCCAGCTCTCGGCGCTGATCTTCGCGCTGCTGGCGGTGGCCGGGCTCATCGTCTCGCTTTACGTGAACCGCCGCCGGGTCTGGGTCCGCACCGGCACCCACGAGGACGGCCGGACCATGGTGGAATACGGCCTCCTGGCGCGCGGCGAGGACCACCGGCTGGCCGGCGAGGCGGCAGCGCTGCGTGGCCTCCTGTTCCGCAGGTGGAACCTGGGCGACGACACCCCCGAAACAGCACCTTCCAACTCCTCACCAGCCGGCTCGCCTGAGCCGAAGAAGGACCAGTAATGCTTCCCATCAACGAGACCATGGGCCAGTACAGCGAGCTGTTCATGCTGCTTGCTGCCGGCACGTACACCGTCGCCTTCATCGCGTTCGCGTGGGACCTGGCCAGGAGCAGCAAGGCGCTCAAGGCGATCGACCTCAAGGCCGCAGCCGCCGGAACGACCGCGGATACGTCCGCCAAGGTTCCGGTTGCGGCCGGCACTGCTGCAGCCGCTTCGGGGACCGAGGGCAGCGGCGGGGACCGCCTGGCCGGACCGGCAGACCGTGCCGAGCGGCCGTCGTCGTACTCCTCGGGCGCCGTACATGCCGGCCAGACCGCCGACGACAGCATGCGGTACGCGGCGGAGCGCCGCGCGGCGGCCCGTGTGGGCGTGGCACTGACCGTCCTGGGCGCGGCGATCCACGCCGCCGCCGTGCTGACCCGCGCGGTGGGCGCCGGCCGAGTGCCGTGGGGCAACATGTACGAGTTCCTGACCACCGGCGCGTTCGTGGCTGTGGCCGTGTTCCTCGTGGTGCTGGTCCGGCGCGACCTGCGCTTCCTCGGCACGTTCGTGGTGGGCCTGGTGATCATCATGCTGGTGGCCGCGTCCGTGGCGTACTGGACGCCGGTCGGCCACCTGGTGCCCGCGCTGCAGAGCTACTGGCTGATCATCCACGTCTCCATCGCTGTCCTGTCCTCGGCACTGTTCACACTGACGTTTGCCATGTCCGCGCTGCAGCTCGTCCAGTCACACCGGCAGAAGACCATTGCAGCCGGGGGCGCCGACAAGCTGGGGTTCATGCGCCTGGTGCCGTCTGCGCTGAGCCTGGAGAACCTGTCCTACCGCATCAACGCAATCGCCTTCATCGGCTGGACCTTCACCCTCATGTTCGGTGCGATTTGGGCCGAGAAGGCCTGGGGCCGCTTCTGGGGCTGGGACACCAAGGAAGTGTGGACGTTCGTGATCTGGGTGGTCTATGCCGGTTACCTGCATGCCCGGGCCACCCGCGGCTGGACGGGGACCCGCGCGGCCTGGCTGTCGATCGTGGGCTACCTGTGCGTAATCTTCAACTTCACCATCGTGAACCAGTTCTTCAACGGCCTGCACTCGTACTCGGGGCTGTAGGGGTCCCGTCGCGCCTGGCGCCTGCGCCGATTTACCGAAATGGGCCGCTTGGGCTCGTCGATTTACCCAAAAGGGCCGCCTGCATGCTTGCTGGGCGGCCCTTTTTTGGCGAAACGGTGAAGCCGCGGGACGGGTGAGGGCTTTGCGTGGCGGGTGGGCTGCGGGTCGCCGCTGCTGATCAGCCGAAGTCTGCCGATTTACCAATAATGGCCGCATGCACTCTTCGATTTACCAAAAAGGGCCGCATGGGTACGTTCATTTACCCAAATGGGCCGCTCAGCTTGCTTGCTGGGCGGCCCTTTTTGGCGAAAGGGTGAGCACGCGGGCCGGCCGGCAGGCTTCGCGGGGCGGAGCCAGGCGGGTATCTGCGGGGAGGGCGAAACGTCGAAGGCTAGCGTGATGGTTTCCAGCCGCGCTTTGTCAGTGCTGCTCGGACCTTGGTGATGGCGGTGGGTTCCTCGCCCGGCACGATGGGATCGAGATCCAACTGCGTCAGAACCAGGACGAGCCAGCCGAGGCTCCGGGCTTTTTCGTCCCGGTAGATGTCGCTCCTCCGCTGGGCCGGGGTTGCGTGGTGGCCGCCGTCGTACTGAAGGGCAACCTTGAACTCCTCGTAGGACATGTCGGGGTCCTGCACCCAGCCGCCGGTCTCATCGAACATAGGTACGTTGATGCCTGGCTCGGGGAGTCCGGCTGCCGTCAGTAGGAGCCTCAGCTCAGTCTCTTTTGGAGAATCAGTGTTTGCGCGGATGAGAGCCCTGGCCTTCATTGCCTTGGGGTACCCGGCCCTGCCCTGCTTCTCAGCGAGGAAAGCGTCCATTGCCCCTGGCGTTGAAAGCGGATCCCTGCGGCGCAGAAGGAAGTCACCGGCAATCACCAGGTCCTTCAGTGACAGAAGGCCCGCAAGGTCGAACCACGTCCGAAGCGGTGACGTGCAGGCCACGTAACGGCCGTCGAAGATGTCCTCTTCGGGCAGCGGAAGTTGGTGGCCGCAGACGTTCTTCCTTCGCACGGCCCTGGCGCCGTCCCGGCTAGTCAAATGGATTACTGCGTGATCCTCAAAACACAGCGGAAGAGGGAAACCCCAGAGTGCAGCGGCGGAGAGATGGCTTATGACCGCTCCGGTTGCGAGTACAAGCCCCCGCGCCCGGACAAGGAGGGTGATCTCCACCGCCGCAGACGTGCGCACCCCATGGCAGGGACTGGCCAAGTCGAGGGCGCGTGTGCGTCTGCGAGTCAGGCCCGCAGCTGAGGCCTGGCGGATGGTGAACGGCTGCGCCTGCAGTGCGGGCGGCAGAGGGCATGGACGCGGCATAGAAGGATTCTGCTGCCCGGGCGGGGCTTTAGGCCGATATCCACAATTTTGGGCCGGTGTGGAGGGATAGTCGCCGTGGCCACGCTCCCCAGCGGGCCAGCACCATGCTTCGCGGTATTGCCACAAAGGGCCGCCTGCCGAAGCCCTGAAGCGGCCGTTTTGGGCAATTCGACTCTAGGGAGCGGCCGTTTTTGGTAATCGAGGCGCCGCCGGGCAGGAGAGATGGGCGACGGCATCGATTTACCAAAAAGGGCCGCTCAGCTAGCTGCTGGGCGGCCTTTTTTGGCGAAAGAGCGGGTCTACTTCGCCTCGGGGTTGCCTTCGGCGTTGGCCTCGCCCGCCGCGCCCGGCTTGCGCGGACCCGGCTCGCCTGCGGGCGGGTTGCCCGTACCTGAATTGCCGCTGCTCGTGGTGCCGGCGCCAGTGCCTGGGGCAGATCCCGTGGCGCCCGTGCGGTGCGGCCCGGCGTCGGCCTGGTTCTTTCCGGCAGCATCGTTCCGCAGCTTGCGGAGCCGCTCCGCCTCGCGACGGCGCTGTTCGAGGTTGCGCAGGAAGTCGGGGTCGTCGTCGGGGGCGGTGGGATGCTGCGGGTAAACCGGCCGGGCCGTGGCCGATGCACGGGGGCGGCCGATCAGGAACCACAGCGCTGCGCCGATGAGTGGCAGAAGGGCAACCATGATGATCCAGGTTGTTTTGGAAAACCCGCGGGTCAGATGCTTGTCGGTTCGGATAACGTCCACCAGTCCGTAGACGTAGATGGCGAGAATGACGACTGCGAGGACAACACGAGGCATGCAATCAGTCTAGCCGCCGTATGCCCCGGCGGAGATTACAGTATGCCCACAGTCATGCGCCAGCAAAACGCCGGACCGGGGCCGCAGATGACGCAGGCTACGGTCAGGCAGGACGGCTAAACTTGGATAGTGGCTTTTCTGAAATACTCCCTGATCCGGCTCGCGATCTTCCTGCCCCTGTTCGTGGTGTTCGTCTTCCTGCAGTTGGGGTGGTTCCTGGCAGTCGTCTGCGCAGGGCTGATTTCCTTTGCCATCAGCTACCTCTTCTTCCAGAAGCAGCGCGATGCCGCGACGGCGTCACTGCACGCCCGCTTCTCCGGCCGGGCCAAGCCCATCCGCACTGCCGGGGAGATCGACGATGCCCAGGCCGAGGACCACCTCGTGGACACCCACCCGGACGTCACCATCCGCAACGAAGTCAAGAAGCGCGAACCGCGCGGCGAGGACGCCTAGCACTGGAAAGGGCCTGCGGACGCCTAGCCCTGAGGCGCCCGCGCCTGCAGTCTCCCAGCCCTGTAGGGTCCGGCCTCTGAAGATGCCCGGACCTGAAGGCGCCCGGGCTTACAGTCCGGTGCTCAGCACGAGTCCCAGCGAGAACAGCACGGCGTAGCCGAGGTTGATGAGGCCTGTCTGCTTCAGGACGGGGATCAGGCTCTTGCGCTTCCGTCCGTTGATCATCAGCCAGGCCGGCATCAGGCAGGCCGGGATCAGCAGCAGCACGATCAGCATCCACGGCCGCGTCGGCGCGAGGATCACCACGAGCAGGATGGCCACGGCAAGCATCAGCACGTAGCTTTCGCGGGCATGCTTGTCGCCCAGCCGCACCGCCAGGGTCTTCTTTCCGGCCTGGATGTCCGACGGGATGTCCCGCACGTTGTTGGCCATCAGCAGGGCGCAGGCGATGAGGCCCGTGCCGATCGCGCCGATCACCGCGGGCAGCCCGATCTGCCCCGCCTGCGTGTAGGTGGTGCCAAGGGTGGCCACGAGCCCGAAGAACACGAACACGAAGACGTCGCCCAGGCCCATGTAGCCGTACGGGTTCTTGCCTCCCGTGTAGCCCCACGCCGCCATCACGCAGCCCACGCCCACCAGCAGGAGCCACCACGTCTGGGTGATGATGACCAGTACCAGGCCCACCAGCATCGCCAGGCCGAAGGCGCCGAACGCGGCGTACTTCACGTGTTCGGGCCGGGCAGCACCGGAACCGACCAGCCGCAGCGGGCCCACACGGTTCTCGTCCGTTCCGCGGATCCCGTCCGAGTAGTCGTTGGCGTAGTTGACGCCGACCTGCAGCAGCAGCGCCACGAGGGCAGCCAGGACCGCATTGAGCAGGAGGAAGGAACCCATCTCATAGGCCGCTGCCGAGCCGATCAGGACAGGGGCGATCGCGGCCGGCAGGGTGCGGAGCCGGGCGCCTTGGATCCATTGTGCGGCTGTGGCCACGGTAATACCTCGTGTTGGGTCGGTGGTACGTTCGAAAAGCATGGGCATGCGCTGGGCACACCGAAGCCGCAGCGGCGCGGCAGAACTACTCTATTTTCCCTGATGGAGCGCGTTGAGCCGTTCAATCATCGCCAGCCGGTCCGGCTTGCCGTTCGGCAGCATGATCAGCTCACTGGCCGGAAGGACAGTCTTCGGGGCCAGCAGCCCCAGTGTCCGGTGCCATTCCTCGGCCCAGGCCGCCCCGTCCCGTCCGGCAGCGGGAGCAGAGCTCCCGTCGCCGGAAACGGGGGCGACTGCAACATAAGCCGCTACGGCCTGGCCCCATTTCGCGGACGTGACGCCGGCGACGAACGCCGCCGTGACGCCGTCGGACTTTTCCAGCTCAGCCTGCACGTGCGCGGCGGAAACCTTGACGCCGCCGGTGATGATGACGTCGTCGGCGCGGCCCAGCACGGTAAGCCGGCCGTCGGCGTCCAGTGCACCAAGGTCGTTGGTCCGGTACCAGCGGTTGCCGTCCTCTTCGACGAAAGCCTCGGCCGTCAGCGACGGCGCGTCCAGGTAGCCCGCTGCGAGGGTGGCTCCGCCGAGGTGGATCCGGCCGTCCTCGGCGAGCCGCAGGGCCACGCCCTCGAGCGGATAGCCGTCGTACACGCAGCCGCCGCAGGTTTCGGCCGCGCCGTAGGTGGTGACCACGCGGAGGCCTGCGTCCCGGGCGGACTCGAGGAGCTCGGCAGAGGCCGGCGCGCCGCCGAGCAGGATGCCGTTGAAGCGGCGCAACACGGCGAGCGTGTCCGCCGACGGGTCCGCGAGCAGGCGCTGCAGCTGCGTGGGCACCAGCGAGGTGAAACGGATGTTGTCGGTCAGTTCCAGTGCCGCCGCGGTGAAGGCGTTCGCGGTAAAGCCTTCGGACAGGTCCATCGCCCAGGGCCGGGTGCCTGCGAACAGCGACCGGACCAGCACCTGCACGCCGGCTACGTACTGCAGCGGCAGGGCCAGGAGCCACTGGCCCTCGCCCTTGAGCGCGAAGGCGGTGGCCATCGACGACGCCGCCAGCGCGTCCACCGTCAGGACCGTCGCCTTGGGCGTCCCGGTGGACCCGGACGTGCGGACCACAGCGACGGCGTCCTCGAACCCGGGTGTCTCCACCGGCGTCACCACCGGCTCGCCGTCCGGGCCGGCGGAGAGTTCGACGGCGGGACCCTCACCGTGGAGCGCGGCCGCCAGCGCCTTGAGGGCCGGCTCGATATTCACTGCGGGCGCCTGTGTTGTGTGGGCATGGGGTGCGCGGGCATGGGGTGCCTTCCGACGAGTGCGGGCTTAGAAGTAGTACGGGAACTTGGACCAGTCGGGGTCGCGCTTCTGCAGGAACGCCTCCTTGCCCTCCACGGCCTCGTCCGTCATGTAGGCCAGGCGGGTGGCTTCGCCGGCGAACACCTGCTGGCCTGCGAGGCCGTCATCGGCGAGGTTGAAGGCAAACTTGAGCATCCGGATGGCCTGCGGGGACTGCCGGGCGATGTCGGCGGCATACTCCAGGGCCACCTCCTCGAGGCGCTCGTGGTCCACTGCCTCGTTCACGGCGCCCATCCGAACCATGTCCTCGGCGGAATATTCACGCGCGAGGAAGAAGATTTCCCGCGCTGCCTTCTGGCCGATCTGCCGGGCCAGGAGTGCCGAGCCGTAGCCGGCGTCGAAACTTCCCACGGTGGCGTCCGTCTGCTTGAACTTGCCGAACTGGCGCGAGGCGATGGTCAGGTCCGAGACCACGTGCAGGGAATGCCCGCCGCCCGCTGCCCAGCCATTAACGACGGCGATGACCACCTTGGGCATGGTCCGCATGAGCCGCTGGACCTCCAGGATGTGGAGCCGGCCGGCGCGGGCAGGGTCGATGGTTTCCTGCGTCTCGCCGTCGGCATACCTGTAACCATCGCGTCCCCGGATCCGCTGGTCCCCGCCCGAGCAGAACGAATGCCCTCCATCCTTGGGTGAGGGGCCGTTGCCGGTGAGCAGCACGGTGGCCACATCCGGCGTCATCCGTGCGTGGTCCATGGCCCGGTACAGCTCGTCCACCGTTCCCGGGCGGAAGGCGTTACGGACCTCCGGACGGTTGAACGCGATGCGGACGGTGGGCAGGTCCCGCGTGACGGTGCCGTCCTCGGAACGCTCCACCTGCCGGTGGTAGGTCAGGTCCTGGAAGTCGTCGAAGCCGGACACGGTGCGCCAGCGGGACAGGTCAAAGACGTCGGATACCTTGGCGGGGAATTCGTTGCTCACCGTCCAAGTCTAGTAATCGGCTCAGCTGATGCAGAACTCGTTGCCCTCGGGGTCGGCCATGGTGTGCCATTCGTGCGGTCCCTGGCTGGCGGTCCAGAGGAAGGTGGCGCCGCGGGCTTCGAGTTCGGCGCGGACCTCGTCCTTGTCCCGGCCGTCGAGGCGCACGTCCCAGTGCACCCGGTTCTTGATGGTCTTCTGCTCCGGCACGGTCTGGAACAGGAGGCGCCGTTCCGGTGCCTTCGAGTCGATTTCCTCCGTGGGCCGGATCGCCGCGCCGTCCCGCCAGACGAGCTTGCCGTTGTGGGTCATGGTCTGGTCTTCTGTGGCGAAGCCCTGGCTGATCATGGACCGGATGAAGCCCTCGTCCTGCGGCTCCACGGACCAGTCCAGCGTCTCGGCCCACCAGTCGGCGAGGTCATGCGGATGCTTGCAGTCGATGGCGATCTGAATGTTGAGTCCCATGGCACCAAGCTATGATGGCGGCGCCGCCCACGGATAGGGGTCCGGACGCATCCGTCACGTGTACGGCGCGCTCTTGTTAGCCCTGGACCCGCTGCAGCTGGTCCAGGAGTTCCGGCGGGATGGTGTACAGGAAGATCGCGGCCAGCAGGTTCTTGGCCGCGTGCACGAGGTAGGCGAACATCAGGTTGCGCCCTGTCCAGACGTAGACAAACACCAGCGTTCCGCCCATGGCCAGGTACGGCATGAGGGCGGCAAGGGTGAGCGCCTCCTGGCCCACGATGTGCAGCGCGGCGAAGAGGACCACGGACAGGGTGCAGCAGATCCAGATGTTGACGCGCCTGCTCAGCTTTCCGATCAGCAGATGCCGGAACACATATTCCTCGACGAACGGCCCGACGACGACGATCAGCGGCACCATCAGCCAGGCCGGCACCTGCCGCATGAGCGCCTGCAGCCCGGCCTGGTTGGCGGACGTCTCGGTGGTCCCGCCCACGGCCACCAGGATTGCGGTGACAATCATCATCACGACGACGGCCAGCGGCACCATCGCGAGCGTGAACCAGGGACGGGTGGCCAGCACCTTCAGGTCCCTGGACACCACCCCGCGCGCGGCGAACAAGGCCAGGGCACCGACGCAGCCGTAGAACAAAAGGTTCACGCCGTAGGAGGCGACGGCCGGCGTCGGAGCCAGCTGCCGGAGCAGCGGCAGCAGGAGTTCGCCGGCCAGCGCGAAGAAGGCGGCGACGGCCACATAAAGCCCGACGGCGGTGAGGTCCAGCGGCGAAAACCGATACAGATCCGGCCGCGGAGCAGGAAGCATTCGTCTGGTGTTCACCATGCTTCCAGCCTAGTGGGCCAGCACCTGCGCCAACGGACAGTTGTGGCCCCGTGCGAACGGACAGTTGCGGCCCCGCGCGAACGGACACTTGCGGCCCTGCACGAACGGACATTTGCGGCCCCGGTGTGACGCATCACATTGCAGGGGTGGAACGGCGCCGATAAAATATTCGGTATGCCTAACTTTTGGTTTCGGTGCGCCAAAGTAGTCCGCCGAACTCTTGCCCTTGTGCCCAGCCGCAGCCGGGGAGCAGCCTCAGTGGTGCTTCTTTGCCTGGCCCTGACAGCGTGCGGCAGAAACGCCACGGGCGGCGACGGCCGGCCCGTGGTGCTGACGACGTTCACGGTGCTGGCGGACGTGGCCAGGAACGTGGCCGGTGACAAGCTGCAGGTGGAATCCATCACCAAGGCCGGCGCCGAGATCCACGGCTACGAACCCACCCCCGGGGACATCCGGAAGGCTTCACAGGCGGACCTGATCCTGGATAACGGGCTCAACCTGGAGGCCTGGTTCGGTCAGTTCGTCGAGGGCCTGGATGTGCCGCACGCCGTGGTGAGCGAGGGCGTGGACGTGATGTCCATCCGCGAGGACTCGTACCAGGGCAAGCCGAACCCGCATGCCTGGATGTCGCCGGTCAACGTCCAGATCTACGTAGACAACATGGTGAAGGCCTTTTCCAAGCTGGATCCCGCGAATGCCGAAGTTTTCGAGGCCAACGGCAAGGCCTACAAGGCGAAGCTCCAAGCCGTGCAGGACGAGATGAAAGCCAAGCTCGCCGCCCTGCCCAAGAATCAGCGTGCCCTGGTGACCTGCGAAGGCGCCTTCTCCTACCTGACCCGCGACGCCGGCCTCGACGAGGTGTACATCTGGGCCGTCAACGCCGAGCAGCAGGCCACGCCCCAGCAGATCACCGAGGCGATCGCGTACGTCCGCGCCAACAACGTGCCAGCCGTCTTCTGCGAGTCGACGGTCTCCGACGCCCCGATGCGGCAGGTGGTGGAAGCCACAGGCGCAAAGTTCGGCGGCGTGCTGTACGTGGACTCCCTCTCCGAAGCGGACGGGCCGGTGCCCACGTACCTGGACCTGATCCGGCATGACTCCCAAGTGATTACCACCGCCCTCGCAGGTGCATCATGAGCGCCTTCACCGTCCACCGCGCCGCAGAAGCCGCGCAGGCACAGCCGCAACCGGCAATCCAGGTCGAGAACGTCACCGTGCACTATGGCGAGGTCCTTGCCCTGGATGCCGCCTCGCTGGTCCTTGAGCCGGCGCGGATCTGCGGGCTGGTCGGGATGAACGGTTCGGGCAAGTCCACCCTGTTCAAGACCATCATGGGCATGATCAGGCCCGACGCCGGCCGCGTCCTGATCAACGGGGCGCCGCCGGCCAAAGCGCGGAAGGTAGGCGGCATCGGGTACGTCCCGCAGAGCGAGGACGTGGACTGGCAGTTTCCGCTGTCCGTCCGCGACCTGGTGATGATGGGGCGCTACGGCCACCAGGGCTTCACCCGGCGGCCGTCCAAGGCAGACCGTGCTGCCGTGGATGAGGCCCTGGACCGCGTGGAACTTGCCGATTTCGCCAGCCGGCAGATCGGCCAGCTGTCCGGCGGCCAGAAGAAACGCGCCTTCGTGGCACGGGGCATAGCGCAGGGTGCCACCATCATGCTGCTCGACGAGCCGTTTGCCGGCGTTGACAAGCGCTCGGAGGCGACCATCACCCGGCTGCTCCGCGAGCTCGCGACGGACGGCTGCACGATCCTCATTTCCACGCATGACCTCCATGCGCTGCCGCAGCTGTGCGATGAAGCCGTACTGCTCATGCGCAAAGTGCTCATGCACGGGGCGCCGGAGGTGGTGCTGCAGCCGGAGAACCTGGCCATGGCGTTCGGGCTGGATGTCCTGAACCGGGACGGGGAGCACGGCCGGCACGGGGCAGGGAGCTGAATCATGGATCCGATCACTCTCCTGCTGGAGCCCCTCGGCTACGACTTCATGGTGCGGGCCATCCTCACCACTGCGCTCGCCGCAGTGGTCTGCGCGGTCCTGAGCTGCTGGCTGGTCCTCATCGGCTGGTCCCTTATGGGTGATGCGGTCTCCCACGCGGTCCTGCCCGGCGTCGTGCTGGCGTACATCGTGGGGGCGCCGTTTGCGCTCGGGGCGCTGGTGTTCGCGCTGGTGGCCGTGACGCTCATCGGGGTGGTCCGCAACACCAGCCGGGTGAAGGAGGACGCTGCGATAGGCATCGTGTTCACGTCCCTTTTCGCCCTCGGCCTGGTGCTGATCTCGGTGACGCCGAGCCAGACAGACCTCAACCACATCATCTTCGGCAACCTGCTGGGCGTCAGCATGCCCGACCTCATCCAGGTGCTCGTGCTGGGCGTGGTGGCGTTCGCCATCCTCATCCTGAAGCGCCGGGACCTCACGCTCTACGCCTTCGACCCCACACACGCCCACGCCATCGGCCTCTCGCCGCGCCGGCTGGGGGCATTGCTGCTGGGTTTGCTGGCGCTGACCTCGGTGGTGGCGCTGCAGACCGTGGGCGTGGTGCTCGTGGTGGCCATGCTCATCATCCCGGGTTCCACCGCGTACCTGCTCACGGACCGCTTCTCCCGCATGCTGGTGATCGCGCCGGCGATCTCCGCGGCGTGCTCCATCGCCGGGATCTATTTCAGCTACTACCTGGACACCGCGTCCGGCGCCATGGTGGTCCTCACCCAGGGAGCCGTGTTCGCCGTCGTCTACCTGTTCAGCCCCCGGCAGGGGCTGATCGGCACCCGGCTGGCCAAGGCCCGCCGTCGGAAAGCGGCTCTGGCCGTTTAGCCGCAGGGGGAGCCCGACGCCGGTCCGCGCCTTGGGGAGTGCGCGAACGGACAGTTGTGGCCCCGAGGGAGCGCTCATTTAGGGCCACAACTGTACGTTCGCGCTCCCAGCGTAGTGGGCCCGACGGCGGTGCGCGCCTTGACCGCGCAGCCCCCGCCGGGCAGGCTTGACCCATGAAGTCCTAGACCGTGGCGCCGGCAGCTGCCGGCCCGCACACCGCTATGGCCCGATCAGGCCCCGTCGAGCTCGAGCTCCGGGGCCGCCCTTTGGACTGCGAGGACTTCTTATGGCTGAACACAATTTCCGGACGGAACAGCTCCGCCTGTCCGGCGTCTCCCACGGCTACGGGGACCGCGAGCTCTTCAGCGGCGTCGAACTGGTGATCGCCGCGGGGGAACACGCCGCCGTCGTGGGCGAGAACGGCGCCGGCAAATCCACGCTGCTGCGGATCCTCGCAGGCATCGAGGCGCCCGCGGAAGGCACGGTCCAGCGGCAGGGCCGGGTCGGTTACCTGGCACAGACCTCAGGGCTTCCTGCCCGGCTGACCGTAGCGGACGCGATCGACGATGCGCTCCGCGCCCTGCGCGGGATGGAAGCCGAGCTGGAACGGCTGGAGGACGGCCTGGCGTCGGCCGGCCCCGCAGAGCTCGAGGCTTACGGGAATCTCCAGACCCAGTTCCAGCTGCGGGAAGGCTACGCCGCGGAAGCCCGGGTGGAGGCGGCGCTGGACCGGTTGGGCCTGGGCGGCGTGGAGCGCAGCAGGACGCTCGGGTCGCTGTCCGGCGGGGAGCAGGAGCGCGTGGCGCTGGCGTGCCTGCTGGCCGATCCCGCGGACATTCTGCTCCTGGACGAGCCCACGAACCACCTCGACGCCAGCGGCACGGCCTGGCTGGAAGGACGCCTCGCCGCCCACCGGGGCGCCGTGGTGGTGGTCTCGCACGACCGCGTGCTGCTGCGGAAGGTCGCCACCGCCGTGATCGAGGTGGACGCCGAGCGCCGGACCGTGAACCGTTACGGCAACGGCTACGACGGTTACCTGAAGGAGAAACGGGCCGAACGCCAGCGGTGGGTGCAGCAGTACCACGGCTGGCTCGACGTCATGGACGCCGAACGCCGCCAGGCGGATACCGTGGCCGGACGGATGGGCTATGCCCGCCGCCGGGACAACGACAAGGCCGGCTTCGATTTCAAGACGGGAACCTGGGAGCGGGCCGCCGCCAGCAAGATCCGCAATGCGCAGGAGCGGCTGCGCCGCCTGGAGGACAATCCCGTCGAGCGCCCGCCGGAACGCCTGAAGCTCGACGCCGGGTTCGACGCCGGATTCGGCGGCGGGTCCGACGGCGGGCTGAACGCCGGGCTCGACGGCGGGCCGGACAGTTCCGCTGCAGCTTCCGGCATGGGCGCCGGCGGTTCGGACGGAGCCCCGGAAGCGGCGGGCCGGGTCCTGCATGCCCGCAATGCACGCGTGCCTGGCCGCCTGGATATCCCGGAGTTCCGGGTGGACCGCGGGCAGAAGATCCTCATCACGGGGCCCAACGGCGCCGGGAAGTCCACGCTGCTCTCCGTCCTGGCTGGCACCCTCGAGCCGGACGCGGGCCAGGTGCTGCGCCACGGCCGGATCGGTTACCTGCAGCAGGAACTGGAGCTGCCCGAGTATCCGTCCCTGCGGCTGCTGCCTGCCTTTGCTGCCGGGCTGGGCGGAAACATCGACGACCACGCGGAGGCGCTGCTGCGCCTGGGCCTCTTCCGGACCAGCGAGTTCCACGTGCCGGTGGGCGCGCTGTCCGCAGGCCAGCAGCGCAGGTTGGCACTCGCGCGGCTGCTGCTGGGCCACAACGAGGTCATGCTCCTGGACGAGCCCACCAACCACCTGGCCCCGGCGCTGGTGGAGGAACTGGAATCGGCGCTCGCGGACTTCGGCGGAACCGTGGTGATGGTCAGCCATGACCGGGCGCTGGGGGAATGGTTCGACGGCTGCGCCGACCGCGCCCGCGGCCGGGCCGGCGAAGATACGCCGGCCACGTGGCTCAGGTACACGATGGCTGACGGGGCGCTGGAGAAGGTTGCGCTCCCGGCCTGAGAAAAAACCCAGGCCCGGCGTGTTGCCGGGCCTGGGTTTTCCTTGTCAGCGGAATATGCCGCAGGGGGAATAGAGGAGTTTGGAATTACCGGAACAATGCGCTGTAGGTTCCCATGATGATCCGGTCACCGGGGGTCGCCTTCCTCATGTAGTCCACCACTGCCCAGTCGTCGAGCGAGATGCAGCCCGCCGTCGGGACCTTGTTCATGTGCAGGAAGATCGCGAAGCCGGCATCCTGCACAATGTTGGGGCGGTTGTAGTTGATCACCACGCCCTGACGGTAGTCGTGCGTGGCCCGGGTGGCGAAGTACCACATGTTCTCGTCCCAGCCCACCCACGATGAGGACTCGAAGTACTTGTTGTACGTCGCCGTCCACGGATTTCCACCCCAGCGGGAGCGGGGGTTCAGCGTGCGGTAGGGGAGCTTCGTTCCGGGGTTGCCCAGGCCGAAGGCCTCCGTCACGGAAAACGAGCCGGTGGGGGAGTACAGATAGCGCGTAGGGCCGGAAGGGACTCCCGGCGGCTTGAAGCCGGAGGCACCCACATAGCCGTCGGTCTTCCAGTCGGCAACGTACAGCCCGGCCATGCGGACGCAGTAGATGTTCGTCGCCCGCGACTGCCCGTACCCTTGCGTGAAGGTCAGCAGCACGCGGTTGGCGCCGTGCGTCGGGTATCTGCTCCGCCCGTTGTTGAGTTTGGAGCATTCCGTCATGGCGTAGACGCGGACACCTGCTGTGCTGGTCCAGCCGATGTAGCCCCGCTGGAAGGACTGCACGCACTGCGACCCAGCGCAGCGGAGCCTCGCGGTGGGGTAGCCGAGCGAGCTCCGGCTGGCACCCATGCTGGCGTACTTGGTGCCGATGACGCCGCGTGAAGCCCAGGCTCCGGTGGCAGGGGACCAGTAGATCGTTCCGCCCTGGAACCGCTGGACGCAGCCGCCGGCCGGCTGGCCGCAGACCTGGTTGGCGACCGGGTAGCCCAGAGCGCCGTTGTGGCCGGCCTCTGCGCGCCACCGCTGATTGATGACGCCTGTCACGATCCGGGCGCCGGTGGCCGGCGACCAGTAAATGTTGCCCTTCGCGAAAGCCTGGGCGCACCCGCCGCCCTTCAACCCGCAAAATTCCCTGTTGATCGGCAGGCCCAGGCCCTTCTCAGCGCCGAGGGCGATCCAGTATCGGCCCACGCCGCCTGTGCCCCGGACCTGGTACACGCCCTTCGGGATCCATGCCAGGATTCGTCCGGTGGCAAACCGCTGGATGGTTCCGCCCGGTGCCGCCACCTCGTCGGTGAGCGGGTACCCGAAGGTGGGGAGGGTTCCGCCCGCGTACCAGGCGGGTCCGGTGTGGCCGGAGTTGCGCAGGACCGGATGGGCGCCGGTTTTTGCCGTCCAGTAAATGTTTCCGCCCCTGAAAATCTGGTGGCAGAGACCGCCACTGCAGAACTGGCTCGTACGGGGCGCACCCAGAACCCCCGCCGCTCCCTTCATGGCCTGCCACTTCGCACCGATCGGGCCGGGTACTGCGATTGGTTTTGGCGCTGCCAGCGGAGCAGTTGCGGGCGGCGTGGTCGAAGGCGAAGTGGTCGACGGCGAAGGGGTTGACGGCGGCGGGGTAACTGCCGGGGACGTGGTGTCAAGAGGTGTGGTTTCCGGTGGCGCGGTTGCCGACGTCGTGTCCGAGGGTGACGGCGAGACCGGCTCGGAAGGCAGCGGTGCCTCCGGGATGGTTTCCGCCGTGTCGGTTGGTGCAGGCGAGGGCCCGTCCGTCGCCGGGGCGGTCACCTCAGTTGCCTGCGCCTCTGTTACCTGCACCTCTGTTGCCTGCGCGGCCGGTACGCCGGAAGTGGAGCCAGCGGCGAGGGCAGGAGTGGACACGAACGGTCCGGCCGCCAGGCCCAGGAGCAGGGCCGCGGCAAGTATTGGTTTTTTCACGAAGCATCCTCCACCGACACAACCGGTTCACACGTGCCGGTCTGGCCCGTGGTCTTGGCGAAGTTCTCCGCAGAAACCCCAGCCGATTTCCCTGCCTGCACGGTTTCCGTGATCAGGGCGTGGCCCTGGACAGCCGCGCCCACCGTGACGGCGATGGCCACGGTGTACGTCTTGGCTTTGTCCGAGGAGTTGACCAGCGTCCCCTTGAATGTCCATTGCCCGTCCGGACCGGCCGCGCAGGTGTGATCCTGCAGGGCATCAATCGCGTTCAGTGACGTGGAAACGTCGGTGGGCAGGGAAGGGGCCGTAGTGGGTGGTGAGGATTCCGACGGCGGCTCGGTCACCGCCGTCGTGCCGGTTGGTGGTGGTGAAGCGCTGGGGCTGGTTCCGGCGGGGGCTGTGCCCCCGCCGGAACACCCCGAGGCTGCCAGCAGCAGGGCAGCCGGCAGCAGTAATGCTCTCTTTCTCATAGTCCCCCCTGAAAATGGCGCGAGTGCCGGCGCCCGCATGAGACGGTGCGGAAGCCATGGCCGGGAACGGATCCCCGGTCATGGTGCTCAGAGTAGCGGCAATGCGGGCCCCAGAGGGAGCTTTTTCTCCATGCGTTTTTCTGTTGCGGAGGCGGGCGCGGCCGGCCTGTGACGGACATGCCAAAAACCGGCAGGAGCACGCGGAATGTTGCCCCCGTCACGGAGCTGTCCGGAAGTCTTGTACGATAGATGGGCCGTGCGAACCTTCGATGCTTCATGAGTTCTTCTACAGATGCCGTCCTCAAGAGGGGCTGAAAGCCGAATTATCTGTACAAAAACTCCAGGTTCCGAAACCGGCAGTGCCCTACCCAAGGCAACCCCCGACCTACAAGGAACAGTTGTGCCTCAAAGTACCCCCACAGAACTTATGAGCCCGACGGCTCCATCCGCCGCCGTCGACTCGACCCTCAGCGCCGAGGGCTACAAGAAGACCCTGAGCCGGCGCCACGTCACCATGATCGCGATGGGCGGCGCCATCGGCGTCGGCCTCTTCATGGGAGCCGGCGGCCGGCTGGCCTCCACCGGCCCCGCCCTGATTTTCTCCTACGCCATCGCCGGCGTCATCGCCTACCTGCTGATGCGGGCCCTGGGCGAGCTCATCATGTACCGCCAGACCTCCGGCTCCTTCGTGAGCTACGCCGGCGAGATGTTCGGCAGGAAGGGCGCCTACCTGTCCGGCTGGATGTACTTCATCAACTGGGCCATGACCGGCATCGCGGAACTGATCGCGATCGGCCTGTACTTCCAGTTCTTCTTCCCCAATGTCCCCGTTGAACTGTCCGCCATCGCAGCGCTGGTGCTGCTGGTGGCCGTGAACCTGCTCAGCGTCAAGGCGTTCGGTGAATTCGAGTTCTGGGCGTCCTGTCTCAAGGTGGGCGCCATCGTGATCTTCCTGGCCGTGGGCTCCTTCATGGTGATCACCAACGCCAAGGTCGGTGCCGGCCACGCGTCGCCCGTCAACCTCTTCGCCGGCGACGGCGGCATGTTCCCCAAGGGCGCCCTGGTGATGATCCTGGTGCTCAACGCCGTCATCTTCGCCTACAACGCCATCGAACTCGTGGGCATCACCGCCGGCGAGATGGAAAACCCCGAACGCGAAGTGCCCAAGGCGATCCGCGCCGTCGTGGTCCGCATCGTGGTGTTCTACGTCGGCTCCGTGACACTGCTGGCCATGCTGCTGCCCTCCGAGCAGTACAAGGCAGGCACCTCGCCGTTCGTCACCGTCTTTGGCCAGATGGGCCTGCCGTGGATGGGCGACGTCATGAACATGATCGTCATCACCGCCGCGCTGTCCTCCTGCAACTCCGGCCTGTACTCGATCGGCCGGATCTTCCGCACCATGGCCAACAACGGCCACGCCCCGCAGTGGCTGACCAAAATGTCCCGCCGCCACGTGCCGTACGCCGCCATCCTGGCCATCGCCGTCGTGTACCTCGTGGGCATCCTGCTGAACATCTGGCTGGGCGGTTCGTACGCGTTCGACCTCGCCCTGAACACCGCCTCGATCGGCGTGATCTTCACCTGGGGTTCGATCTTCGCCAGCCAGATCGCGCTGCGCAAGAAGAGGGGCAACGTCTCCAGCCTGCCGATGCCGGGTTCGCCGTGGACCAGCTGGGCTGGACTCGTGGCGCTGCTGGCCATCACCGTCCTGATCGGCTTCGACACCATGACGGACAAGGCCACGGGCGACGTCTTCCTGCTGGGTCTTTGGACCCTCGCCAGCATCCCCTTCTTCGCCCTGGTGCTGTGGCTGGGCTGGCAGAAGGTCAAGAACAACCAGCCGAAGAGTGAACTCTTCAGCTAGTTCCTGCTGTCGATTTTCCCGCCGATTGCTCCGTAAACGCCCTTTAGGCCCGCCAAAAGGGCGTTTACGGAGCAGCCGATGGGGTTCACAAAAACGGCGACGCCGGGCTCCCCCCAAGGGAGTCCGGCGTCGCCGTTTTGTCGGTGGTGTACTAATCCCGCTTGAATTCGTCCTTGACGTCCTCGCCGACCTTCTTGGCGTCGGCGACCACCTGGTCCTTCTGGCCTTCTGCCCTCAGGCGGTCGTTGTCCGTCGCATTGCCCGCTGCTTCCTTGGCCTTACCGCCGAAGTCCTCTGCAGCATTCTGGATCTTGTCTCCGATACCCATCAGGGGCACCACCTTCCGTTGCCGGTTGATCTGACAAAGCCATTTCAGCCTAACACGAAGCATACTTACTATTTCAAGTCGGTGTCCGATTTCTCTGCGGAAGTGCTTCGTCGCGGCGCCGCGCGGGAGGCTTTCGGCACCCGATTGTCGGTGCCCGCGGCTAGGCTCTAGGGCATGGATCACAGCATCAGCCTGAGTCAGCACGTGAACGCCAGCCCGGAGAAAGTCTGGGCGGTGATCTCGGATATTCCGGGGTCCGCCGCCACGCTGTCCGGGGTGGAGTCCATCCAGATGGTCAGCGAGGGGCCGTACGGCGAAGGCACCCGCTGGAAGGAGACGCGCTCCATGATGGGCCGGCGTGAGACCGTGGAAATGTGGGTGTCCCAGGCGGATCCGCCGCGCAGCACAACGGTGAAGGCGCTGCAGGGCGGAGCGGACTACACCACCCGGTTCACGCTGGAAGAACGGGACGGCGGGACTGACCTGGGACTGACCTTCGGCGCGGAGGTCCTCCGGCCCACGGTAGTCAGCAGGCTCATGCTTGCTGTCTTCGGGCGAATGGGCATGAACCTGACGCGCAAGGCCCTGGCAAGGGACCTCGCCGAAATCGCGGCGAAGGCGGAGCAGCCATAGTGGCGGGAATGTCCCTGGGCAGGCCGCGCCAAGGTGCGGCGTTGAAGGTCATGGCACCGAGGCTGGCGCCGGTCCGGCTTGAGGGCCTCCGGGATGAGGGTGCGCCGGACTTCCGGCGGGCCGAACGGTATGACGGGATGCGGTACAGCCGCGCTGCCGCGGACGGGCTGGAGCTCAGCGGCATCACCTTCGCAGAATGTGAATTTGCCGGGGTCTCCTTCAATGAGGCCCAGCTCCGGGGCGCCACCTTCCGGGACTGTGTCATCGGGGAGGCCTACGCCCCGGTCTTCAATGCTGCCCGCTCCACCATGCACGACGTCGTCTTCAGCAACCCCAGATGGGGATCGGCGGAGCTTTATGAGAGTGGCTGGCAGTCGGTGCGGATTGACGGCGGCAAGCTGGATTACCTGAACCTGCGGGGCTCGCGGCTCGCGGACGTGCAGATCAGCGACTGCATCATCAGCGAACTGGACCTGGGCTCCGCCACCGCGGCCCGGGTTGCGCTGAAGAACTGCACCATCGGCACCCTGGAGCTCGCCGGCGCCAGGCTGAAGGACTTCGACCTCCGCGGCACCGACTTCCGGAGCATCAGCGGGCTGGACAGCCTGGCCGGCGTCGTGATTGATGAGTACCAGCTGGGGCTCCTGGCACCGCTGCTTGCGGCGCATTTGGGCATGGTAGTCGCCTGAGGCGGCAGTTTCCACAAAATCAGCGGTGCCGCCGCGGGATACGATGGCCGCAGTGCCCCGCAACGGGCCCCACAAGGGAGGTGGTCGGCGGTTGTTCCTCGGACTCGACATTGGAACCGGCAGCAGCAAGGCCGTGCTGGCCACGTCCGAGGGCAGGATCCTCGACTCCGCCACCGTGCACCACGCTCCCTCGCTGCCGCGGCCGGGTTGGGTGGAATTCGATGCGGAGAACACATGGTGGGCAGAAGTCCGGCAGCTCTGCGGGGAACTGTTCGCCAGGCAGGACCCGCGCCGCGTTGCCGGGGTGGCGGTCAGTGGCATGGGACCGTGCCTCGTCGTCACGGACGCCAACCATGTGCCCCTGCGGCCGGCCATCCTCTACGGTGTGGACACCAGGGCCGGCAGGGAAATTGACGAGCTCAACGACGAATTCGGCGCAGGGCGGATCGAGGCTGACGGCGGAAAGGCGCTGTCGTCGCAATCGGTCGGGCCAAAGCTGCGCTGGATCGCCAGGAATGAGCCCGGGACCTTTGCTGCCGCACGGTACTGGTACTCCTGCAGTTCATTCCTGGTGCAGCGGCTCACCGGCGAATATGTGATGGACCACCCCACGGCCGGCCAGTGCGATCCCCTGTACGACATCCACCGGCTGGAGTGGATCGGGGACCGGGCTGCCGCCGTGGCCGGCCACCTGCCGCTGCCCCGGCTGCTGTGGCCGGCTGACATAGCCGGCCAGGTCACTCCCGGCGCCGCGGCGCTGACAGGCATTCCTGCAGGGACCCCCGTCTGCGCAGGAACGGTGGATGCGTGGGTGGAGGCGCACAGCGTGGGGGTCAGGCAGGCGGGGGACACCATGCTGATGTACGGCTCCACCATGTTTTTTGTGCAGCGGCTCAAAACGTTCAGGAGCCACCCGAGGCTGTGGCCTGTTCCCGGCGTCGAGCCACGTTCGATGTCGCTGTCCGGCGGCATGGCCACCTCGGGAAGCCTCCTGACCTGGCTGCAGCAGATCACCGGCGGGGCGCCGATGGCCGACCTCCTGGAAGAAGCCGCCCACGTGCCCGCCGGCGCCGAAGGCCTGCTGGTGCTTCCCTATTTCGCCGGTGAACGGACCCCCATCCTCGACCCCGACGCCCGGGGAATGATCTTAGGCCTGACACTGAGGCACGGGCGCGGCCACCTCCTCCGGGCGGCGCTAGAGGGCGTCTGCCTCGGCCTGCGGCAGACGCTGGACCTGGTGGAGGAAGCGGGGGAGCCGGTGTCCCGGCTGCTGGCCGTGGGCGGCGGGCTCCAGGCGCGGCTCTGGTCCCAGATCGCCAGTGACGTCACCGGCAGGGTGCAGGTTGTTCCCCGGGTGACCATTGGGGCCAGCTACGGGGACGCCCTGCTGGCCGCTGTGGGAACCGGAGCCGTCGCTCCGGATACTGACTGGATGCAGGTGTCAGGCCATGTGGAGCCCCGGCCGGAAGCCTCAGGTGTCTACCAGGAGATGTACGGAACCTACTGCGGCCTGTATCCGAGCAACAGAGAGCACATGCATGCGCTGGCCCGGCTGCAGGAGCGCACGGCAGGTTCAGGCTAAGCCGCCAGATAGTCCAGGACTGCCCGGGCGGTAACCGCGTCGGTGACCAGCTTCCGGAAGTAGCCTCCCCTGGCCCCGCCAACTATGCTGCTGGCCTTCTCGGTTCCGACGGCAACGCCGACCGTGTGCGGGATCGCGTGCAGAATCTCGGGCGGTGTGGCCACCACGCGGTCGCTGCCGGGAAACTCAACTCGTTCTCCTCGGACGTCGAAGAAGTTCAGGCAGATGTCGCCCACGGCGCGGGCCAGGGAATCGTCGTCCTTGGGAATGAAGCGAGAAATGGAGCTCCGGGTGGTGGGCGGAGCGCCAACGCCCAGGAGCGCGCCCTTGGCCGACTCCCAGAGCCGCTGGATCCGAAGGAAGTCCGGATCCCGCTGCAGGAACTGATGCATCTCGGGGGAGGGGAGCGCCTGGGTCCAGAGGAACGCGGGATGTGCGCCGGCATGTTCTGCCATGGCGCGGGCAATTTCATTGGTCTGGTACCACGGCTCCGGCTCGGTCTGGCCCCCCACGCTGGGGGCAACCAGCACGCCGGGAAGCTTTGGCAGCACGGCCTGGCTGAGTTCATATACGGTCCTGCCCGAAGAAGCCAGCAGAACGTCGCCGGGGGCCAGGGCCATCTCCGTTATGGCCTCGGATACCTGGGGGAGCAGCCCGACCCGGAGCCGGTGTGACTGGTCGCCGTCAGCCAGGTAAACCTTCTGAAGCGACAGGGCTTCGGAAAGCTCGCTGCCCAGGGAGTCGGAGGCGTGCCGGGACGGATTCACCACCTCGATTTTGACCAGGCCGATCCGACGCGCCTCCGCCAGCAGGCGGCTGACGGTCGGCCGGGACACGTCCAGCGCCTGGGAGATCTTTATCTGGTTGGCATCGTCCAGGTAGTACATCCTGGCGGCCTGATACAGCAGCTCCAGCGGAAATTTGCTCCCGGTGCCGGCCGGACCGTCGTTGGCGTCCCGCATGGATCCGTCCCCTCATCGCGTGTCAGATGCCTACATTCTAGCGGACCGTGAACAAAATTTCTCACCATTATCTGCTTGGAAATTTTGTTCTTGACATTTGTTCAGCAGAATCCCACACTGGATTCATTGACCCAGGTCACACGTTCCAAGGAGGGAACCATGACAACCACGTACGAAGAACAGGCAGCAACGGATACCGCTGTGCCGGCCGTCATGCAGGCAGTCATCTGCCATGGGCCGGAAAACTACACGCTTGAAGAGGTGGCAACCCCGGTTCCAGGCCAGGACGAGTTGCTCATGAAAGTCGAGGCCGTTGGTGTCTGTGCCAGCGACCTCAAGTGCTACCACGGAGCCGCAAAGTTCTGGGGCGACGAGAACCGGCCCGCCTGGGCCCAGAAGGAAGTCACGCCCGGTCACGAGTTCGTCGGCACCATCGTGCGCGGCGGGGCGGCTGCCCTGGCCCACCATGGCCTGGAACTTGGCGACCGCGTTGCCTGCGAGCAGATCGTGCCCTGCGAGGAATGCCGGTACTGCCAGCGCGGACAGTACTGGATGTGCGGCCCGCACGACATGTTCGGCTTCCGCAACTACAACGGAGCTATGGCCGAGTACCTGGTGGTCCCGATCAACGCCCGGGCGCACAAGGTCTCCAAGGAGCTGGCACCCCAGCATGCAGCCTTTGCCGAACCGCTGTCCTGCTCCCTGCATGCCGTGGAGCGGGCCAACATCCAGTTCAATGACGTCGTGGTGATCGCAGGCTGCGGTCCGATCGGGCTCGGCATGATCGCCGGCGCCAAGGCCAAGAGCCCGCTGAAGGTTGTCGCCCTGGACATGTCCGACGACAAACTGGCCCTTGCGCGCAAGTGCGGTGCCGACGTCGTCATCAACGTCGGGCGCGAGGACGCTGTGCAGGCGGTCAAGGACATGACGGACGGCTACGGCGCCGACGTCTACATTGAAGGCACGGGGCATCCCTCGGCCGTGGGCCAGGGGCTAAACCTGCTGCGAAAGCTTGGCACCTACGTCGAATACTCCGTCTTCGGTTCGGATGTTTCCGTGGACTGGTCCATCATCAGCGACGACAAGGAACTCGACGTCCGCGGCGCGCACCTGGGCCCCCACTGCTGGCCCGCCGCCATCAAAATGATCGAATCAGGCATCCTGCCGATGGACGAGATCTGCACCAACCAGTTCCCCCTGGACAGGTTCCAGGACGCCCTGGACCTGGTGGGCGACACCGCCGGCGCTTCCGTCAAGGTCTCGATCCTTCCCGGCGCCGCACGCTAGCCACCGCGCGTAGCGCCGCACGCCAGACACCGCGCGTAGCGCCGCACGCCAGACACCGCGCCCCAGCGGCCGGCGGGACCCTGCGTCCCGCCGGCCCTGAAGAACCCATCCCCCCAAAAACAAAGGCGTTTTCCCAATGACCACAATTGCAACGCCCGTTGCCCCCTCGCGGGAACGGCTGCTCGATCGAATCGGCATTCCGCATTCCCTGCGCTGGGGCTTCCTCGGCGTCCTGGTCTTCATGACCGGCAACGGCGTCGAGTCGAACTTCATCGCCCCGCACATGGCCGCGGCCCTCGGTAACCAGGCCATGCTGGTCCCCACCATCATCACCATGTACGGCGTCGCGGTGACGGTCGCCTCGTACCTTTCCGGCGCCCTTTCGGACCTTGTGGGACCGCGCCGCGTGATGACCCTCGGCTTCGCCGCCTGGGTCACGTTCGAGATCCTGTTCCTGGTCAGCCTGAATGCAGGGTTTACTCCCGGCATCATGGCCAGCTACTTCCTTCGCGGCCTGGGCTATCCGCTGTTCGCCTTTGCGTTCCTGGTCTGGATCAACACCGTGGCGCCGCGGAAGAGCAACGGAACGGCCGTGGGCTGGTTCTACGTCATGTTCACCGGCGGCCTGCCGACGTTCGGCTCCCTGTTTGCGCTGACCTTCATCCCGCTGTTTGGCGGCGGCCACACCGGCGAGTCGCTGACCATGGCCGCCTCGATCGGCCTGGTTACGGCCGGTTTCCTCATCGCCCGGCTGGGCGTCCGGGAGGAGCGCGGCAGCAGGCGGCTCGCCCCCCAGGGCGAGTCGACGGCGGAAGTCCTCACCGGCGGCATCCGCCTCCTGGCGCGGGAACCGCGGATCCTCACCGGCTTCATCGTCCGGCTCATCAACACCGCACCCCAGTACGGCATGTTCGTGATCCTGCCCGGCGTGATCAGCGGTGAACTTGGCTGGTCCCAGACGCAGTGGCTGATGATGACGGTCATCGTGTACGCATCCAACATTTCCTTCAACGCCGTCTTCGGGGCCATCGGCGACAGGTGGGGATGGCAGCGCACGGTCCGCTGGTTCGGCGTTGTCGGCTCGGCAGCGGGCCTGCTCGCCTGGTGGTACGTGCCGCACCTGGTGGCCCCCGGCTCCGATTGGGGCTACTGGCTGTCCGTCCTGGCCGGCGTCGTCTTTGGAATCCTGCTGGCGGGCTTCGTGCCGATGGGCGCGATCATGCCTGCGCTGACTCCGGACCGCAAGGGCGCCGCCATGGCGATGTACACCACGGCAGCAGGCGGGGCGGCGTTCCTCGGCGCAGCGGTCGTTGCGGCCGTCCTCCCCTGGGGTGGAAACGCCGGCGTGGTCTGGGCGTTTGTGGCACTGTACGGCGTCGCCTTTGCCCTCACCACCTTCCTCAAAGTGCCGGAGGACAGCGCCGGCACGCGCCACCACTAAGACCCCTGACATCAAGATTTTGGAGCAAGCCCCATGACCAGGATTTTCAACGATCCCGCCGAATTCGCCGAAGACCAGTTCGCCGGCTTCCTTGACCTCTATGCGGACCGCCTCCGCGGCGTCCCCGGCGGGGCCGTGGCGCTGCGCACCGGCGAACCGCAGGTGGCCGTCGTCGTCGGCGGAGGCTCGGGGCACTATCCCGCCTTTGCCGGCCTGGTGGGCAGCGGATTCGCCACCGGTGCCGTCGTGGGAAACGTGTTTACCTCGCCGTCGGCAGCGCAGGTGTACTCGGTCGCGAAGGCCGCCCACCAGGGGCGGGGAGTGGTCCTGACCTTCGGCAACTACGCCGGGGACAACATGAACTTCGGCATCGCCGCGGAGCGCCTGCGCAAGGAGGGCATCGATACCCGGATCGTGGTGGTCACGGACGACGTCGCCTCCGCAGCCGAGGAGGACAAGCGCCGGGGCATTGCGGGGGACTTCTCCGTCTTCAAGGTGCTCGGCGCCGCAGCGGCGGCCGGGCTGGACATCGACGGCGTTGAGCGGGCCGGGCGTGCCGCCAACGCTGCCACCCGGACCATCGGCGTCGCCTTCTCCGGCTGCACCATGCCGGGGGCCGGGCGGCCGCTGTTCACGGTCCCGGAGGGGCAGCTGGGCCTTGGCCTGGGCATTCACGGGGAACCGGGCATCCGGGACCAGGCCATGCCCCCGGCCGCCGAACTGGCGCAGCTGATGGTCACGTCACTGCTCGAGGCCGCGCCGCAGGGCGCCGGCAGGCGCGTGGCACCCATCCTGAACGGGCTCGGCACCACCAAGTACGAAGAGCTTTTCCTCCTCTGGGGCACGGTGGCCCGGCTGCTGCGTGAGGCGGGACTGGACGTGGTGGACGCCGAAGTCGGTGAACTCGTCACCAGCCTGGACATGGGAGGGGTGTCGCTGACGCTGATGTGGCTGCATGACGAGCTCGAGACGTTCTGGACAGCCGACGCGTACACCCCGGCCTTCCGGAAGCAGCGGGCTCCGGTCGCGGCTGCAGCCGGCTACGTGCAGGACACAGGCGGCGGGGTCCGGGAGACCCGGGCCATCCCGGAAGCGAGCCCGGCCGCCGTCGTTCTTGCCGGAACCGCCCTCAATGCCCTCGAAAGCATGGCCGCATGCCTGCATGCGAATGAAGCGCGCCTGGGCGAGATCGATGCTGTGGCCGGTGACGGGGACCATGGCCGCGGCATGGTCAAGGGCATTGACGCCGCTCTTGCGGCTGCCCGCACGGCGTACGACGGCGGGGCTGGCGCGGCTTATCTGCTGCAGTCGGCCGGCCAGGGCTGGGCGGAGCATGCCGGAGGCACCTCCGGAGTGCTGTGGGGAGCCGCCCTCGAAGCGGCGGGCCAGTCCCTCACCGACGGGAAGGCGGACTACACGGACGGCGACTTCGTGGCTGCCGTCCAGGCCTTTTCCGGCGCGATCCTGGACCTGGGCCGTGCCGCTGTGGGGGACAAGACCCTCGTGGACGCTCTCCTGCCATTCGTCGGCGAGCTCGCCGACGGCGTCGGCCGGGGCAGCTCCTTCGCTGCCGCCTGGCGGGCCGCGGCCGAAGTAGCCACAGAACAGGCGGAGGCGACGGCGGCCCTGCGGCCCAAGCTGGGCCGTGCCCGCCCGCTGGCAGAAAAATCCGTTGGCACCCCCGATGCGGGCGCCACCTCGTTCGCGCTGCTCGTCCGGGACCTGGCCGGTCTGCGCAGCGGGATACCCGCCTCCTGACCATCCTGACCAACCTGACCAACCACCCTGACCAACCCCCGAAAGGCCCACCCAAATGGCAGAAAAACTCCGAATAGTCGTCGGCTGCGATGACGCCGGCTTCGAATACAAGGAAGCACTGAAAAACGATCTGGCCGCACACGGCCTGGTGGCGGACGTCGTCGATGTCGGCGTGGGCCCGGACGGCCACACCGCCTATCCGCACGTGGCGGTTGAGGCCGCACGCATGGTGGCCAGCGGCGCCGCGGACCGGGCGCTCCTGGTCTGCGGCACGGGCCTGGGCGTGGCGATTGCCGCCAACAAGGTCAAAGGGGTCCGGGCCGTGACCGCCCACGACTCCTTCTCCGTGGAGCGCGCGGTGCTCAGCAACAACGCCCAGGTCCTGTGCATGGGCCAGCGCGTAATCGGCCTCGAGCTGGCACGCCGGCTCGCCAGGGAATGGGTGGGCTACACCTTCGACGACAGCAGCCCCTCGGCGGACAAGGTCGCCGCGATCTGCGGCTACGAGGACTGACGCCCGGGCTGAGGAGTTTTTGTCCACTTGTCATGACTTCAAGGCCCAATAACCCGCGACAAGTGGACAAAAACTCCACTCCCGTTGACCGGCTGCCCGCACCGTGTAATCTTTATAGAACGAACGGTCGGTAATTTAGTCGCTTCCGGCCCAGCTTCTGCGAAAAGGATGTTCTCATGGTCGAGGCTTTTCTGGTCGGCGGTGCCCGCACCCCGGTAGGACGATACGGCGGAGCGCTCTCGGCGGTCCGGCCCGATGACCTGGCCGCGCTGGTGGTCCGCGAGGCCGTGGCCAGGGCGGGCGTGGATCCGGACGCGATCGATGAGGTCATCCTCGGCAACGCCAACGGCGCCGGCGAGGAGAACCGCAACGTGGCCCGCATGGCCACCATCCTCGCCGGCCTCCCGCTGCACATCCCGGGCATCACCGTGAACCGCCTCTGCTCCTCGGGCCTGAGCGCCATCATCATGGCCAGCCAGATGATCAAGGCCGGGGCCGCGGACATCGTGGTGGCCGGCGGCGTGGAGTCCATGAGCCGCGCGCCCTGGGTCCAGGAGAAGCCGCAGGCGGCCTTCGCAAAGCCCGGGGACATCTTCGACACCTCCATCGGCTGGCGCTTCGTGAACCCCCTGTTCAAGAAGGGCGAGCTCTCCCGCGACGGCAAGATGACGTACTCCATGCCCGAAACCGCCGAGGAGGTGGGCCGCGTGGACAACATCTCCCGCGAGGACGCCGATGCCTTCGCCGTCCGCTCCCACGAACGGGCGCTCGCAGCCATTGCGGCGGGCCGCTTCAAGGACGAGATCGTCCCGGTGACGGTCAAGACCCGGAAGGCCGAGACGGTCGTCGACACGGATGAGGGCCCGCGCGCGGGCACCTCCATGGACGTCCTGGCGGGCCTCCGCCCCGTCGTCCCCGGCGGCTCGGTGGTCACCGCCGGCAACTCCTCCTCCCTCAACGACGGCGCCTCGGCCATCATCGTGGCGTCCGAATCAGCGGTCGAGCGGCTGGGCCTCACGCCCCGCGCCCGCATCATCGACGGCGCGTCCGCCGGCTGCGAGCCGGAAATCATGGGCATCGGCCCGGTCCCGGCAACCCAGAAGGTGCTCAAGCGGAGCGGGCTCAGCGTCGGTGACCTTGGCGCCGTCGAACTTAATGAGGCCTTTGCCACCCAGTCCCTTGCCACCGTGCGTCGCCTTGGGCTGGATCCGGACATCGTGAACAACGACGGCGGCGCGATCGCTCTGGGGCACCCGCTGGGTTCCAGCGGCTCCCGGATCGCCATCACTCTGCTGGGCCGGATGGAGCGCGAGGACGCGCGGATCGGGCTGGCCACCATGTGCATCGGCGTGGGCCAGGGCACGGCCATGCTGCTGGAGCGAGTGTAGTGCCGGGCCAGAACAGTGTGAACGGCCAGAACGGTGCGAACGGTCAGGCCAGCCCGAACGGACACTTGAGCACCCGCGAGTTCAGCACCCTCCTTGTCGAAGAACGTGAGGACCGCGTGGTGGTGCTCCTCAACCGCCCGGACGTCCGCAACGCCATCGACCAGCAGATGGTGGATGAGCTCCATGCCGTGTGCGCAGCGCTGGAAAAGGACCCCAAACTCCTCATCATCGCCGGCACGGAAGGCGTTTTTGCCTCGGGCGCGGACATCGCCCAGCTGCGGGAGCGGCGCCGCGACGACGCGCTGCAGGGCATCAACTCCACCATCTTCGTCCGGATTGCCAGGCTGCCCATGCCGGTGATCGCCGCGCTGGACGGCTACTGCCTGGGCGGCGGCGCCGAACTGGCATACGCCGCCGACTTCCGGATCGGCACTCCTGCGGTGCGGATCGGCAACCCGGAAACCGGCCTCGGCATTCTTGCCGCCGCCGGCGCCAGCTGGCGGCTGAAGGAACTCGTGGGTGAGCCGGTGGCCAAGGAAATCCTGCTGGCAGGCCGGGTCCTCAAGGCCGAGGAGGCCCTCGCCGTCAACCTGGTCACCGAACTTCATGAGCCTGCCGAGCTTATGGACGCCGCCCACCGGCTGGCCGACAGGATTGCCCGGCAGGACCCCCTGGCCGTCCGGATCACCAAGTCCGTGTTCCATGCCCCGGCCGAGGCGCACCCGATGATTGACCAGCTGGCGCAGGGCATCCTGTTCGAGTCGCAGGCCAAGTTCGACCGGATGCAGGCCTTCCTGGATAGGAAAAGCACGGTCAAAAAGAACAGCACCACAGACGGGACCAAGTCATGACCGCCATTCCCCAGCACGTCGGCGTCCTCGGCGGCGGCCGCATGGGCGCTGGGATCGCCCACGCCTTCCTCATCAAGGGCGCCACTGTGGTGGTGGTGGAGCGCGACGACGACGCTGCCGCCGGCGCCAGCACGCGGGTCACCGATGCCGTGGCCAAGTCCGCTGCCCGCGGCGTCCTGGACGGGACCCCGGAGGAGGTTCTCGCCCGGTTCAGCACGTCCACCGACTACGCCGCCTTCGGCGGCTGCGGCCTGGTGGTGGAAGCGGTTCCGGAGGATTTCGAGCTGAAGGTCAGTGCCCTGAAAGCAGTGGAGGAACAGCTGTCAGCACATGCCTTCCTGGCTTCCAACACGTCGTCGCTCTCGGTCACCGACCTCGCCGCACAGCTGCAGCGGCCGGCCAATTTCGTGGGGCTGCATTTCTTCAACCCCGTGCCCGCCTCCACCCTGATCGAGGTGGTGGTGGCCAGGGAGACGTCACCGGAGCTGGCGGCCCAGGCGAAAGGCTGGACGGAAGCGCTGGGCAAGACCGCCGTCGTCGTTAATGATGCCCCGGGGTTCGCGTCCTCGCGGCTGGGTGTGGCAATCGCGCTGGAGGCGATGCGCATGGTGGAGGAGGGTGTGGCCTCCGCGGAGGACATCGACGCCGCCATGGTGCTCGGCTACAAGCACCCCACCGGGCCGCTGAAGACCACCGACATCGTGGGCCTGGACGTCCGCCTGGGCATCGCCGAGTACCTGCACTCGACACTGGGGGAGCGCTTCGCGCCGCCCCGGATCCTGCGGGACAAGGTGGCCCGGGGCGAACTGGGCCGCAAGACCGGCAAGGGGTTCTTCGACTGGACGGACTGACGGGCTGGAACCGGGAGGAAGCCGGGCTGCCCGTGCGAACGCACGGGCACCCGGCCGCCGCCTACAACAGGCCGACGATGTAGCCGACGAAGAACAGCAGGCAAAACAGCACCAGGATGCCGAGTGCCACCAGGACTGCCACCTGGGTTCCGCGCGGCGGTCCTCCCTCGTCGTGCCCCTGCGGTCCGCCGGTGGAGCCTTCAGCCGGAGGTGTTTCCCCGGGCGGCACTCCGCCGCCGGGTTCCAGTCCGGTGATGTGGTCTTCGAGGGGATCGGGGTTTTGGCTGCTCACGGTGTCCTCCTGTGCTGGCTTGCGGACGGCTACAGCGATTCGAGTTTCTGCCGGAGCCCGTTCAGGGCCGGGTTGCGGAGCTTCATGAACTGCGGCGTGAGGAACGGCTGCAGCAGCTTGTAAGGCCAGTTGATCCTGAACTGCGCGTTGTACACGACCTCGGAACCGGAGCTGAGCGAGCGGACATCGATCGAGTCAAAAGCCACGAGGTTCCGGTGTTCGCCCCGGAGCTTGATGTGGTTGTCGAACAGTTCGACCACCTCGTACTCGATGGGCTGGCGTTTGCCGCGGAACACCGCCTCCGCATGGTAGCGGTGGCCGACGGCGACGGGTCCCTCGGTCAGCTTGTCCATCACCGGCGTGCCCGGGTCCCACTCACTCGTGTGTTCGAAGGCGGACAGGTAGGCGAACGCAGTCCGCGCCGGCAGGGTGGAACCAACAGTGCCCGAGACTGTGATCATGACACCAGCCTAGCCACGGCGGGGCAACTAGCCGAGGGCTGCGGTGATGGACGCGGCGTAGCCTCTGGTGTAGCCGTCGGCCGTGGGGTGGAAGATGTCCGCCACCGACGTCCCGCACGTTGCAGAGGCCCCGCAGGCCGGCGGCAGGCCGACGATCCACGGCTGTGCGGAACCGATGCCGTGGCCGGCGAACGCCTGCGACACGTCCACGAAGTGAACCTTCGCGCGCCCGCCGTCTGCCTGGCGCGCTGCTGCAGCAATGACGGCATTCAGCTGCTGCGTCAGCCCGTTTATAGGATCAGCGGCCGGGCCGGCGCCGGGCTCGAACAGCAGCGGGTACCCGGCGACGTAGATGTCGGCTCGCGGTGCCGTGGCCTTGATGTCGTTCAGCATTCCCAGCAGATCCTGGAAGAAGGGGCTCGTCCCAGGGCTGGCCAGGGCAGTCTGCAGGACAGCCGCCCGCTGGGCCAGCGCCTCCGTGCACGCCTGCCCGGGGTCCGCCGCACAGATCACCAGCGCGCCGACCGAGTCCAGGTCATTGCCGCCCGCGGTTACGGTCACCAGGTCCACTTTTTTGCTGAGCACGGCGATCTGGCTGTTCCGCACACTGCCGGTGGTGGCGCCGCTGCAGGCCGCATTCCCGGTTAGGCCAATCTTGCGCTCCGCGTCCAGCAGCGACGGATAGCCGAGGCCGCTCCTGAAGCAGGTATCCAGGTACGAACCGGCGCCCTGGCCTGCGGCAAAGGAATCTCCGAGTGCCACATAGGAATCGAACCGGTCCGCGGAAGCCGGGGCGGGGGTCAGGCCAGCCAAAACCAAGGCCGCGAGGACGCCGGAAAGGCGGGTGATCCGTCGTCGTAAAGGCTGTCTAACTGTCATCAGAATCCCCATCTATGAGCAGGCCCGGGAGCAGCGCCATGTCCCAAGGGTACGCCCGCCGTCAACGCCTGCCCCGGAACCCGTGCGGCCACCGGGGAAGGTGTGGTTAGCTGGCTCCGTGGACGCGAGGGGACAGATCGGCTGGGACGGGGCGGTGAACGCCTGGCTTGTGGCCGGCTCCGTCTACCGGATGGGGCGGCGCGAATGGGTTACGGCGGCAGGCTGGCAGGAAGCCTACCGGGACGGGATCCGCACCATCATCGACCTCCGGAACCCCGGCGAACGGCAGCGCCGGCCCAGTGACCCGGAAGTGGGCGAGGCGCTCGCCGCGTTCGATTTGGTGCTTGCCCCCACCGAGGACCCGGAAAACCCTGAGTTCAAGGCACTGTGCGACCCCTACCTGAACGATCCGGCGCACTACGCAGCCAACGCACGCCTCTTCCCGGACAGGCTCGCCGCCGTGTTCAAAGCCGTGGCTGCTGCGCCGGGGGGCGTCGTGATCCACTGTTCAGCCGGCAGGGACCGCAGCGGCATGATCGCCGCCATGTTGCAGGACCTTGCAGGCGCAAGTGATTCCGAGATTGTGGCGAGCTACCAGGCCGCCATGCGCAGCATCAACGAGCGCCACCGGACCCTGTGGCCGCCGCATCCGCACGAACGCTACTTGGACGAGGAAACCCTCGCCCCGCTCCTGGAAACCCGGGGCGCTACGGTTCTGGACTTTGTGCGCCGGCTGAGGACCCGGGAGTTCCTGCTGCGGCACGGTGTCACCGGGCCCGAGCTGGATGCAGTGCTCGCAGCCCTGGGCGCTAGGTTAGCCCTGTGACTTCACCCGTTTCCGGCACCGCGCTCCGGCGCGCGCTCGCCCTCACGGCCGCCGTGGCGCTGGGCAGCACGCTCGCCGCGGCACCGGCTTCTGCCGCCCTGGAAAGTACGACGGCGGCGGCGGCTGGCGGCGCACAGTCCTCGCCGGCGGTTCCGTCCCCGGATTCTCCTGTTTCCCCGGCGGGCGGGGTATCGGGGGAGGGTCTTGCTGAAGCCGTGCAGCGTGACCTGGGCATGACGCTCGAGGAATTCAACGCCGCGGGGGAGCAGGGGAAACGTGCGGCTGCGGAACCTGCTGCTTCGGAACCTGCTGCTTCGGAACCGGGCGCTGCCGCTTCGAAACCGGGCGCGGCCGCCACCCCTGACGCGCCCACGGACCGTCGTGCCGTGAGCGTCGAACAGCTCTACCAGGCGTACCTCCGCGACGTGGGACCTGCGGGACTCCAGGCCGTGGCCGAGGCGGACGGCAGGTTCATCATCCGTACGGGCGGGATCAACGAGCCTCAGGCTGAGCCGCAGCCGGCAGCCGAGCCGGACAGCACCGGACCGGACAGCACCGAACCGAACAGCACCGGACCGGACAGCACTGAATCGGAAAGCAGCAAAGCGGACGGTGCCGGTCCCGCAGAAAGCCGTGCCCCGGCGTCGGCGGACCGGGCATTGGTGGAGCAGACGGGCGGCGGGCGGCTGTCGCCGTCGGAATTCGTGGGGCAGTATGCCAACGTGGTTCTGGAGAGCGGCGAACCGCTGGCGCCGGAAGAGGACTTCTTCGGCGGGCAGGGGTACCGGATCGACGGCGGGGTGGTCTGTTCCGCCGGCTTCAGCGCGTTCAGCCCCGACGGCGAGCCCCTGGTCCTCACCGCCGGCCACTGTGCCGACGACGGCGCCGCGCGGCTCGCCGAGGTGACGCTGCCGGCCGGGGATCCCGCCGGCGGATTCCTGGCGGACAACGCGGTCACGGGTAGGCTCGGGACGTTCGGCTTCAGCCAGTTCGGCGGTCCCGGGAATTCGTGGGTCGCGGATCCGGAGAATCCCGGCACGCCGGGGAATGACATCGCCGTCATCGAATCCATCCGCGCGGACCTCGAGCCGCTACCGGCCACCGCGACGTGGGCGGACCCCACCAGGCTCGGCACCGGCTCCGTGAAGATCGTGGGCATGGCCTCGCCGTTCGTGGGGCAGGCCGTGTGCCGTTCCGGACGGACCGCGGGATGGTCGTGCGGCACCGTGGACGAGGTGGGGATCTACGTCGTCGGCGGCGGCTCGGGGGACCCCGCTGATCTGCGCTCCTTCAGCGGATTCCTCTCCACCTCGGTGGAGTCCAGCGGCGGTGATTCCGGCGGGCCGTGGATTAGCGGGAACTACGCCGTGGGCACACATTCGGCGGGGAACTCCGCTGACTCCGTCGAGAATTTCGCCGTCGCGGCCACGCTCCAGGATTCCATGTCCGTCCTCCCGGGCGTGCAGCTGAGGCTGTTCCTGAACAAGCCGGTCCTGGCCGGAACCCTGCCGGCTGGGCCCATCGCCGCTGGGCAGCGGATCGCCGGGCGGCTGGCCTCGGCCCCGGCCACTGACGTTCCGGCGGGAACCCGGGTCCGGGTCACGTTCCCGGGCAGCGAACCCTTCGACGTGGACGTGGATGCCCAGTGCAATTGGACCTTCAGCGCTCCCGCCGCGGCCGACGGCTTCACCGCGCAGGCGGTGAACGGCTTCAGCCGCTCCGAACTAAGCACCTTCAGAACCGCACCGAAGCCCGCAGCACCTGAACCTCCGGCTGGAGGCGGTTCCGGAACGCCTGGTTCCGGCACGCCTGGAGCCGGGACGCCTGGAGGCGGCGGCTTGCCGGCTGCTTCCCCGCCTGCGTCCCCGCCGGCAGCGGCGAAGGGCGGCGAGCCCGCGGTGCTGGCGCCCGCGCCCCAGCCGACGGTGGTGGCCGTGCATCCTGCTGCCGGGTCCGTGCCTGCGGCCGGCCCGGACGGTGATGCGTCCCCGATGGCGCTGGCCGATACAGGTGCATCGGGCCTGACACTCGCCGCCGCCGGGGCAGGCGTGGCTCTGCTGCTCGGTGGCGTGATGCTGGCCCTGGTGCGGCGCCGCAGGAGGCGCTAAGCCGCAGCCTCAGCCGATGACGGCGGCTTCGTCCAGCGTGTGCGGTTCGAAGTGCTCAACCATGTCCCGCATCGACGCCATGCCCTCCGTGTAGGCCACCGATGACCGCCAGTGTTCCACCTGCTCGATCGATGCCCACGGACCGGTACTGATGAAGCGGTTGGGGACGTCGCGGTCACGCATCAGCAGGCCGTGCCCGCCGGGGTACTCCCTGTGGGTGCGGTCGGCAATGTCCTTCCAGGCCTTCACGAAGTCGTCCTCGCGGCCCGGCTTCACGAGCCAGATACCCATCGTGTAAACAGACACATCCACCACCTCCATTGGTGTGCAGAGCGGATACCTGATTATCTTCCGGCGGCGAGGTGGGCGGAAGAACCTGGCGGAGATACCGGCGTCGGCGGACCTGCCCCGCGCTAACAGTTAGGCGGCCGGTATTCGTAGGCGCCGGCGTCGGCCTTTCCGGATCCTGAGCATTGACCGCCCTGCGGAACGGCCACCTGGTCCAGGTCCGTCTCGGACGGGCTGCTGCCCGCCCGGTCTATCGCCGGGCTGCCGCCGGCGAGGTGGAGGTCCTTGGGGGCGTGGACGAATTTTGCGGGAGCCGTCGTCGAGGTGCTGTCCAGCGGAACGTTGCTGGGGCCGTTGACGACGTTGGACTGCTCCCTCCAGCCGGATCCGTCCAGCCAGAGGGCGTCGCGCACGGCAACGAGGATGTTGGCCCGGATGACCGTTGAGGACGGACAGGAAGCGTGGCAGACCACGCCGCGGGAATGTTTGCCGTTCAGCCACACCGTGTTGAATTCGAAGGTGGTGCTGTTCGTGGGGCCGTATTTGGTGTTCGGGCCACGGATGATCAGGCCAGCGGCTTCCCTGCAGTCCGACCGGCACGAGGAGCGGACGAGGTTGTAGCGGAACACATTGCCGTCGGCGGTACCGTCGGAGCGTCCGACCTCGGAAAAAACGTTGTTGTCGATGGCCTTGTTGTTGTGGATGATGTTGCGGTTGCCGTCATAGATTTCGAAGGCGCTGCCGTCACGGCTGAAGTCGTGGGAGAAGGCTGTGGAACCGGTGACGGTGTTGCCGGAGAACTCGTTGTCGTTGCCGTTGATCAGGATGCCGAAGGCACCGGAATCGTCGCTGCATTTGGCTGCCTTTGCAGTGCCGCACTGCCTTCCGCGGGTATTGACGTTCATGATGTTGTTGTCCGTCAGGACGTTGTTGAAGTACTTTCCGAAGTTTGAGCCCATGCTCACCTTGATGCCGGCGGTGTTGTCAGAGGCCTCGGAATTCCTGATCACGACGTGGTCGCCGTTGACGTTGAATCCCGCGTACCCGCAGTCGGTGGCCCGCAGCCCGTCCACCTCGATGTAGTTGCCGTTCAGCTCGAAGCAGTTTTCGCCTTCCCGCGTGGTTACCGTTGGCAGGCTCCCGTTGCCGTAGCTGTCCAGTTTGATGGCCGACGCCGATGTGCCGCTTTCGTTCAGGGTGACGGTGCCGACCCACTCGTCCCCCTTGCGGAAACTGATGGAGTCGCCGGGCCTGAAACCCGTCTCATTGATTTTTCGCAAGGACTGCCAGGGCGAAGCGGGGGACGTTCCGACGTTGTTGTCGCTTCCCAGCGCGCTCACGTAGTAGTGGGTGCTGTCCGCCGAAGGGTTCGTCGCCGAGGGGTTCGCCTGCCCGGTGCAGCGCACCAGCAGGAACATCAGAAGGACAGCCGCCAGCGCGGCGCCAACCCGTGCGGAACGTCTGCTCATGATTGCACCTGCCGGGAAGCGGATAATGCCCGGTCCAGCAGTGCCGCTGCCTGTGGCCCGGAGCGGTCAGAGTATAAAGCGCCCGGGCCAAAGTCAACGGCGGGCGGGACGGGCTATGCGGCCGCCTATGCGAGCGGAGCGGGCCGGACACGGACCGGGGCCAGCAGGCTGATCAGCAGGATGGCGGTGACGGCCCCGGCGGCCATGATCGAGGCGAGAACCACGATCTGGAACCGGCCTGCCTCCAGCGGCGACAGCCCGCCGAAGATTGCCCCGACAAAGGCCCCGGGCAGGGTGACCAGCCCGGTCGTTTTGGTCTGGTCCACGGTGGGAATCAGCGCGGAGTACACGGCGCTGCGCGCCATCTGATGGGTCGCCTGCCGGGCCGTGGCGCCCAGGGCGAGCCAGCCCTCCACCTGGTCCCAGCGGTCGATGACGGCCTCGTTGAACCTGCGGCCGGCGAGCGCCGCAATCGCCATGGAGTTCCCCACCACTATTCCGCCGATCGCCAGCACAAACCGGGATGTGAACTCGATGGCGCCGGTGCCGAACACGATGACCAGCGACGCGAGGACTCCGGCGGCCATCGAACCGGCCACGACGGCGAAGTGGCGCCAGGACCAGCCGAGGCGGCGTGCGGCGGTCACAGCGGCCACGGTGAACATGACGCCCAGCGCCACGGCCACCCACTCGGCGCTGGCGATCACGGCCCCGAGGACCAGGCTCACGGCGGCAAGTTGAGCCGCGCCGCGGAGGATGGCGAGAGCCGGTGAGAAGGCATGCGGAACCCGGTAAGCGCCGAGGACGGCCGCCGTCAGTGCCATCAGGAGGCCCACCGCGATCAGGGTGGGTGTCAGGCTGCCAGGCTCGGTCACCAGATCAGCCTAGCCGGGGCGGTGCGTCGGGTGGATGCAGCACGGTGCTTCCTGCTGGCCCGTCCTCACCGGCGTCAGCCGTCGTCGGCCGGCGTCAGTGGGCGCGGCTTCAGGTCCTTGGGGCAAGCAGCAGGTTGGTGATCCGCATGCTGCACAGCCGCTGGCCCGCCTGGTTGGTGATCAGCACCTCGTGGGTGGTGAGGGTGCCGCCAAGGTGGATGGGGGTGGCGGTGATGGTGATGAGGCCGGCGCGGGCGGACCGGTGGTGCGTGGCCGAGACATCCACCCCGACGGCGGTCTTGCCAAGCGTGCTGGCGTGAATCACTGCCGCCCACGATCCCACGGCTTCGCCCACGGCCAGCGAGGCGCCGCCGTGCAGCAGGCCGAACGACTGCCGGTTCCCCTCCACCGGCATGGTCGCCACGACGCGATCGACCGACTCCTCCACGATCTTGACGCCCATCTTCTCGTCGAGCTCGCCGAGGGTGATCTTCCACAGCTCCCCGGGCGTTGGCCCCGCAGGTGCTTCTGCAGCCAGTTCGGTGTCGCGGGCTTCCTGCGTCACGTGCTCTCCTGTCGTTGGTGTCGGGCCATCTGGCGCCCAAAGCGGTTATCAGTCGCCCCTAGTGTGCAGCGGGGCACATTCATGTACTGTAGACATATTACCGAACGGACGGTCAGTAATGTTCTGGCCGGATCAGATTTGTCCCCCCGTTGGAAGGACCCGTCAACGATGACCACCACCGCCGCCGCCCCCGAAGCCACCCTGGACACCGTGGAGACCGTCCCCAGTTTCGTGCAGGACTCCTGGTGGACCCCCGACGCCGGCTCTGCGGCTTCCGCTGTCGCCGTCCGGGACGCCAGCACGGGGGAAATCCTGGCCAAGGTGAGCACCGACGGACTGGACCTGGCCGCCGTCGTCGATTACGGACGCACCACGGGCCAAACGGAACTTGGCGCGCTGACCTTCCACCAGCGCGCCCTCAAGCTCAAGGAGCTGGCGCAGTACCTGAACGCGCGCCGCGAGCATTTCTACGCATTCTCCGCCCAGACCGGCGCCACCAAGATCGACTCGATGATCGACATCGACGGCGGCATCGGCGTGCTGTTCACGTTCGGCTCGAAGGGCCGGCGCGAGCTGCCCAATGCGCAGGTGGTAGTGGACGGTCCCATGGAGGTGCTGTCCAAGGACGGCTCGTTTGCCGGTGAGCACATCTACACCCGCATTCCCGGCGTCGCCGTGCAGATCAACGCCTTCAACTTCCCGGTCTGGGGAATGCTGGAGAAGCTGGCCCCGGCCTTCATCGCCGGCGTGCCCACCATCGTCAAGCCCGCCACGCCCACGGGCTACGTCGCGGCGGCCGTGGTGAAGGCCATCATCGAATCCAACATCCTGCCCAAGGGGTCGCTGCAGCTGATTTCCGGCTCGGCGCGCGGGCTGCTGGATGTGCTGGACTACCGCGACCTCGTGGCTTTCACGGGCTCGGCGACCACAGCACAGTCCCTGAAGTCGCACCCGAACGTGGTGCTTGGCGGCGTGCGTTTCACGTCGGAGACTGACTCGCTGAATGCCGCCATCCTGGGCCCGGACGCCGTTGAAGGCACGCCGGAGTTCGATGCCTTCATCAAGTCCGTGGTCACCGAGATGACGGTCAAGGCCGGGCAGAAGTGCACCGCGATCCGCCGCGCCATCGTGCCGCAGGACATGGTGCCCGCCGTAGTGTCCGCCATCGGCGCCCGGGTGGAGCAGCGCGTGGTGCTCGGCGATCCCCGGGCCGAGGGCGTCACCATGGGCGCGCTCGCCTCGCTCGAGCAGCTCGCCGATGTCCGGGCCGCCGTGCAGTCCATGCTCGACGCCGGCGGTGAGCTGGCGTACGGAACGCTCGATTCGCCGTCGGTCACCAGCGCGGACGGGGCCACCGGCGTCATCGAAGGCGGCGCGTTCATGTCTCCCGTGGTGCTCAGCTGGTCCGACGCGGAGGCCGAGCCCGTCCACTCGCTGGAGGCCTTTGGCCCCGTGTCTTCCGTGATCGGGTACAAGGACATTCCCGACGCCGTCCGCCTCGCCGCCCGCGGCGGCGGCTCGCTGGTCGCCTCGGTCTGCACCAACGATGCGTCCGTTGCCCGCGAGCTGGTCACCGGAATCGCTGCCCACCACGGCCGCGTGCTCATGCTGAACCGCGAGGACGCGCGCACCTCCACCGGCCATGGCTCCCCGGTCCCGCACCTGGTCCACGGCGGGCCGGGACGTGCCGGCGGCGGCGAGGAACTGGGCGGTATCCGCTCGGTGATGCACCACATGCAGCGGACCGCCATTCAGGGCTCGCCCAACATGCTCACCGCCGTGACGGGGATCTGGCACACCGGAGCCGACCGCAACTTCACGCTGGAAACGGAGGGCACGCACCCGTTCCGCAAGTCACTGGAGACCCTGCACATCGGCGATGCCGTCCAGTCCAATCTGCGCGAGGTCTCGCTGGAGGACATCTCCGCATTCGCCAACTCGACCGGCGACACCTTCTACGCCCACACCAACCAGGAGGCCGCAGAGGCAAACCCGTTCTTCCCGGGCATCGTGGCGCACGGGTACCTGCTGCTCAGCTGGGCCGCCGGGCTGTTCGTGGAACCTGCACCGGGCCCGGTCCTGGCCAACTACGGACTGGAGAACCTGCGCTTCATCACGCCCGTGGCTGCAGGGGACTCCATCCGGGTGACGCTGACCGCCAAGAAGATCACCCCGCGCGAGACCGACGAGTACGGCGAGGTGGCCTGGGACGCCGTCCTGACCAACCAGAACGACGAAATCGTGGCCACCTACGACGTCCTCACCCTCGTGGAGAAGTAACCCCCGCCGGACGCGTCCTCACATCCTGTCGGGTTTCCTGGAACGCCTCCTCAGTGCAGCTGCGTAGCGCAGAAAATTCCCCGTTCTTTCCGGGATTCCCGGGCGTAAAATGACCCCCGTAGGAGGTGGCGAAATGAACCTAGCACTAAGAACAGCCACAACCATCCTGCCTGTCGATGATCCGGACCGCGCCCGCGGATTCTACGCGGAAACGTTGGGCCTCCCACACCGTGGCAAGGCGGAGGATGGAAGCGATTTATTCGGCAATGCTGACGGCCCGATGCTGCAGCTGATGCCTGTGAAAGATGGAAAGCACTCTGAGCACACCACGTTGAGTTTTGAGGTCACGGACATTGAACGGACCGTCCAGGACATGGAGTCCAAGGGCGTTCGGTTCCAGGACTATGACCTCCCCGACCTGAAGACCGACCACCATATCTGTACGACCGACGCCGAGAAGTGCGCCTGGTTCATGGACACCGAAAACAACATCCTGTGCGTGCACGAAAGCCTCGGAACGCAGGCTGAATATCAGCTCTGATCCATTGCACCGTTGCAGGTTCCCAAACCCTCCCTCACCGAGCTGAGGGAGGGTTTGGTTTTGGGCGGCGAAAGGTGAGGAAGGGTCGCGGGGGAAGCGGCGAAAGGTGAGGAAGGGTTCCAAGGGAGGCGGCGAAAGGTGAGGGAGGGTTCAGGACCAGGGGGTGAGCGGGTGGCCCTGCGGCTCGCCGTCCACGTACACGTCGGCCCGCTCGTTGAAGAAACAGACCAGCCCGTGGATCTGCCGTGCGTCGATGAACCGGGAATCGTAGGCCCAGGCGATGTTGCGGCCCCGGGGTGACTCCGGATAGCTCCAGTACCTGGCCTCGCCCTTGTAGGGGCAGATGGTCCGGTGCGGGCTTGCCTCGAGCAATTCCATCCGCACGTCCTCAGACGGGATGTAGTAACGCACAGGAAGCAGCGTCTCGTACAGCAGCTGGGCTCCCACAGTGTCAGCCAGCACCACGCCGTCGAGCTTCACTTCGATGTGCCGCAGCGTGGCGCGCACATCGACGCGGTGGAACGGGTCCCGCGGGTGCCCGATGATTTCCTCGTGGTCCTCAAGCCAGTGGAACGCGCCGAAGTCCAGCACCACGTACCCTTCCAGGTCCGGATCCGAGAGCCGGAAGGCGGCCCGGGGAACGGGGAACCCGGAGGCCACGACGTCGAGCTCCTCGCCCGCCGCCGTGTGCCGCCTGAACCCCGTCCGCGGATCCAGTGCCGGGGGTGTGTCGGCCATCAGACGGACCGGGTACTCGTCAACGCCCTCGCCCTCCGCGGAGGGAGGCTCGAGCCGGGCCAGCATGTCCTTCTCGGGGACGGCATACACGGGGGTGACGCGCTTCGGCTCCCACACCAGGAGCGCCTCTTCGGTGTCGACGATGGGGCTTCCGTCGATGCCCGCACGGACCCTTTTGGACGTGGGCTGGTACCGGAGTTCGGAAAATGCACCGAGCAGAAGTTCCGACAGTTTCGTGGCCATGCATTCAGCGTGGGCACCGCGCCGGCCCTTCGTCAACGCCTATTTAGCGGTCCCGTCAGGGCTTGGCGTGCAGGCCCTCGAACGCCATGCTGATGACGTCGTTGGCCAGCTGTTCCGGCGAGAGGGAGCCCCCGGGTTTATACCATTCGACGATCGAGTTGATGGTGCCGAACAGGAGGCGGGTGACGGTGCGCGGGTCGATGTCCTGGCGCAGGGATCCCTCGTCGCGGGCGGCGGAGATGAGCTCGGCCACCTTGTGGTCGAAGGCGCGGCGGCGTTCCATGGCGTTGCGCTCAATGTCCGTGTTGCCGCGCAGCCGCAGCAGCAGGGTGACGAACGGCAGCCGTTCCACCAGCACGGCGATGGTCTGCCGCAGCACGAACTCCAGCCGCGCATCGGCCGCCCCCGAGGTGGCCCCCGGCTGGTCCAGAATCGCCTCGAGGCCGCCAAGCGCATGGTCCAGGGCCAGCTTCAGCAGGTCGCCCTTCGATGGCACATGGTGGTAGATGGCAGACTTCGAGATGCCCAGGTTTTCGGCGAGGATGCCCATCGAGGTGGCATCGTAGCCGTGGCGGTTGAAGACATCGACGGCGATCAGCAGAACGGATTGCTGGTCGTATCCGGGACGGCCGCGCTTTGTGGGGGCTGCGGTACTGGCTGCTGTGCTGGGCATACCCGCTATTTTCTCATGAACGTTCGGTAATCCCATCACCAGGTTTTGCCAGACCCCAAATCGGAGGGTGCGCGCCATCCGCCGCCAGCCTTTTTCCAAGGTGGGAACCCCACATTAATCGCCGGGGAGTATTCGCGGAAAGAGCTGACACTGCGGGACAAGGAGGTCCCCGGTCTGGAATCGGTCTCGGAACCACTTATGTGTTCACGGGGCGATTGAGTTTGCTTGCGCCCCCAAAGCCAGGAGGCGCGGACCATGTCAGAGGAATCTTCAAACACCGGCGGCCTCGCCCGCCGCACACTGCTCCGTTTGGGCGCGGCCGGAGGTGCCGGAGCGGCATTCATGGCCGCACAGACCTGGGCGTCGCCGCTGCTGGCCCAGCGGGGACTGCTCTCGGCCGACGGCGCATTCGCCGCCGCGTCCACGGCGCTGAGTGACACCCTGTTCTACATCGAAAAGTACCCTACGAGCCCGCTGATCCTCTCGCCTTTCAGGGACCCGCTGCCTATCCCCAGGGCCCTGGCCCCGGTGCCGAAATCAGTGGTGGAGACGTGGAGCAACCCGCCGGGCCCCGGACCGGGACAGCAAAACTCGCTGCGCAACGAGCAGCACCAGCTCTGGCCAAGCCGGATCGGATATCCGGACCCGATTGTCTACAAGATCAACCTCATGGTCCGGACGCACGCATTCACGACGTCCCAGGTGCTGCCCATTGACGACGACGGCGAGCCCACGGAATCCTTCGATTCGAACCGCAAGAAGTATCCCGCCGGCACCAAGCGGTATCTCCCACCCAGCACGATCTACGGGTTCAACGGGGTCTTCCCCGGTCCGATGATCAACGCCGAATACGGCAGGCCGGTCCTGGTCCGCTTCGAAAACCACCTGGACGAGAACCCGCTGAATCTGGACCGCCAGGACTTCGGCTCGCCGGACTGGTCCTTCCTGACCCACCTGCATAACGGACACACCGCACCGGAAAGCGACGGCAACCCGCACTACTCCATGGTGGCCGGGCCGAAGCGCCGGGGCTTCCTGCCGAAGATGTTCGTGGACAACCTGTACCTGAACTGGCCCGCCGGCAGTGACGACCGGGAGAAGCAAAGCTTCTTCTGGTTTCACGACCACACGATGGACCACACCGGCTCCAACGTCTACAAGGGCATGGTGGGCCTGTATCCGATCTATGACCCGAAGAACGGCATGGACATGGGCGACGAGCGCCAGGGCCTGCGGCTGCCCGGCGTCCGCACCAATAACCCGGACGGCTCGTTCGACGTCAAGTACGACATCCCGCTGGCGTTCTCCGACATCCGCCTCGATGACGGCGCCACCATCCACAAGGACATCCACGACGTGCAGGGGGAGTTTCCTGCGGCCAGGAATCCGGCCGAGCACCCGGAGTGGTGGGGGAAGACGTTCTACAAGCACTTCCCCAACCACGGCTTCGTGGGCGACATCTTCGCCGTCAACGGCACCGCGTACCCCGTGCTGGAGGTGAAGCGGCGCAAATACCGCTTCCGGTTCCTGGACGCCTCCGTCGCAAGGATTTACGAGTTCAAGCTGATGAGCTCAACGCTCGGCCCGAAGTCCTCGGCATCGCTCGGCTACGTGGATGACGAACTCCAGGGCCAGTACCGCATCCCGGACGGCCAGCAGTGCATGCAGTTCACCCAGATCGCGTCCGACGGCGGGCTGCTGCCGCTTCCGGTCAAGCGGGATTCGTTCGAGCTCTGGCCCTCGAAACGCCGCGAAGTCATCATCGATTTCACCCGGTACCAGGACGGCACGCCCACCACCAAGGGCGACGTCATTTACCTCACCAACATCATGAACATGCCCGACGGCAGGATGTGGGAAAACTCGTCCCGCTTCTCCCCGGACCCGAAGTACAAGGTGCCGGTGCTCAAGTTCGTGATTGGGGACACTGCCCCGGACGACAGCCGGATCCCTACGGCGCTCCGGCCGCTGCCGCCGCTGCCGGGCAACTGGCAGACCCTGCTGAGCAACCGCATGATCTTCGAGGTGAAGCGCGGCAGTCTGGGCGGGGAAACCGAATGGCTCATCAACGGCAAGCCTTTCGACCCGGCGGCGGTGGCCGCGAGCCTGAAGAATCCCGCAGGGCGCGCGCCCCTGGCCCAGCAGCGGAAAGGCAGCTTCAACCTGTGGGAGGTCCGCAACGGCGGCGGCGGCTGGGTGCATCCCTTCCACCTGCACATGGAGGAGCACCGCACCGTCATGCGAAACGGCAAAGACGTGACCCGTGGCGGTGATCCGGGGCATCCGGACGACGCGTCGAGGGAGGACGTGGCAGCACTCGATCCCGGCGAGTCGGTGATCATCTACCGCGGCTTCCGGGACTTCGTGGGCCCGTACGTGGCGCACTGCCACAACCTTGCCCACGAGGACCACGCCATGATGTTCGGCTGGTCAATCACGCCCTGACTGCCAAATCGGACGCCCTGCCCGGAGGACTACCCCTTCGGGCGCAGGTCGTAGATGCGGCGCAGCTTGCCGTTGGAGCGCTCGAGTGATCCGGGCTCCATCACGTTCACGGTGCACGAAGAACCCACGTGGATCTTGATCTGCTCGCGCAGGGTGTGGGCCGCCGTCGTGCTCTGCTCGGAGGTGACATTGTCACGCCGCTCGATCTTCACCGTCAGCTGGTCCATGCGCTGGCCCTCGGGCCGGGTGAGCTCGAGCTGGAAGTGCGGGCTGAGCTCGGGGATGCGCAGCGCGATTTCCTCGATCTGGGACGGGAAGAGGTTCACGCCGCGGAGGATGATCATGTCGTCGCTGCGGCCGGTGATGCGCCCCATCCGGCGGTGGGCGGGGCGGGCGGTGCCGGGGAGCAGCCGGGTAAGGTCCTTGGTGCGGTAGCGGATGATCGGCAGGGCTTCCTTGGTGAGCGAGGTAAACACGAGCTCGCCGTGCTCGCCGTCGCCCAGCACGTTTTCCTTACCGGGTGCGGGGTTGAAGGGGTCGATGATTTCCGGGCGGAAGTGGTCCTCCCAGATGTGGCTGCCGTCCTGTGTCTCCACGCATTCGCCGGCGACGCCCGGGCCCATGACTTCGGAGAGCCCGTAGATGTCGCAGGCCTTGATGTTCATGGTGACCTCAAGCTCGTGGCGCATCTCCTGCGTCCACGGCTCGGCGCCGAGCACTGCGTACTTCAGCGAGGTGGACGCGGGGTCGATTCCCATGTGTGCCATGGCATCGGCGATGGTGAGCAGGTACGTGGGCGTGGCCAGGATGGCGTCCGGCTCGAAGTCCTGGATCAGCTGGATCTGGCGCTCGGTCTGGCCGCCGGACATCGGGATGACGGTGCAGCCCAGGGCCTCGGCTCCGGCATGGGCACCCAGCCCGCCGGTGAAAAGGCCGTAGCCGTAGGCGTTGTGCACTTTCATTCCGGGGCGGACGCCCGAGGCGCGGAGGCAGCGGGCCACCAGTTTTGCCCAGTCAGCCAGGTCCTGCTTGGTGTAGCCGACGACGGTGGGCCGGCCCGTGGTGCCGGAGCTTGCGTGCACGCGCGCCACTTCGCTCTGCGGCACCGCGAACATGCCAAACGGGTACTCCTGGCGCAGGTCCTCCTTGGTGGTGAAGGGGAAGTTGCCGAGGTCGGCCAGTTCGCGCAGGTCCGAGGGGTGGATGCCGGCGTCGTCGAACTTGCGCTTGTACAGCGGCACACGGTCGTAGGCGTAGGCGACCGTGTGCTGGAGCCGGCTGAGCTGGAGCGCCTCCAGCTCATCCCGGGAGACGGTCTCCTCGGGGTCGAGGACGGCGTCGGCGGGCGCGGTGACAGTGGGTTCGGGGGCGTGGAGGGTCATGGTGTGCTTCCTACTTCTTGGGGATGGTGCGGCTGCGTCCGCGGAACTCGGCAATGAGTTCGCCGGGCTTGCCCGAACTGGGCTCGGTCCCGGGGCCGGCAGCGAAGATCTGGATGTCGTACAGGCCGCTGCGCCCGGCGCTGGAGCGGCGGTCGGCGACGGCGGTGATCACCTGGCCCTGGTAGGCCGGCTTAAGGAAGTTGATGTCGACGCCGGCAGCAACGGTGATGCTGTCAGGGTCGGCGGGCGAGGCGGGGTTGCAGGCGAGGGCGAAGGCGGTGTCGGCGAAGGCGAAGATCATTCCGCCGTGGGCCATGCCGAAGCCGTTGAGCATTTCCTGCCGGAGGGTCATCCGGACGGTTGCGTGGCCGTCGCTGAGGGCGAGGACTTCGATGCCCATCCATTCCGAGGCGTAGTCGTTCTCGAGGATGGGGTGCGCCACACCAGGGATTGCCGTTTCAGCCATGCGTCGTTGCCTCCAGCTTTATTTACCGAATGTTCATTAGGTAATCCCATGGGAGGGGTCTGTGTCAAGGGTCCGCGCCAGCCGGATGGGGCCGGCAATGGCGATGACCACCAGCGCCGCCAGCACATGCAGGAGTGCCACGGTCCACCAGAGCGTGAGGTAGTCCGGCCCCAGCAGGGAAGGAAACACCAGGGCACCGGCTGTGTTGAAGGCGGCGTGGAAGACCATGCAGACGGGAACGCTGCCGCTGCTGTTGTAGAGCCAGGCCAGCAGGACGGACTGGGCCAGGATCATCAGCAGGAACGGCAGCGGCGGCCGTTGCCCGGTGGGATCCGAGATCAGCTCCGGCAGGTGCCAGGCACCCCATGCCAGCCCGAGGAGCAGCGCAGCAGAGAGGGCCGGCCGGTTCCGCTGCAGGAGGGGCAGGGCATAGCCACGCCAGCCCAGCTCTTCGAAGATGCCCACGATGACCAGCGTGAACGCGAACGTGCCGAGCAGCATGAACCAGCCCGGGTTGGGGCCGAGCTCGGGGGCGGGCGCGCCACCTGAGACCGTGAGCGCGGTGGCCACCGTCACCAGCAGGCACGGCAGCCCCACGGCGAAAACGTACCAGCGGCCGGCCACGCGCCACCGCGCCAGTTTGCCCAGCAGCCGCATCAGCTCGGCCTTGCCGCCGGTCAGGGCGGTGGTGATGATGGCGGCCAGGGCGGGCCCGAACGGTATCAGCGGCGAGCTGTTCGGGTTGAGGAGGGTCAGCGGCCATGCCAGCCAGGAAATGGCGAAGGCCAGGGCGAAGAACAGCGCCAGCCGGTGGCGGGCCGGCCACGCTTTGGCGCCGCCGGATACTTTGGCCCCGGGCCGCATGGGCTGCTCAGCTGGCGACGGCTGCTCAGCTGGCGACGGCTGCGCCATGACCGGACTCCGCTGACAGGGCGCGGAATTTCCGCAGCAGCACCAGGACCACCAGCAAAAGGCTGGCCGCGGCAATCTGCTGCCATGCGCCGTCGAACACTGGAAGTTTTGACTGCTCCGAGGCATTAAAGGAGGCGTGGAGCAGGGCCACGATCAGCACGCTCTGCCCCGTGCCGAGGTAGGCGATGCCCACCAGGAGCCGGAAGAGCGGGGCGAAGACCAGGAGCACGCCCCAGGCCAGGGCCACGTCGGGCCACGGTGTGCCGGTGAAGCCCTTGTCCGCAAAGGCCAGCGGGAGGTGGATGAGCGCGAAGGGGATGGCCGTGAGCAGGCTGCCGCCCGCCATTCCGTGGCGTTCCATCAGCCGGCGCTGGACCACGCCCGTCCAGGCCAGCTCCTCCCAGATGTTCCCCAGCAGGGCGCCGATCACCACTGTGTTGAGCATGTACGCCCCGGCCACGGATGCCCACTCGCCCGTCGGCTGGCGGGCGGTGCCGGTGGCGGATGCGATGAGAACGGTCAGCACGGGTAGCGCCAGGACCGCCGCCACGTACCAGCCGGCGCCGACACGCCAGCGGACGGCCTGCCGGAACAGGGCCCGCACGCCGGGCCGGCCTTCGGAGGCCGCGGTCACCAGAACGGCCGTTCCCAGCAGGATGAGCAGTTCGGCGAGGATGCCGGGGAGCGCGTTGCCAAGCAGTGCGACGGAAAGTATCAGCGCCACCCAGCTCAGCGCGATGGCAATGACCAAAAATGCCGTAACAGGGTGGGCAGCGATGTGCTGGCGGAGGGAAGCGGCGGACGGAGCGGAGACGCGGCCAGCGTGGTTCATCGGTACCACCATCGTTCAGGAGGCTGCAGGTCAGGACACTGCTGTGGATGGACGGTCCCGGGGTGCTGGCCCACTCCGGGTCCGGGACGGCGAAAATGCGCCGACGTGGCGATCAACACCATTGTGTGCTCCCGGAAGCGCGGCAACAAGTGAAAGTATGGGGGAGGGCGGGCTCCGGCCAGCCCAGTCAGTACACCCATTCAGTACACCGGTACGTCCAATGCAGTACGTTCCACGCAGGAGCTTCCAACCAGAGGACAGATCATGGCCAAAGGGATATATGTCAGTGCGACCACTCCGGGATCGGGGAAGTCGCTCATAGCGCTGGGTTTGGCGGACACGCTGCACCGGCACGCGGACCGGATTGGTTTCTTCAAACCCGTGGTCCACGGAGACGACGCCGGCGCGGATCCGATGGTGGCACTGATGAAGTCCCGCTTCGACCTGGACGACCGGCGCTGCCGCGGCGGGCTGACGTTCACCGAGGTCCGCGGCCTGCTCGCCGAGGGCAGGCGCGAGGACATCGATTCCCGCTGCGTCGAGATCTTCGCTGAGATGGGCCGGCACTGCGACGTGATCATCGTGGAGGGAACGGACCTCACCGGCCATGACGCCGCCGTCGAATTCGACCTCAACGCCCGCCTGGCGAACAACCTGGCCGCGCCCGTCGTGGCGGTGGTGGGCGCCAAGGGCCGCAGCGTGGCGGAGGCAGCCGCCGCCGTCGACGTTGCACGCAAGGAACTGGCCGCCGAGAAGTGCTCGCTGCTGGCCATGATGGTGAACCGGGCCGACCCGGAGGACGTTGACGCGATCGTCGCCGCCGTGAAGCCCGGCGCGTCCGGCCGGCCCGTTTACGTCTTCCCGGAGCTGGAGGAGATCGCCCGCCCTACCACCGGCGAGGTGGGCGCGGCCCTGGCGCTGCGGCAGATCGCGGGCCGCGCGGACATGGAGCGGGACGTCCGGGACGTCAAGGTCGCCGCCATGAATGTGGGCAACTTCCTGAACGTGCTCGACGACGGTGCGCTGGTGATCGTGCCGGGCGACCGGGCAGACGTGATGGTGGCATGCCTGGCGTCGTCGTTCTCGCCCGAGTTCCCGGTCCCGTCCGGGCTGATTCTCACCGGCGGCCTGGCCCCGGACGCCAACATCTACCCGCTCCTGGCCTCCGCCCCGTTCCCGGTATTCGCCACGGAGGATGACACCTACACCACCGCCCGGCGCGTCTCGGAGGTGCGCAGCGAGATCTGGAGCGGCCACCGGCGCAAGGTGGCGTCCGCGCTGGGCCTGTGGTCCCGGCAGGTGGACGAGGCCGAGATGCTCGAGCGCCTGCACCTGCCCCGCGCCGAACGGATGACGCCGCTGCGCTTCCTGCACGACCTCATCGAACGCGCCCGCTCGCAGCGCCGCCACATCGTGCTGCCGGAGGGCAAGGACATCCGGATCCTGAAGGCCGCCGAAATCCTGCACCGCCGCGACGTCTGCGATCTGACCCTGCTGGGCCGCGAGGCGGACGTCAGGGAGCTCGCCGCGAGCCGGGGCATCGACCTCGCCGGCATCAACATCGTGGACCCCGCAACCTCTGAGCTGCGCCAGGACTTTGCCGCCAGGTACGCGGAGCTGCGGGCGCACAAGGGCGTGGACCTGGCCCGGGCGCTGGAGGTCATGCAGGACGAAAGCTACTTCGGCACCATGATGGTCCAGCTGGGCGTGGTGGACGGCATGGTCTCCGGCGCCGCGCACACCACGGCCCACACGATCCGCCCGGCCTTGGAGTTCGTGAAGACCCGGGACGGCGTGAAGATCGTTTCCTCGGTGTTCCTCATGCTCATGCCGGACCGTGTGCTCGTGTACGGCGACTGTGCCGTGAACCCGGACCCCAATGTGGAGCAGCTCGCGGACATCGCGCTGGCCTCGGCCGAGACCGCCGGCCAGTTCGGGGTGGAGCCCCGGGTTGCCATGCTGTCCTACTCCACCGGCGGTTCCGGCTCCGGCGAGGCGGTGGAGGAAGTCCGGCAGGCCACCGACCTGGTCAGGGAGCGCCGCCCGGACCTCGCCGTCGAAGGCCCCATCCAGTACGACGCCGCCGTGGACGCCTCCATCGCCGAGTCCAAGATGCCCGGCTCGTCCGTCGCGGGGCAGGCGACGGTGTTCATCTTCCCGGACCTGAACACCGGCAACAACACGTACAAGGCGGTGCAGCAGAGCTCCGGAGCGGTCGCCGTCGGGCCCGTCCTGCAGGGGCTGCGCAAGCCCGTCAACGACCTCTCCCGCGGCTGCACCGTGGAGGACATCGTGAACACGGTGGCCATCACCGCCATCCAGGCGCAGAGCCCGGCCGGCGGCGCGCCGGAAGCGTCCGCCACGGACCTCTCTGCCGCAGAACCGTCCACTTCGGAACCGTCCGCCGTTTCAGCAGCCAAGGCTTAGGAGGCCCCATGCTCGTGCTCGTCATCAACTCCGGCTCGTCCTCGCTCAAGTACCAGGTGCGCGATGTTGCCGAGGGCAGCGTCCTGACCGAAGGGCTGATCGAGCGGATCGGCGTGTCCAACGGCGGCCAGGGCGACGGCGAGGTGGTGGGGCCGGCGGACCACGCCGAAGCCCTCGAACAGGTGGACGCGGCCATCCACGACGTGCTGGGGGACCGGGAGCTGGACGCTGTGGGACACCGGGTGGTGCACGGCGGCGAGCGCTTCGGCGAGCCCGTGCTGATCGACAACGAGATCACCCGTGCCATCGAGCGGCTCAATCCGCTCGCGCCGCTGCACAATCCCGCCAACGTGCTGGGCATCCGCGCCATCACCAGGAAGTGGCCGGACATGCCCCAGGTGGCCGTCTTCGACACCGCCTTCCACCGCAGCCTGCCCGAGCACGCCTGGCGCTACGCCGTTCCCGACGACCTCTACACCAACCACGGGATCCGCCGGTACGGCTTCCACGGGACCTCGCACGAATACGTCACCAACCGTGCTGCCGCGCTGCTGGACATCCCGGTGGAGGAGCTCGACGGCGTGATCGCCCACCTCGGCAACGGTGCCTCCGTCACGGCGATCCGCGGCGGCAAATCCGTGGACACCTCGATGGGCTTCACTCCGCTGGAGGGCCTGGTCATGGGTACCCGCTCCGGCGATCTGGACCCGTCCATCCTGGTGTTCCTGGCCCGCACCGGCTGGAACGCGGAGGACGTCGACTCGATGCTGAACCGCGACTCCGGGCTGAAGGCGCTCGCCGGCAACAACGACATGCGCTCGGTGGTGGAAGCGGCCGAGTCCGGCGATTCCCGTGCCGCTATGGCCTTGGCGGTCACGTCCTACCGGCTGGCCAAGTACATCGGCGGCTACCACGTGGCGGTCGGCGGGGCCAGGGCATTGGTGTTCACGGCCGGGATCGGCGAGAACTCGCACCAGTTCCGTTCCCTGGTGGGGGAGAGGCTGGGAGCGCTGGGCATCGAGCTCGACGCCGGCCTGAACAGCCAGCGGTCCAAGGAACCCCGCGTGATTTCCACCGAGGCCTCCGCCATTCCCGTGCTGGTGGTGCCCACGGACGAGGAGCGTGCCATCGCCGAGGCAACAGCCGCCGTCGTCGGGGGTTAATCCCGTCGAGTGCTCCGTAGATGCCCTTATGAGCCCGCAAAACGGCATCTACGGAGCAACGGATGGGAATCAGCCGGGCCAGACGTCCTGCGACGCGAGGCGTTCGGTGAATTCGGCCGCGGGGAGGGGACGGCTGAAGTAGTAGCCCTGTCCGCTGATGCAGCCGGTGTTCCGCAGGTGCTCGGCCTGCTCCGCGTTTTCCACGCCTTCCCACACGGCCTCTAGTCCGCAGGCCCGGATGAGCTGGAGGATGGCCGCGATCAGTGTAGGCTGCGCGGGGTCGCTGCCGAGTGCCGTGAGCAGTGTCCGGTCCACCTTGACGCGGTCCACGGGCAGCCGCCGCAGGTAGCTGATCGAGGAATAGCCGGTGCCGAAGTCGTCGATTTCCAGGCCCACGCCGAGCTTCCGCAGGCTGGCGAGCGTGTACCTGTCGAGCTCGTTGCCCTTGATGATGTCGCTCTCCGTCAGCTCGAGGACCAGCAGCCCGGGCTCGAGGTCCGCGGCGGTGAGCGCGTCCCGGACGTCCTCGACGAACTCCAGCCGCTGCAGGTCCGCCGCCGAGACGTTGATGCGCATGTCGAAATTATGGCGGCCGGTCTCCGGGGAATTCCGCCAGCGCCGCAGCTGCTCCACAGAGTTCCTCAGCACCCAGTTGCCGAGCTCCGAAATGAGTCCCGTTTCCTCGGCGATGGGGATGAATTCGTCCGGCATGATCAGGCCGCGCGTGGGGTGTTTCCAGCGGACAAGGGCCTCCACGCCCTCGATCTTTCCCGAGGCAAGCTCGATCACCGGCTGGTAGTACAGCACCAGCTGCGAGGTGGCGATGGCCTCGCGCAGTTCCCCGACCAGCTGGTTGCGGAGCTGCCGGGCATGGAGCATGGCGGGCTCGAACACCCGCAGCTTGTTGCGGGCGTCGGCCTTGGAGGCGTACATGGCGATGTCCGCCTCCATGAGCAGTTCCTCGGAGGTTTCGCCGGGATCGGCAATCCGCAGGCCCAGGCTCGCTCCGCAGCGGATGGTCTTGCCGTCCACCTCCAGCGTCCCGTTGAGGGAGTCCAGGATCCGGTTTGCGACGGCGGCCGCCCTGGCCGGCGTGGTGGCAGGCAGCAGGACGGCGAACTCGTCGCCGCCCAGCCGGGCCACCATGTCTTCGTCGCGCACGCACGAACGGATCCGGGCACCCACCGCGGCCAGCACCTGGTCGCCCATCGAGTGGCCGTAGGAATCGTTGATGCTCTTGAAGGCGTCAAGATCCAGCAGCAGCAGCGCCGGCGGCAGCCCGCCGTCGGCCGCTTCCGCCTGTGCCGAGTTGACGGCGCTGACCAGCGCCGAGCGGTTGTAGAGTCCGGTCAGGGAATCGGTGAGCGCCATCTGCTGGAGCTCTTTGTGTGCCGCATTGAGCATCCGCGTGCGTGTTTCCACGCGTTCCTCGAGCTCCTGGTAGATGATTTGCAGGTCCTCGGCGAGCAGGTTGACGCCCATGATCACCGCGTCCAGTTCGTCCCGGGCCTCGGAAATTTCAATGCGCGAATGGAGTTCCCCGGCCGCCAGGCGGACGATGCCGTCCAGCAGCTTCCCGAGCCGGGGATCGTCGTTAGAGAACATCGTCAAGGTGGCTCAACCAGTCGAGGGCATCATTTTCGTCGGTGAAGTACCGGGCCGGCACCGAGCTAAATTCGCCGCCCAGCAGAAAGTGCCCCAGCAGCCTGTCCACCGGGGATTCGCCCAGGATCGCCCAGGCGGACACCGAGGGGATCGCCGCATAGGCGGCCCGCGCCGCACGGGTCACGGACTGCACACCGGTCAATTCAAGAACGACGGCGACCCTCCGGTCCCCGGCCAGCTCCCCAAGGCGGCGGTACAGTTGGCTGGCCGCGTTCTCGTCCAGGTCCGCGCCGCGGGGCAGGACCGCCTTGACGGCGAGGTCGGGCAGCACGGTGAAGGCGACGACGGGCGCGGGAGCCGGGCTCGCCGGGGACTCCGGCTGCAGCGGTGCCGCACCGGGAAACACTGTCGCTTCTGGCATTACCCCCCCTGGAGAAATTGCTGTTGGCGCCGGTCCGAACGCTCCTTTGAGGCGATAAAACCACGGACGGTGGCGCTACGCTCCGGTGCAGCAGCTGTATCGAACAGCGTAACGGCCTCGTCAAGCATCTGCAGGGATTCCGTCTCGTGTCCCTGCGCCATGAGGGCCTTGCCCAGGATGAAGGTGCCCTCCGCCGCCGTCTGGGTGGCGAGGATGGGGAACTTGGTGCGGAGCGGGGTCAGGAGGCTGATTGCCGACTCCATGTCCCCGGTGAGGTAGTACCAGTGCGCACGGACCAGGGACATCTCCAGGATGTCCCGTTCGCTGCCGCCCACCACCTCGGTAGCGAGTTCGGCACGTTCGATGCAGCGCAGCGTTGCGGCGTCAGACAGCTTGGCCTGGAGGCGCATTTCTGCGGATCCGCGGTTGAAGCGGGCCCACAGGTCGACGTCCTGCGAGGGCGAGAGTTTGCCCGCAGCGAGGTCGTGGTAGTGGCCACCTTCGTTGACCCGGTTGCTGAGGAACGCGACGTTGCCGATCACCCAGTAGGACTTGCCGGCTGTGTCCTCGTCCACGTGGTCGGTGAGCAGCGACTCCAGGTCCAGGCACTCCTGCCAGGCATCTTCGTGCCGGCCGCTTTCGGCCAGGGCGGCGATCAGGGCCTGCTGGGCCTGGATGTGAAGATAGACGTTCTCAAAGTCGCCGGCCACGAGCCGGGTGGCGGTGGAAGCGGCATCCACCGCTTCGGGGAGCCGGCCGAGGCCCTGCAGCGAATGCGCGAGCAGAATGGCGGCCCGGGCGCCCAGGTCGGGAGCGGAATGCGCAACGGGATGGGCTGAAAGTCCGGCGGCCAGCTGCTGGCACTCCTGCATGGCGCCCCGGTCGCGCAGGCATTCGGCCTGTAGCAGGACCATCTTCCACCAGCGCAGCTCGTCGCCTGCCTCCCGCGCCAATTCGGCGGCGTGACCGGCTTCCATATATCCCGCGGCGTAGTCCCGGCGCTTCCAGCTTTCGCGCGCGGCCAACTCTGCAATCACGAAGGGGGACAAGTCACGCTGCATGGGCATGCCCCCATTATCCATAATCCGCCCCGTGGACGGTGCGGCCCGGGGGCTAACTCCCTGTATTACGGCCAAGGCAAGACAGTGGCGGAAAAACAAGGCCAATCCTGTGGAATTGACAGGAAATGACTTGATTAAACCTTGATCCGATGACCGTATACTGTCGCCCGTAATACGCGATTCGCTTCACAGCCATAAACAATGAAAGGGACAGCGGATGAAGAAACTTGCCGCAACACTCGTTATGACCGGCATCCTTGCAGTGGCAGGTTTCGCTGCTCCTGCAAACGCTGCACCGAAGGGCGATACCACCTCTTCTTCCTCGAAGGCTGAAACCAACTACGCCTCCGTCGGCTGGTGGCCCAGCTAAGGCGGCAGTAGGCAGCCAGAATTACGAAAACCGCCCCGGGCCGCAGGTCCGGGGCGGTTTTCGCTTGGGATCAGTCCGTTTGCGGTGAGATGGCCGCGTCGTCGCCGCCGGCCTCGTCGTCGTCCGTTTCATCCGCCGGGGGACCGTCCACGGGGAGCTGCACCGCAACGGTGGTTCCCTGGCCCAGCGCGGAGGACAGGTCCAGTGAACCGCCATGGCGCCGGACGATGTCGTGGGCGATCGCCAGGCCGAGCCCGCTGCCCGGAATGGCCGCGGAGGAAGCGTTGGACGCCCGGTAGAAACGGGTGAACACCTGCGCGATTTCCTGCTCCGGAATCCCGACGCCGGTGTCCGTGACCTTGACGACGGAGCAGGGGCTGCCGGCCTGGGACGTGGCGGTCATGAAGCTGATGCTGATCCGGCCGCCGTTCGGGGTGAACTTGATGGCGTTGGCCACGATGTTGGTGAATACCTGCTCCAGCTGGGCTTCGTCTGCCAGGACCTTCACGTCCTCGTGCGAATCGGCGCCGGTGATGGCCACGTTCCGGGAATCCGCCAGCGGGCGCAGCGCGGCCACCACGATCCGCAGGACCTGGCCGAGCTCCACCTGCTTCAGGTTCAGGTTGCCGGAGGTGTCCTGCTGGGAGACCGTGAGCATGTCCTCGATCATCCTCCGGAGGCGGTCCGAGTTCCTGGAGATGACCTCCATCATGGATTCGATGCCGTGGGGAACGGGGCCTCCTGCGCCGTCACGGATCATGTCCAGGTAGGCCGTGATGGAGGTCAGGGGCGTTCGGAGTTCGTGGTTGACCGTGGCCAGGAAGTCTGTCTTGGCCTTGTCCAGCTCGCGAAGCTGCTGCAGCACCTGGAGCTGCGCGCTGATCAGGTGGCCCTGGATGAGGCTATGGGCGAGGTTGCCGGCCACATGCTGGATGAGGGCGATTTCGGCCCTGGTCCAGTCGCGTGCCTTGTCCAGCTGTGCAATCCAGATGATTCCCAGCGCGGACTCGCCTTCACCCACGGGCAGGGCGACCGAGGCGCGGACGGAGCCCAGGCCGGACCATTTCAGCAGTCCCTCGGCCAGGGCGGCCGACTGGTCAGACTGGTGCTCCGGCACCGTCTGGTGGTCCGGCACCGTCGGGTAGTCAGGAACGGTGTGGTGGTCCGGAACCGCCAGGGCTTCGGCGGCCGACCACAGCGAGGTGGTCTGTTCCCGGGCCGCGTCCTCAAGGGTGCCGAGCGTGTCCGGCAGTTTGGCGTGGCCGGGCAGCGACCATTGAGCGCTGATCCGCGGCACGCGGGAATCCTGGAACGTGGTGAACCAGACGTGGTCCACGCCGAGGGATTCGCCAAAGCCGCGCACCAGGTGGCTGGCCATCTGCTGGGGGCTGTTGGTGCCGCGGATGGCGGCGGAGACGTTACGGAGGCTCTCGCGCAGGAACTCGGCTTCCGCCCGGATGCGACGCCGTTCCCGGGCCCGGCCAATGAGGGTTTCCACCCGACGGGTGAGTTCCCGGGCCGGCGCGTCGTGGGAGATGTAGTCGGCGATGCCCCACAGTTCAAGACGGGCAAGGTCGAAGTCGCCGGCCAGGTCCACGAGGAGCAGCACTGGGGTGCCTTCCCACCGGTACCCGTCCGTGAGGGCCGCATCAAGAAGGACGACGGCGGCCTGCCCGCCTTCCAGCTCCCCGGCGAGGGAGCCGGCGTCGGGCGCCTTGCGGACGGTGAAGCCGGCGTCTTCTAGGACAGACGCCACCGCGTCCAGGCGTGCGGCATGAGTGAGCGCGACCACCGCCTCGCGAGGTGCGGAGGAATACTCCGCCGGTGCCTGGACCATGTGCCCCCTGTGTTGCGAGTGCCTGTTGAGGCTACCGTGACTTTGGACTCACATTATCAGTAGGCAGATCTGGGCCGCGTCCCGGAGGGATGTACCGTGATACTTGTCCACGCTAGCCCACCGCGGAGGTTTGAATTGAATTCCAACAGCACCGGACGCAACACGCTGTTCGACTTGCAATTGGATGCCGAAGGCGTGCTGCGGCTGACGTGGGCGAGGGACGCCAGCATTACCGAGGCGGACGCCGAGGCTGCCATGGAGCAGGTGAACGTGCTCTGCGGCGAGAGCCGGCATCCGATGATCGTGGATATGGCCACCACCGCCGATGTGAGCCGCGGAGCCCGTGCTGTGTTTGGCCGCCCCTGCCAGGCCTCGAGGATTGCGCTGCTGGGTTCATCGCCGGTGGACCGGGTGCTTGCCAACTTCATCCTGGGCATCAACAAAACCCCGTGCCCCACGAGGTTCTTCACGGACCGGACCGAGGCGCTCTCCTGGCTGAAGGCCCGGTAGTTCCCGGCCGGTCTTCGGTCCCGGGGCCTCTCGGTTCAGCGGGCCTTCAGTTCAGCGGGCCCTTCCCTTTCAGCGGGCCTGGAGCACGGCGAAGTAGCCCGGGATCTGTTCCGGGCGGTCGGCGGATGTGAGGGGCCGGGTCTCAAGGGTCACCGGACCGTCTTCCACCAGGTCCCAGCTGGCCTCGGGAAACGCCCGCCTGCGCTGTTCGGCGCCGAAACGGCCGGGCATGGGTAGCCCGCGGATGGCCCTCTCAAGCGGCCCGGGGATGGACTGCAGGGTGGCTCCGAGATGGCTGACGTACTGGACCGGGTTCCCGCAGAAGTTGGTTTCGGCCAGGAACACACGGCCCCGCCTGCCCACGAGCGGATGCAGCTGGCCGGCGAGGGCCGCCTGCGCCGGCTTCTTGAGTACATGCAGGACGCCCCGGATGAAGATGTTGGCTTCGCCGGGGAACCCGGCCCCAGCCAGGGCATCGGTCACGGCGCGGACGCCAGCGGGTGCTGTCATGTCGGCCGCGATGTAGGTGACCTGCTCCGCTCCATCTGATTCCGCGGCTGCGCGGGCAACGGCGTTTGCTGACACGTCCACCCCCAGGACATGCGGAAAGTAGGGGGCAAGGGCACGGGTGAAGACACCGCTGCCGCATCCGACGTCGACGAGCGGAAGGCTGGGGTCCAGCTGCCGCGTCAGGTGCTCCAGATATGCCTGCAGCTCGTGGTCGCTGCCGGAATCCCAGAGCACGTCGCCGCCGGCCCCGGTCGCCCTGACGTTGCCCCAGTACTGGTCCCAGGCTACGCGCGGGTCCTTCGGCGCGTTGGAGGACAGCTTCACCAGTTTCGGGAGCAGCAGGTATTTCTTGAGCGCCGGGAGCATCATTCAAATATATGTTGCCCGGAGCACAGTTCGGTTCAGTCCCGGCAGCGTTACGGGAGAGAGCCGCCGTCGTTCTTTCCCAAGTCCCAATCGATTGCTCCGTAGGTGCCCTTATTAGGCGTCAAAAGGTCACCTACGGAGCAATCGATGGTTTATTTGAGCCCGGCGCCTGGCACCGGTACTGTCCTGCCGTTGTCGCCGTTGCCTGTTCGTTCCGGCGCATTACCAAGGAAGGCCGCTGACCCGGGCGGGCAGGTGGCCGAATTTGGCAAATCGGTGCGAAACCCCGTCGAATGCTCCGTAACGGCCCTTCTGAGTGTTCAAAAGGGCCTTTACGGAGCAGTCGATGGCCTACTTGAGCCCGGCGCCGGGCAGCAGTTCCGTGGCACCCAGCGAATCGGCGATGAAACCGTAGTCCCAGGCGCGCTCCCGCCACTGCACGTAGCGGCCGGAAGCCCCACCGTGGCCGCCGTCCATCTCGATCTTCATCAGGATGGGTTCGCTGCCCGTGGTTTTGTTGCGCAGTTCCTGCACCCACTTGGCCGGCTCCACGTAGAGCACCCGGGTGTCATTGAAGGACGTGACCGCAGCGATCTTCGGGTAAGCGACCTCGCGGACGTTCTCGTAGGGTGTGTAGGACTTCATGTACCGGTACACCTCGGGATCGGTGATGGGGTTGCCCCATTCCTCCCATTCGAGGGCCGACAGCGGCAGTTCCGGATCCAGGATGCTGGTGAGGGGATCCACGAACGGAACCTGCGCCACGACCGCGGCGTATTTCTCCGGGGCGAGGTTGGCCACGGCACCCATGAGCAGGCCGCCGGCGGAGCCGCCCAGCGCGGCAATCCGGTCCGGCGCCACCCACCCGGACTGGGCCAGCCAATCGGTGGCGGCGATGAAGTCCGTGAACGTGTTTTTCTTGCTGAGCTTTTTGCCGTCCTCGTACCAATGCCGGCCGAGTTCCCCGCCGCCGCGGATGTGCGCGATGACAAACACGATTCCGCGGTCCAGCAGGGAAAGCCGTGCGATGCCGAAGCCCGGGTCCATGCTCAGCTCATAGGAGCCGTAGCCGTAGACCAGGCCTGCCGCCGTCGAGTCCTGGTTGACGGACCTATGCCGCAGTACCGACAGCGGGATACGGGTGCCGTCGGCGGCCACTGCCCATTCCCGGGTGGCCACATAGTCCGCGGAATCGTAGCCGCCCAGCACGGGGCTTTCCTTGCGGAGCAGCAGTTCCCCGGCGGGCTGCTCGGGGGTGGGCAGGACGAAGTCGTACACACGCGAGGGCGTGAAGTAGGAGGTGTAGCCGAGCCGGATCACGGGCGCCTCATAGTCGGAACCGCCAACCCCTGCGGTGTACAGCTCCTCGTCAAACGCCGGTTCCACCGGAGCCTGCTGCGAAGCGGTTCCCAGCCCGGACAGCCCCATCACCTGGACCCGCTCAATGGTGTCCTTCCGGATCGAGACCACGAGGTGGGTGGCGGTGACCCCCGCCCCGTTGACCCGGACGTCGTCGGAATGTTCGACGACGGTGGTCCACTGCTGCTCGGACAGCGGCTTGGACAGCTCGGCAGGGTCCACCAGCGAAACCATTGAGTTCACGGCGTTGCGGTTGTGGGTGAGGAGGATGCGTTCGGTCTTCTGGCCGTCGGGGCCCTCGAGCAGGAACGGTTCGGCCTCGTAGAGCACGCGCTCATTGCGGGAAATCACCGTGGAGAGGCCGCCGGTGGGATCGTCAAAGCGCAGCAGGCGCGTCTCGCTGTACTCAGAGCAGCCGATGCCCAGCACGAGGTAACGGCGGTCTGCGGAGAGCTCAAAGCCCAGCCACATGGCGGCGTCGTCCTCCTGGTAAACCACCTCATCGTCGGCGACAGGAGTGCCCAGGACGTGGGACTTCACCTGATACGGCCGCCAGGAGTCATCCACCACCGTGTAGAAAATGCGGGTGCCGTCCGGGGAGAAGGACACCCCGTAGAAGACGTTCTCGATGACATCCGGCAGCAGTTCGCCGGTCCGCAGGTCCTTGATCCGCAGCGTGAACCGCTCGTCGCCCGCGTTGTCCACCGCGTACGCGTAAAGGTTTCCGTCGATGGTGACGGCCGTGCCGCCCACGGAGAAGAACGGCTTGCCTTCAGCCTCGACGTTGCCGTCCAGCAGGACCTCCTCGCCGGGGATTTCGACGCCGGCCTCCACCGCCGGCGGGGTCCAGTCCGCCACCGGGTTGCCCGTGTTTTGGGCGCGGACCCGGCACTGGATGCCGTATTCCTTCCCTTCGACGGAGCGGCTGAAGTACCACCAGCCGTCCTTGCGGTTGGGAACGGACAGGTCTGTCTCTTTGGTCCGGCCCTTGATCTCCTGGAAGATGGCCTCGCGCAGCGGTTCCTGGTGGGCTGTGAGGGCTTCCTGGTAGGCGTTTTCTGCCTTCAGGTGTGCCACGACCTCCTCGGACTCCTTGTCCCGCAGCCATTCGTACTGGTCCACGAAGGTGTCCCCGTGGTGCGTGCGCTGGGTGGGCACCCGCTTGGCCACGGGCGGCCCGGGCATGGCAGCGGCGGGGGAACTTGCGGGTTGCTGCACGGAAGTGTGGGTCATTCCCTCAATATATAGAGCCGCCCTGACATTTGGGCCGCCGTTCGCTACCGGGGGAGTCCGCTGCCGGGGGAGAGGGCGGCTTTCTTACGCGTCGCGGACGCCCTTCCCGGCCCCTGTCCCCGTTCCGGCGCCGGGCGTATGCTGAACTCGCGTCAGCAATAAGGAACCCACAAGAGCCTTCGAGGGGGAAGCATGACCATTCCGCCAGTCCACGAGCCAGAGCCGTTCCCGCCGGAGCCCGGTCCCGATCCCATGCGGCCGGACCCGTCCCGCCCCGCACCGCCGAACCCCATTCCCACGCCCGAACCGCCAGGCCCGCTGCCGGTGCCCGACCCCGGTCCCGAGCCGCTGCGGCCAGACCCGACCAGGAGTTAGCCGGCCCCACCCGGAGCCGGCGGCCCCCGGACTCTGCGCCGCCGTCGAACGGTCGAAGGAGACCAAAATGGCCCGGGGACGCTGAACCCACGCGTCCCCGGGCCATTCGCATGTCCGCGGACCGTCCGCAGTGTCTGCGGACCAGGCGCGCGTCCCCGGCCCGGCCGATAAGTCCTGAAAGTCCCATTTCTGAAACATTTGGAATTTCCCTGTTACCTGAGTCACATGCACGCTAGGGTTATACCCGGTCGCAGCGTCGCGGCCGCGCATGAGGGGAGAAGTTTTGAACCAGAAGCTCAAGGTACTGGTCCGCGTGGATCTCGACTGTGGTGAGGCTCAGGTCGCCGCCCAGGGTCACGTAACCGCCCAAAGCATCCAAGCTCTTTACGTCGTTATGAAGCGCGCCAACCACCTTCGCCAGGGCCTGCAGCTCGTCGTCGATGTCAGCCACGCCCGCGTGGAGCCCGTCGCACTCGAGCAGCTGCAGGAATGCTCCAAAACGCACCACCTGCCGCGTTCCATTGATCCGCAGCAGTCCGAATGCAACGTCCGCGTCCTGGCTCCGGCCCACGCCGGCACGGGCGCCGGAGCGCGCCGCTTCCCGGTGGCAGCGGCTGCCTAGGGGTTTGCATATTTATCTGAAGTGAACACGCACTGAGGCCCCGGACTCCCTTTGGAGTCCGGGGCCTCAGTGCGTGTGGAAGCCGGCCGGCTGGCGCTACTCGTCCGGGCTCGGGCTGCGCACGTCGCGCTCGCCAATGTCCGCCGCACCCAGAACGTCGGCAGCAGTGCTGTGCACGGCGTCGTGTTCGCGGACGCGCAGTTCTGGATGGTGCAGGTCCAGGGACGGACGCTCGGAGCGGATGCGCGGCAGGGATGTGAAATTGTGCCGCGGCGGCGGGCAGGACGTGGCCCACTCCAGGGAGGCGCCGAAGCCCCAGGGATCGTCCACCTCCACCTTCTCCTTGCTGCGGGCCGTGATGAACACGTTCCAGAAGAACGGAATCAGCGAGGCGCCCAGGAGGAAGGAGCCAAAGGTGGAGAACTGGTTCATGGCCGTGAAGTTGTCCTGCGGCATGTAGTCCGCGTAGCGGCGGGGCATGCCTTCAACGCCGAGCCAGTGCTGGATCAGGAAGGTGCCGTGGAAGCCCACGAGCAGCATCCAGAAGTGGATCTTGCCGAGGCGCTCGTTGAGCATCTTGCCCGTCCACTTCGGCCACCAGAAGTAGAAGCCTGCGAACATCGCGAACACCACGGTGCCGAACACCACGTAGTGGAAGTGTGCCACCACGAAGTAGGAGTCGGAGACGTGGAAGTCCAGCGGCGGGGAGGCCAGGATGATGCCCGTCAGGCCGCCGAAGAGGAACGTGATGAGGAAGCCGATGCTCCACAGCATCGGGGTCTCGAACGTCAGCGAGCCGCCCCACATGGTGCCGATCCAGTTGAAGAATTTCACTCCGGTGGGGACGGCGATGAACATGGTCATGAGTGCGAAGAACGGCAGCAGCACGGAACCGGTGACGTACATGTGGTGCGCCCAGACTGTGGCCGACAGGGCAGCGATGGCAATGGTGGCGTAGACCAGGCCCTTGTAGCCGAAGATCGGCTTGCGGCTGAAGACCGGGAAGATCTCGGAAACGATGCCGAAGAACGGCAGCGCGATGATGTACACCTCGGGGTGGCCGAAGAACCAGAACAGGTGTTGGAACAGCAGGGCCCCGCCGTTTTCGGGGTCGTAAATGTGGGCGCCGAAGCGGCGGTCCGCTCCGACGGCGAAGAGCGCGGCCGCCAGCGGCGGGAACGCCATCAGCACCAGCACCGAGGTGATCAAGGTGTTCCATGTGAAGATCGGCATGCGCCACATGGTCATGCCGGGGGCGCGCATGCAGATGATGGTGGTGATGAAGTTGACGGCGCCGAGGATGGTGCCGAAGCCGGATAGCGCCAGGCCAAAGACCCACAGGTCGCCGCCAATTCCCGGTGTGAAGGTGGTGTTGTTGAGCGGCGCGTAGACCGTCCAGCCGAAGGCTGCGGACCCCTGCGGCGTGATGAAGCCGGATACGGCGATGGTTGATCCGAACAGGAAGAACCAGTAGGCCAGCGCGTTCAGCCGGGGGAACGCCACGTCCGGGGCGCCGATCTGCAGCGGCATGATCACATTGGTGAACCCGGCGAACAGGGGGGTGGCGAACATCAGCAGCATGACCGTGCCGTGCATGGTGAACATCTGGTTGTACTGCTCTTTTGTCACCAGGACCTGCATGCCTGGCTCGAAGAGTTCGGCGCGGATGAGCAGGGCCATCACGCCGCCGAGGCAGAAGAACACGAAGGAGGTAATCAGGTACAGATACCCGATGGTCTTGTGGTCGGTTGTGGTGACCCACCTGACCACCATGTTGCCTTTTCGGCGGGGCACAACCCTGGGAGCCTCAGTGGTGATGCTTACTGGTTGCTGATATGCGGTCATCGTCTGCCACTCCCCGGCATCGCGCTTCAACGCCCCGTTTGGTGCGAGGGTGCCGGCAGGACCGTGAGCGGTTCACAGAACCGACGGCATCAGGATAGCGCCTGCGGCACCCCCGCAAAAGGTTTACCGGTTAATGGCCCGTGGCGGGACCGTGGACCCTCCGGGTGTCACGGGACAGCATCAGGGCCAGACCGACCATGCCGACACCCAGCAGGAAGTGCAGCCAGTTATCGGCCGTGTTGACCGGAACAAAGTTCGCAGCGGTCTCGTGCCCAATCAGCAGGCCGTACAGCCACAGGACCAGGTAGATGATCCCGCCGTACAGCAGGTAGCTCCGTGCCTGCCCCGGCGTCCGTGCCATGAGAAGTCCGGCCACGCCAAAGAGCAGGTGGACGATGTTATGCAGGATCGACACCTGGAAGACGCCCAGCAGCAGGGCGTCGGACGCGGGCCCGGCCATTCCCAGAGCCGCGTAGTTCGTGGTGATTCCGGGAATGAACCCGAGGATGCCGACGAGCAGGAAGACTGCCCCTACGGCCTGGGCGGCCCTTTGCAGCCGGGACCTTGCACCGGCCGCGCTGCCCATGGTGGTCATGGCGACTACTCCTTCAAATGGAATTGGGTGGAACGGATAGTGACTGGTGCCTATTCAGGAAGCCCGTTTTCGGCGGCGCCTAAACCATGGTTTTGTTTCCGCGGCGGCGTCGCCAAACAAAGACGATGAGAGCGGTGACGATCAGCACCGCCCCGATGACATACGGGGCCCAGTTGAGGCGGTTGGCTTCCGATTCGGCCGGTTCTCCAGTGCCTGGATTGGCGGGAGGCTCGGACGGGGTTGCGGACGGCGACGACGTACCGGTGGGCGCCGGCGTTCCGGCCGCATCGGACGTCCCCGCTTGCACGGGGACCAAGTGCGCGGTCACAGGGTGAACCGTCACAGTGTGGGCCTTCGTTGCAGCCGCGGCGGAAGGTCCCGCATGGGACGGTGCAGCGAGCGAAAGCGCGGCGCCGGCGATGGCAACTAGGGCGGCGAGAGTAGCAAACAGCCTGCGCATAAATTCTCCTGCGGTTGTCCGGTGCTGGCATGAATATAGTAAGCATGATTAGTATCTAAAGATAAGTGCCCTTGGTAATTTATGCGGCTCCAGTCCAAAAGGCGGTCTCGTGGGAAACGGACAGGAAGTCCACGTTGAAGATCTTCAGCAGCTGATCTTTGCCCTGACGCAGGACCAGTGGCAGCCGTCAGAGGCGAAGTACCGCATCAACATCGCGTACCGCGGCCTGTCCTCGGACGAGTATCCGCTGGAGACCGGATTGGCCAGGCTGCAGGCCGAAGCCGCCGGCGGCCTGGAGCAGCATCTGCTGCGCAACTTCAAGAAGTACGCCCACCGGGATGCCACCCCCGGGGATTCGCTGTGGAACTGGCTGAGCGTTGCGCAGCACCACGGACTGCCAACTCGCCTGCTCGACTGGACGTTTTCCCCGTACGTCGCCCTGCACTTCGCCACCTCGAATCCGCGGGGCTACGGCCGTCCCGGCGTGATCTGGTGCGTCGATTACGTGGCGGCGCACGAGCTCCTGCCGCCGGGCCTGCGGACCCACGTGGAGCCGCTGGGCCACGGCCTGTTCACCACCGAAATCCTCACTGCTGCCGCCGGGTCGCTGGAAGCTTTTGATGAATACAGGTCCGACGACGGCGCCGGCGTCCCGCTGTTCTTCGAACCGCCGTCGTTGGATGACCGGATCGTCAACCAGTCGGCCGTCTTCTCGATCATGACTGATCCGGAGGCGTCGTTGGCAGACTGGCTGGCAGGGCACCCCGAGCTCTACCGCAAGGTGGTGTTTCCGGCGGAGCTGAAGTGGGCCATCCGGAACCACCTTGACCAGGCCAACGTCACTGAACGTGTGCTGTTGCCCGGCCTGGACGGCCTCTGCCGCTGGCTGGCCCGCTATTACGGCGACCGTCCCGAGCAGGTGTATCCGGACGCGCAGTTCTCGCCGACCGAGGCAGCCGATCCGGATTCAGCCGATGCCGGAGCTGCGGCACCGGGCGCCCGATTAAGGGACGCCCGATTAAGGGACGCCCCGCCTGGGGACGCTCAGTAGGAGATGAACTCCACGAGTTCACCCACCCGGTCTTCCGGGTAATTCCTGGCAATGTCGGCCTGGCTGAGCATCCCGACCAGGTCGTGGCCGTCAATCACCGGCAGCCTGCGCACCTGGTGCTGCTGCATGGTTCGGATAGCTTCTTCAATCGTGTCGTCGGCGCCAATTGTCACGGGTTTGCCGGCAGCGAGATCGCCCGCCGTGGTGCTCTTGGGGTCGCCGCCCTCGGCCAGGCAGCGGACCACAATGTCCCGGTCTGTGAGCATCCCCTTGAGCCGGTTGTCCTCCCCGCAGATCGGTAGCGAACCGACGTCGAGGTCCTTCATCTTCCTGGCAGCCTGCTCCAGGGTTTCGTTGACGCCGATGCACTCGGCCCCGCCGGTCATGATGTCGCGAGCCAGGATGGACATTGCCGTTCTCCTCATTCCGGGGTTTTCTGTCGAGCCCTTGTGCGGGGCTCTTGTTCAGTCGGGCACTTCCATTTGGAATCCGCAGCCGCAACGCAGCAGCCGGGTGGGCAAGTGGACGTCGTGGATGGTCGGGTAGTGGCCGAGCTCCGAACCGTAGATGCTGCTGGTCCCCGAACTGAGCGAAGCCATCGGGGTACCGCAGTGGAAGTACTCGCCGCCGAACTGCAGCACCCCCATCACCTGGCCGTGGCGGTTCAGCACACCCGCCACGTCATGGACACCGGCGGCGTGGGCGTAGAAGTGGTCGCATTCCACGCAGGTGTAGGAAACGTCGACGACGCCGTCCTGAGGGGGATGAAGGGCCTCGATCGATTCGACGATCAGATGTTCATCCGTCTGGCACTGCGAACACCACAGGGGGTCGCCGGAGGGACGCTGCGCTTCGCCGGGCAGGTGGGCGTTGGAGATGGTCGTCATTGACGCGCTCCTGGTTAGGGGGCATCGGCGCCCTGCTGCTTGAGCTCAATCCCACGCTTAAAATACTCCCGGCCAGACGGGCCTAGCAATAGCACCCCAAGCCGGCGGGGAGCCGCAGGAACAGCCGGCCGCCCGCCGTCGTCAGCTCCCGTTTTCCCGTCCCGACGGCGCCAACTCCGGAAGGAAAATACCCGCAACTGCACCCTTGTGGCGGTGTGGTGCCGGTGCTATAAAACATCTACAGCCAGCCCACGCGGCCGGCAGTGAACGGGAGGACCCGGGGCTTCAATTTGGCTGCCAGAGGGGCGGTTAGCCCGGGAGCACGCCACCGCGCCAGACAGCGCACGGCAGCAGCGTCCGGATCCTCTCGCGGACGGCCTCCGGCTCAACGAGCGGAGGCCGTCCCTTCATGTGGGCATTCATTTTCCGGGTCAGGCAGGCCCTGCTGACAGCCGGGAACCTATTGGCTACGCTTATCACACAGGTCTCCTAGTTGTACGGGGTTGACGCCCCGCGTGCCTCCGTACTGCGGACACGTATGGCAGGAGTGCCAAGTGAATAGGACCAGAGGCCAAGTCAGGGCGGCTGTTCTAGCGGTAGTCTCCTTGGCGGCGGCCTTTCTCGTGTCCTGTACGCCCGGCAAAGGCCAGCCGCCCGGGCCTGCCCCGGATATCGACCACCACAACATCACCGTCTGGACTACCGAGACGCTTCCGGACCGGATGGCCAAGCTCCGCGCCGTCATCGAGGATTTCACCGCCGCCACCGGGGTGAAAGCCGACCTCGTGGGCGTTCCTTCGCACCGCTTCAACCAGGTCATGGCGTCTTCAGCCGCCTCCGGAGACCTTCCCGACGTGATGGCTTCCCTGTCGCTGGGGCAGGTCCGGACCATGGCGGCCTCCGGCCACATCAACTCCGCGGCCAACGCGGCCATCGTACAGAGCCTCGGGGAACAGACGTGGTCCGCCCGGGCGCTTGAACTGACCCGCCACAACGGCCAGCAGTTGGCCGTTCCGGGCTCCGCCTGGCACCAGTTGGTCTATTACCGCAAGGATCTCTTCACGAAGGCCGGGCTGAAGGCGCCCCGGACATACGCGGACCTTGTAGCCGCGGCCAGGACGCTGGATTCCCCGGCGCTCGCCGGAATAGTTGCGGCCAACAAGACAGGCCAGGCGTTCACGCAGCAGTCGTTTGAGCACGTTGCGCAGGGTAACGGCTGCGAGATGGTGGACGCCAAGGGAGGCATCACCTTCGACAGCCCCCAGTGCATTGCGGCCCTGCGCTTCTACCGTGACCTGCTCAAGAACTATTCCATGCCCGGCATACAGGACATTGACTCCGTGCGGTCCGCCTACTTCGCCGGCAAGGCAGCCATGGCGATCTGGCCCACGAACATGCTGGATGAGCTGGCCGGTACCCGGACCGATGCCCGGCCCGGCTGCGCGGAATGCATCAAGGACCCGCTGTTCCTGGCACGGAATACCGGAGTGGTCGCCGGTCTCCAGGGCCCGGACGGGGAACGGCCGGCACACTTCGGTGAAGTGGTCTCGTGGACTGTCACGGCTGATTCGGACGCCGAACCTGCCCGCCGCTTCGTGGAGTACTTCCTGACCGGCGGCTATGCTGACTGGCTCGCCATTGCCCCGGAGGAGCGCATTCCGGTGCGCTCGGGCAGCACTGCAAACCCGGCCGAATACGCCGAGGCCTGGATGTCCACGCCCGTTGCGGCCGGCCGGACCGAACGGCTCGGCAGCGTTTATGCCAGGGACGTTCTCTCCACCCTGCTGCAGGGCGCCAACGACCTGGAGCGCTGGGGGATCGTCGAGGGCCACGGGGAGCTTGCCGGAGCTGCGATGACAGAACTGCCCATAGCCAGGGCCGTCGGCGACGTCGCAGCTGGCCGCGCCGAGCCGCAGGCCGCAGCCACCATGGCTGCCGCATCGCTCCGGTCCATGCTGAAGTCGATGAAGTGATCCGCTGGCGGCACCTCTTGCCTACGTGGCCAGCTCCATCATGAGCCGCGGCAGTTCGTCCGCTAGTTCCCTCGCCAGATAGCCGAGGCTGCCCACCCGGCTGGCCAGTCTGTCGCCTGCCACTGCATGAAGATGCGTCCCCCAGCATGCAGCCTGCGCGTCGCTGGTTCCCCGGGCCCGGAGCCCTGCGATGGCGCCCGCCAGGATGTCGCCGCTGCCCGAGGTTCCCAGCCCGCCGTAGCCGGTGGTGATCTCCCAATGGTTCCCGGAGGCGGGGGATCCACTGTCCGGAGAGCCGCCGTCGGGGTTTCCGCCGTCCGGATTGCCGGCGCCGGGAGGCCCGGCAATCACGCCCTGGCAGCTCACCACTGCCCCGTACTTCCGGGCGATTTCGACGGCGTCCGCCGCCAGATCTTCCGTATCCCGGCCAAGCAGGATTCCCGCTTCGGTGGGGTTGGGTGTGAGGATCAGCCGGCCAGCCCAGGGACCGAGTTCGTCGACCAGCCGGGGGAGTGCGCCCAGGGCATAGGCATCGAGCACCAGGGCCGGCGCATCACCGGAATCCCGGGAGGAGTCATGCCGGAGCAGTCCCCGCAGCAGCGCCTCGGTCTTGCCGATGTCATCCAGTCCCGGGCCGATCAGCACCGCATCCGCAGAATCATAATCCCCGAGCAGATCCTCGAGTCCGGCGTCGCCCACCGAGCCGCCCGGAGCTTCGGGCAGTCCGATCACCCCCGCCTCGGGCAGCGTCACGGCCAGTTGGACCGCCACCGATTCGGCGACTGCCAAAGTCACCCGCCCGGCCCCGGCCCGAAGCACGGCCGTGCCGGCGAGCAATGTGGCGCCCGGCGTGCGGCGGCCGCCGCCGACCACCAGCACCGCGCCGCGGGAGTACTTGTCCGCGCCGGCCGACGGCAGCGGCCAGCTTCGCAGGAGCGTCGGAGTGATCAGGGTGCCGGCATTGTCGGCGGAAGCATTGGGGGCAGCGTTGGAGGCCTCAGCGCGGGTGGACATTGGCATCCCCCGCGTGTTCGGTCACTTCGACGCCCTGCTCTATGAGGTGGTGGGCCACGTTGAAGCTTTCCAGCGTCCACGGGCCCACGCCCTCCGGCCGGACATAGCGGGTCAGCGAGGCGTTCAGGACCGGGTTGCTGGCCGCCACGTCAAGGAGCTCCCGTTCAGACATGCCCTCAAGGATGTACCGGAACAGCATGACCACGGCGTCATGGCACACCAGCATGACCCGGTGGCCGCTGCCGAGCGCGTTCAGTTCGCCGATCACAGAGCGGAGCCGCAGCGCCACGTCCGCCCAGGATTCCCCGCCCGGCGGCCGGTAATAGAATTTGCCGAGCCACCGCCGTCGTTCTGCCTCCTCGGGGAGCCGGGTTTCCACGCCAAAGGCCGTGAGCATGTCCAGAATGCCCAGCTCACGGTCGCGGAGGCGCTCGTCCGAGCGGACGGGGACGGGCCAGCCCGCCGTCTCCACAGCGATCTCGGCCGTCTGGTAGGCGCGCATGTAGGGGGAGGAGATGACGACGTCGGGCCGCCGGTCCTCGGGGACCGCCGCCAGGGCGCGTCCCAGGGCAGTTACCTGCTCCCGTCCCGTGGAGGAAAGCTCGACGTCGGCATCACGGGCCGGGACGGCGATCACCTCCGCGCCGGAAACAGTGGCGTCGGTGGCGGCCACGTTGCCCTGGCTCTCGCCGTGCCGGATCAGGATGAGCTCCACGGCGCCGGCTGTCCAGGCAGCGGGCACCGGGGCATCCTTGTGCGTTCCGTCAGCGGAGGTTCCGTTCTGTCCCACGATTGCACTCCCGTTTGGGCTAGGCCTGCGAATTTTCACGTTACTAGTGCCTTACCCGGAATGTCAGCAGAGTAATCACCCGCCCGGAACCTCAGACGCGTCCTCAGATTTAGTCGCCTCGAGCCAAACGCTCCCTCACATCCTGCTGCCAAACGGGAAACGCTCTATCACCTGTGCGGACGCGTTGGCCAAAAGGCGACGGGATCTGAGAGAGCGTTGGGAGAAAGGCGGCAGGAGGTGAGGACGCGTTTAGGGGATGCGTTTGCCGCCCGACCGGTTGACGAAGAACACCAGCAGGGCCGCCAGCAGGAGGACGGGCGCCAGCCACAGCAGGAAGGACACGGCCTCCACGGCGGCGCCCACGATGAAAAACAGCACCGCAACAATTGCGATGACCCAGATCAGCTTATTCACTGGCTACCCCTCACGATCGGCGCTCCAAGAGCGTCACTTCCCCAGCGTCGCGGCGTACTGCCCCAGCCGGTCCCTCCCGAGCGCCGCCCCCACTGCGGCCACAGCGGAGGGGTCCTGCACCACGATCGACTGGCCGTCCGTGCTGAACCCGGTGCCCGCCGTCGGAAGCGTGAAAAACACCGCGTCCTGCATCCTGACGTTCCGCAGGCTGTACGCGAGGCTGGCCAGCCCCGCCGCGTTCAGTCCCTTGTCCACCGTGATGTACTTCGACGCTGTGTTGACCAGCTTATACAGCGTCACCGGGTTGGCCAGGGTCCGGGCGGAAAGCAGTTTGGCCAGGGTGGAGCGCAGGAACAGCTGCTGGTTCGCGACCCGGCGGTAGTCGCCGTCGGTAAACGCGTAGCGTTCGCGGACGAACTCGAGCGCGCGCTGGCCCTTGAGCCGGTTCACGCCGGCCGGGAAGTGCTGGCGCGTGTCGTGCGTTGAGGTGAAGGCCTGCGGATTGTTGACGTCCACGCCGCCGAGCGCCTCGGTGATGCCCCTGAAGCCTTCGAAGTCCATCATGACGGCGTGGTGGATCTTCTGCCCGAACAGGGATTCCACGGTCCTCACGGCCAGCGGGATTCCGCCCTGCTCGAGCGAGGCGTTGATCTTGGCTTCGCCGTAGCCGGGGATTGAGACCCAGAGGTCGCGCATGAGCGAGATCCCGTAGGCCTGTTTTCCGTCGCCGGACAGATGCACCAGCATGAGGACATCAGCGCGCTGGTTTGGCAGGCCGCTGGGCAAGGCGGGATCACCCCTGCGGTGGTCGCTGCCGATCAGCAGGATGTTCATGGGCAGCTTGGCCGGCGCCGGCGGTTTCAGCGGTTTGGGCGCAGGCTTCTTGGTGGGGGAGGGCTTGGCGGTTGCTGTCTGCGTGGGGCTTTCGGGGGCCGCGCTGATCTCTGTCTTGGCGGTCTGGTTGTTCCAGACCTGGGCCAGGCTGACCAGGAAGGCGCCCGCCACGAGGGCAATCCCGAGCACCGCTGCCAGCACAACGTTGCGTATGGGCCGTTTGGGTTTGGTGCCGCCGTCGGCACCCGGAGCGGGGTCGCCGTTGGCCCCGGCTCCCGGACTGTTCCGGGATTTCATGATCGGAAGGTATCACCAAAAGCCGTCCGTGAGAACGACGGCGGCCGGCCGCCTTAAGCGGGCGCGTTGAGCCGGGCGAAACGCAGGATGGAGATGATCGCCGGGGCCAGCTCGTCTTCCATCTGCCGGTAGTAATCGGCGCTGCGGCGGTAGGGGTCCACGACGTCGTTGTCCGCGGCGTCGGGGGCCAGTGCGAGATGCCGGACCGATGCCGCGCGCGCCGGGAGCTTGCGCCAGAGCCTGGTGTTGGCCGCGAGCCGCTCACCGTTGAGGCCCGCCGCCGGAGGTGCCTGGCCTTCCCGCTCCTCCAGGACATCGAGCATCCTGGCGAACTCGCGGATGGTGAAGGTGCGCTTCAGCAGCGAGGCATCGAGCTGGAGCACCTCACCCCGGTGGCCGGAGGTCATGGTGAGGACCAGGTCCACGTTCCGGAGGATCTTGCCCGTCAGTTGGCGCGCCGCGAAGTCCTCCGCTGTCCCGCCAAAGGTGTGGATGATGTCCGCGGAGAGCGGCTGGACGGGATCGCCCACCAGGGCACGGGTTCCCGCGCTGCGAACCTCAAAGCCGCCGGGAAGCACCTGGTCCAGACCCGCCTGGAGGAGGCGTTCGGCTACCGGGGAACGGCAGATGTTGCCCGTGCAGACGGTCAGGATTCGGACTGGCGAATGCGGTTCCACGTATTGGCTCTCCCAGACTGGCGTGTAGGGCAGGTCTGTCCCACCGATTCAACTTAACATGCGGGCTGCACTATCCCGGGTACGCTGCGGCACCCGGGCCGGACGGCTTCGTGGCCCGTGTTGTCAGCCGCTGAACCAGAACAAACGTCAGCAGGGCTGCGGCAATGTGCACGTGGAGCAGCACATGCAGTGGCTGGGACGGGACGCCTTCCAGCAGCAGGCCGGGGCCGGTGAACTGCGCGGCGGACGCATGTCCGTGGCCGCCGCCCAGGGTGGTGGCGAGCGGATTGGCGAAAAACGCAAAAGCCCAGTGAACGGTCTGCTGTCCCATACCCGCCAGCACCAGCAGGGCCCAGTTCGGAACACCGATGCGGGCCACGACTGCACCGGCCAGGCCCAGCAGTGCGGCGGTGGCGACGAGGAGAGGCACCGCGGGCACCGGATGCCCGGTCCCGGCGTGGATGATCAGGCCCAGGACAACACTGACCGAGCCGAAGAACCAGCCGGCGACGGCATGCTGCCTGCTACCTCCGCGTTCCGCCATGCGCCCATCCTCCGTCAGGTTGCCCGCCGGTGCCAATGGGCCCTAGTAGGCTGACAATGAGAGTCACCCCGATCTGCCGTAAGGACAGCGTGGAATGGCAGCACTCATGAATGAGCCAGCGAAGAAGGCCGGGCTTCCCAGCGGCGAGGGCGAATTCGTCCCCCAGCGCATCGCCGGCCCGGTGGTGGCGGGCGTTGTGCCCGGGCAGCCGCCCGCCGTCGTGCAGCATGCCGCCCGGCTGGCTTACTCCCTGAACGTCAAGCTCATCTGCGCCTATGTGGACATCACGTCCTACCTCAGCAACGAGCGGGACGACCAGGACCTTCTGCAGTCGGCGGGCGCGGGAACCGTTGACGACGCCGAGCAGACCAGCGCCCGTCTCAGGGAGCACCTGCAGGGTGTCCTCGGCAAGGCCGGGATCCGCTGGTCGCTGCTGACCCTTGTCGGGGAACCTGCGCGGGCGCTTGCCCGGCTGGCCGATTCGGCCGACGCCTCGGTGATCGTGGTGGGGACGCGCGAAGGAAGGGTGGGCGCCCGGCTGGAGCAGCTGCTGCTCGGTTCCGTGGCCGTCCACCTCACGCACCGGCAGACCCGGCCGGTGGTTGTTGTTCCGCTCGCCCCGCAGCGGCGGCACCGTCCGAAGGAGGAAGCCTGACGCCATACCGACGCGACTGAGGGTCCGGACGATGGACTCTATCCACCTACCCAAATTGAATGCGAGGGACTTCATATGGCCGACCTGATCGATTTTCTGGAAGCGCGGATCGCGGAGGACGAGGCGGATGCCCGGCAGGGACTGGAGACGGAAGGAACGGCAGGACCCGTCGTCGGGTGGTTCAATCCCGGCCGTGTGCTGTCGGAATGCGCGGCGAAACGGAAGATCCTGGGCAATGTCCCGCTGGTCACCGACGTTCCCACCGCCATCGGCGCCACCAGTGAATACGTCCTGATGGCCCTCGCCGCTGTGTACAAGGACCATCCGGACTACCAGGAAGGCTGGGCCGTCGACGGCCTCTGAGCCGACCTCTAAGCCGGCATCAGCCGGTTGTGCCGGTGTCGTCGTGTGCCGAGCCCACGGGCTTGGACTCGGGTGAGCCGCGCTGGCGGAGGTAGATGGACAGCACAACCATGGATCCGACGGCCAGGAACTCGGACTGCCAGTTCTGCAGCGTGCGGTTCCAGAACTCCGGCGAGGCGATGTATTCCGTCCAGCCGACGGGCTGCTCGAAGTTTTGGATCTGCTCCTGGTTGTAGTTGCTGTTGCCGGAAATGGACTGCACCAGCCAGGACAGGACAAAGATCAGTCCCATCGTCAGCCCCAGCGAGTTGGAGTAGAGGGTACGCCGCCAGCCGGAGACGCGGGCCCACTTCGGCGATTTGGCGTTGCTGAACTCGCCCACGAGCTGTTCCTTGTCCGACTCGGTGCCGGGCTCGTTCAGCTCCTTGGATTCCGGGGAGCCCTTCTGGACCAGCCAGATGGTGGCAAAGATGTACAGCAGGAACTGCAGGTACTCCGACTGCCAGTTTTCCGAGACGTCCACGGCAAAGTTGGACGACACCAGGTACTGCGCGAGGCTGATTTCCTCCAGCCCGGAGCTGAGCTGTTCCTCGTTGTACAGGGCATGGCCGGTGAGGGCCTGGCCGAGGAGGGCGAGGAGGAAGATCAGGCCGAAGAACAGGCTGAGGCCGTTGTTCCTCAATGCTTTTTTCACAGTCCGCCTATCCGTGCATCAGGCCGACAGCGGCCATGTACGCCAGGCCGCCGAGGATCAGGACCAGGTACAGGGTGAAGCTCCAGCGCATCTCACTTGCCTCCCACTTCACAGGCGTAGGGCGCCTCTTCGCCGTTGGGCTTGCAGCCGGCGGCGGTGACCTTCCAGCCTCCCTCGGAGACGGCGAGGAAGACGGCGTCGTTTTCGAATTGAACAAAGGCGTCCTGGCCGTACTGCTCGGTGCGGAGCACGTTTCCGGGGTCCGTGAGCTTCGCCTTCTCCTTCTCCAGTTGGTCCTCGCAGGTTCCGGAGTCGCTGGAGCGGGCCGTCTCCTCCCGGGTGTGGGGCTGCAGCAGCGAGCAGGCGGCGGCCATGTCGGAACCGGCCAGGGCACGGTGAAATGCTTCGGCCGCGCCGGTGGCGGCCGTTCCTTCGGGGGCGCAGCCGGAGAGCGCTGCCAGGGCGATGAGCCCTGGCAGGAGGCCTCCGGCACCCCTACGCGTCTTCACGTTCCGGATTTTCCAGCCGGAAGAAGTTGGACTGTGTTCCGTCGGTGCGCTGTTCCTGGTAGATGAAATTGAGACGGCGGTCGTCAAACGTCTTGAACCATTCTTCCCAGCTGACGCGGCGCAGCTTGCTATCGTCGCCGCCGAAATCAATGCGCAGCACGCCCAGGTGGTCGCCGTGCTCGGTGCCTTCAACGGTGGCCGGGGATCCGCCGCGTTCCTCTGCCCACTGCCTGATGACCTCATGGTGGGTCGTGGCCAGGCTGCGGCCTTCGCGTTCCGGTTCGTCCTCGGTGGAGGTGACCTCCTGTGAATATTTCAGCGAGCTGGATGAGGCGTCGCCGTGGCGGATCTTGCCGCCTTCCGGCCCGGCGCCCAGATCGTCAGCGTCAGCACCGCCGTCGTTGTTTTCCCCATCCCGGGAGTCACTGCCCCCGCCGCCCTGGGAACGGGCGTTGGCGACCTCTTTCACCAACTCCTCCTTGCGCATGTTCGAGGCTCCGCTGATGTTCTCGCCGCGGGCCTCCTCACGCAGCTCATCCGCCTTCATTTCCCGGAGTTCGGTCTCGCTGACATTGGGAGTGTCCGGCGTCTGGTTACCTGGCTTTTCACTCATGGCAATTCCTCCTCGTGCTGGACGATAGCGATTACTAAGGTTACTTATTGTTTAGTCCGTGCCGGGTGGGCCGTCAAGTTCCCCAACCGGCTGAACAGGACGTAACCGGCGCCTTATGCAGCAGGCCGATCACTGCTAGTTTGGCAGGACGCATCCATTGCCTGCCGTCCCCACCGGCCGGTGCAGGCTGTTGTTTTAGGAGGTTTCTTTCATGAACGATGTTCCTGGACACGATGAACTGCCCTTGGCCGATTATGACCACATTCCCAGCGGAACCTTGCCCTCCCGGATCTCAGCCTTGGACGAAGGCGGCGTGGGCCAGCTGCTGGAGTACGAACGTGCCCATGGCAACAGGCTTCCGGTCGTCCAGATATTGGAGCACCGGTTGGAGGCGCTCAAGGGAGGCGCCGAGCCCAGCGGAAGTTCGGCTCCCCCCACCCCGGAAGTTAGCGGTGCAGACGGCGGATCGAAGGTGACCCCAGCAACGTCGGGACCACCGGTGAATCCGCCCCCTCACGGAGTCCCCACGAACCCATCCCAGCAACCGCGCTGAACGGGTTAGTCGTCGCTGAACGGGTCAGTTGTCGAAAGAATTGCCCAGTTCGTAGATGGCGTGGTCCAGAAGGTCCCGCTGGATGGGGCGCAGCATGTAGGAGCCGTGGAGGTAGGCCTCAATCTCCATCGCTCCGGCGTCGCCGCCGATGCTGAAGTAGTGCATCCAGAGCTCGTCGACCTCAAGGTCCGTCGAACGGAATGCCTTGGCAGTCTGTTCCCGCTGCTCCTCGCCGTCTGGGTCAAGATTCATGGCGACCGGCGGCGAGGTCCATGGTCGGTTCGAGGATCCCCAACGCCACGGCGCTGAGTAACGCTTCCTCCGTGCGCGAGCGCTTGATCATGACCTGCAGGGCGTCCCGTTCGCCCACCTGCAGCCGCTCCATGAGCACACCCTTGGCCATGTCGATGACGCTCCTGCTGTGCAGGGCATCTTTCAGGGCAGCGCTGAGCGCCGAGGCGCGATCCCGGGCCTGCAGGTTGGACAGGAAGAGTGCTGCAGGACCGGCCAGGAGGGACAGGATCTGCTCGCTGTGCTGATCAAAGGCATGCGGCCGGTCTGCGTAGACCTTCAGCGCTCCAATGGGCTCCTGCCCGCTCGCGCCGGTGGCGTCCGGCACCCACAGCGGGACGCTGAGGCAGGACAGCAGGCCCAGCGGAGCACTGGCAGCGCTCCACTCCGGCCAGCGCCGTTCCTCGCGAAGATCGTCAACGCGGACGGGTCGCGCACCGGCCCAGGCGGACAGGCAGGGACCCTCCCCGAGGTCGTACTGCAGGCGGTCCATCTCTTCCACCAGGGCGTTTGTCGACGCCGTACTGGTTGGCCTGCCTTGGGCATCGATCAAGGTGCCGCCTGCGCCGACACTGCCGGCTACACTTTCGTGCGCTACCTGTGCCAGGCTTTCCACGGCATGGTCGACCACTGTTTCCGTCAGCAGGAGTCCGGCCACGCGTGCGAAGATCTCGGACAGTTCACCTGCCATGGGTTGGTTCCGCGTCACGGGGTGGCCTCACATGTCATCAGGATGGGAAACGCCCCTCTGCGAGGTGCGTCCGGCAGGTGCTTCCCATCATAGTCAGGGGTCCTGCGGCTACTTCCGGAGGGCTTATCCATGCGTTTCATCACCGTGTCCTGCCCGCTCCGGAAGCTTTGCGCCGTTCAGGATGTCCGCTGCTATCCGCTTCAACTGCTGTTTGCTGGACAGCGCCATGTCGTGGAGGATTCCGGCTGCTTCGTCACGGCTGCTGCGCGTTTGGGCCATGACCAGGCTGAGGGCGGCATCGACGACGGCCCGGGACTGCAGGGCTCCGTGCAGCCGTTCGGGGTGTAGTGCCACCCGGTGGACGCGCAGGGCGAGGCGCAGTATGCGCGACAGCGAATGGGCGTAGGACTCGACCGAGGCGATGGCGGCCTCGTCAAACAGGTCGGTGCTCATGGCATAGCAGTTCAGGGCTGCTGAGGCGTCCGGTCCGGCATCGATGGGAACAGCTAGAACGGATGCAGCCCCGTGCCCCACCGCCCCGGCGTAGCGGCGCCACCGTTCAGACTCCTCGAGGTCCTCGACCAGCACCCTCCGGTTTTCCCTCAGGGCTGTCAGGCAAGGGCCGTCGTCGAACCCGTACTGCTTTTCATCCATCCTCTTGGCTGCCTCGCTGCTGCTGGCCACGGTAACCGGCCGCCCGTCACGTTCCACGGAAATCGCGCACAGCAGGGGCTCGGGCGCAGCGAGTTTCGCCGCCGAAAAGACGCTGAGTTCAAGGAGGAATTCGTCAAAGCCCGGGCTCTCCAGCAGCAGATCCTGCAGCTGTTCCAGCGACGGCGGCGGATTTTGGGCAGACGAGGCTGCCTGGCCAGGCTCAGCGGCCATCGCATGCCTCGATCCACTGGGAGGAGGATCCCACAATCCATTCTTTGGGCCGGATCCAAGCTCCGGAAACGATCGCGGACTGGTTGGATCCACGGCCAACGCGTAACAAACAAGGCAAACACCACCGCAGGAGCTCCGCGCTTCACCTCTGCTTTCGAGCCTACTCCCAATATTCTGCGCGGGATACACGACGCCCGGACCCGGCGCCGGCGCGGCCCAACTGACTGGCTGTAGATGCCGTTTTGAGGGCCCAAAACGGCATCTACTGCGAGTCAGTTGGGTGGTCATCGTTTGGTTCCGATCGGTTCTTGGGCGGTGGCTGTACGCGGACTGGATTTAAGAACGCCTGAAGACGACTGGAACGCTGCATCCACGAGGTTGCGGATGCAGCGTTCCAGGGGACATGCAGCAGGGCGGATTCAGTGCCGGGACAGAGCCCTGCTGAATCAGTCCGGCTCATGTCGACTACGTGTTTTGGACGTGGTCTTTGGCGTCGGTGGCGGTTGCTTTGACGTCGGAGGCGGCGGTTTGGCCTTCTTCCTTGACGTGCTGGGCGGCGTCGGTGGCGGTGGCCTTGACGTTTTCGACGGCTTCCTGGGCGGGTTCCTTCCAGCCCTGGGCCATGTCCTTGGCGGTTTCGGTCAGTTGGGTGGTGACCGGTTCGGCCGCGGTCTTGAGCTTGTCGGCGGCTTCGCGTTCCTTCTCGCTGGGCGGGATCAGGGAGGAGACGAGCAGTCCGGCGCCGAAGGCGATGAGCCCGGCGGCCAGGGGGTTGCCCTGGGTTTTCGCGGCGACCTGGCGGGGTGCGTCGGCGATCGCTTCGCCGGCGCCGTGGAGGGCGTTGCCTGCGGCGTCGGTGGCCTGGTGGACTCCGCCGCCGGTGGTGTGGGCGGCGGAGTGGAGGTGGCCGGAGGCGCTGTGGGTGGCGTGTTCTGCGGTGCCCATGACTTTCTCCTTTACTCCGAAGACGGCGTCGCGGACCTTGCTGGTTTGGCGCTGGACGATGTTGGAGGGGGTGACCTTGTCGGCGACCGCGTCCACGTTGGTGCCGAGGCGGGCGCGGGTGGCTTCGATGTCGGCGCGGATGGCGTCCGGGTTCTCACTCATCGGTGGTCTCCGTTCGGTTTGAGGGTGGGCGGGATTTCCTTGGCGGTTTCGACGGTCTGGGGCATGCCCTTGATGGCTTTGAGTTCCTTGCGTCCGACGGAGGCCAGGATCGCGGCGATGATGCCCCAGATCACGGCGACGACGACGGCGGACCAGCCCAGTCCCATCAGCTCGCCGAGGGCGTACCAGAGGGCGATGGAGAGGAACAGGAGCACGAAGTGCCCGGCGACGCCGGCGCCGGCGAGCATGCCGCCGCCCTTGCCGGCGCGGGTGCCGGACTGTTTGAGTTCGGCTTTGGCGAGTTCGATTTCCTGCCGGATCAGGGTGGACAGGTCCCGGGTGACCTCACCGAGGAGGTCGCCCAGGGACGTGGTGTCGGCCTTCGCGTGCGCGGCCGTTGGCGGGGTATCGGGTATCTGGCTGCTCACAGGGGACGACCTCCACCCTCGGTGTACGGGTCCTCGGGATCGCGCAGCGGAACGCCGGCTGAACCCGGAGCGTCAAATCCGGGGCGTGCGGCCTCGCCATACACCGTCTCCGCGTAGCTCGTCGGGGTTGCCTGCGGTGCGTCATACAGGGGAGCGGCCGGTGAAGTCAGGCTGCTTTCCGTGACGGGCGGCTGGACGGGGTACTGGGGAACAGTGCCGGCCGTTGTTCCGTAGCCGGTGCCGGTTTCGGGGGCGCCGGCCTGCAGGCTGCGGCCCAGGCGTCCGGCAAGCAGGCCAGCGCCTGCCGCGAGGAGCAGGAAGGTGCCCGGGCGCTGGCGGGCGAAGGACTTGACCTCATTTAGGAGCGAACCCGGGTCCCGGTTGTCCAGCCAGGACGCGACGGATTCGGAGCGGTCGGCGGCCTGCCGGATCAGGTCCGAGGCCACGCCCTGCTGGTCCGGTGCCTCGGCCATGGTGCGCAGCTGCGAGGAGATGCTGCGAATGCCTTCGGCGGCCTTGGTCTGCTGAGTGCCGGCCTGGCTGGTCAGGTCAGACTTTGCCTGGTGCAGCAGGTCCCGCGCGCTGTTCTTGGCCTCGTAGGCAACGTTCTTCGCCTCGGACTTGGCCGTCTCGGCCACGTTCTGGGCTGCCCCGGCAGCGTGGCCCGCCACGTGGGCGGCCTCGTCCTTGGCCACATCCTTCTTGGAAGCATCGTCCTGGTAGGCCGTGGCGGAGCCGCTTGTGCCGTAGCCGGCACTGCCCGCGCCCGTGGCGTTGTAGCCGGTGGTGCCCGTTCCAGTTGTGCCGTAGCCCGTGGTGCCCGAACCGGTCGTGCCCGGGCCCGTGTTCTCCACGTCGGTGCCGAATGGGTTCTCGGTCATCATTGCTCTCTTTCCTTTGAGGGTTAGCTGCTGCTGATGAACCAGCACGCAGCAATAGTAAGCATGATTACGATCTAATAGTAAGTAGACTTCCTACACCATCTCAGAACTTGTCATGTGCAAGTAGGAAGGCTATGGATCATGATTGGATTTATCGTCGCCGGTCTCGTTATCGGGGCCCTTGCCCGCCTCATCAAACCGGGAAGGCAGAATCTCGGGATCGTCGCCACGCTGCTCTTGGGGCTGGCGGGGTCCGTTATCGGTGGAGTTGTGGCCAGCTTGCTCGGTACTGGCGACATCTTTGAGTTGAATGTCCTCGGCTTCGTCGTTGCTGTTGTTGCGGCCGTTGCCCTCATTGGTGTCGCGGAGTCGATGGTAGGCCGCCGTCGTCGCGGGACACCCACCCGCCGCTTCTGACGGTTACTGTCGCTCCCGCTGCCACAGTGCGTGCACTTCGTGCCTGCACTAGGTATGGAGCGTTGGCCAGGCGGCGACGGGATGCGATGGAGCGTTGGCGAAAAGGCGGCAGGATCTGATGGGGCGTTGGGGGAAAGGCGGCAGGATCTGATGGGGCGTTGGGGCGGGCGGCGAACGTATGCTTGAAAGATGAGCGCTTCAGCCGCATCAACCGTTACCTTTGAAAGCCGCTTCGCCACTGAGCTTGCCGAAATGGGCATCCCCTGGAAGGCCGAGGAGGTCCCAAGCCCCCGGTTGCTGGTCCTGAATGAGCCGCTGGCCGCGGAACTGGGTTTTGATCCGGCTTTCCTCAGCAGCCCCGAAGGGCTTCCGCTGCTGATCGGCAATGCAGTGCCCGACGGCGCCACTCCCGTTGCGCAGGCATACTCCGGCCACCAGTTTGGCTGGTTTGCGCCGAGACTGGGTGATGGCCGTGCGCTCCTGCTCGGTGAGATTGCCGGCGTCGACGGCCGCCTCCGTGACATCCACCTGAAGGGTTCCGGCCGCACGCCGTTCGCCCGGGGTGGCGACGGCTTGGCCGTCGTCGGGCCGATGCTGCGCGAATACATCGTCAGCGAAGCGATGCACGCGCTGGGCATTCCCACGACCCGGTCGCTCGCCGTCGTGGCCACTGACCGTCCCGTCCAGCGGGAAACCGTGCTGCCGGGAGCGGTCCTGACGCGCATCGCGGGCAGCCATCTGCGGGTGGGAAGTTTCCAGTACGCCCGGGCGACCGGTGACGGCGCTCTCCTCCGCCGCCTTGCCGACCACGCGATTGCCCGCCACTATCCGGACGCCGCGGAGGCGGACACCCCATATCTGGCACTGTTCGATGCGGTGATCGGGCCCCAGGCTTCGCTGGTGGCCCAGTGGATGCTGGTGGGCTTCATCCACGGCGTGATGAACACGGACAACATGGCCATCTCGGGCGAGACCATCGACTACGGCCCCTGCGCCTTCATGGACGCCTTCGACCCCGCCACCGTCTACAGCTCCATCGACGAGACCGGCCGTTACGCCTATGCGAACCAGCCCCTCATCGCAGAGTGGAACCTTGCGCGCCTGGCGGAGGCGATGCTGCCGCTGTTCGACGACGACGAGGAGCTTGCCGTCGAGCGCGCCCAGGAGTCACTGGGGGCATTCCGCCAGCAGTACAGTGCCACCTGGTTCGCGGGCATGAAGGCGAAGCTCGGATTGGACGGTGTTGCCGATGACGATGCTTCGCCCCTGACTGACGAACTGCTCGGGCTTCTGCGGGAGGGGCGGGTCGACTACACGTCGTTCTTCCGGCGGCTTGGCAGCACGGCCCGCGGCAAGGGCGGCCCTGCACGGAGCATGTTCCCGGAGCCGGAGGCATTCGATGCCTGGGCCGAACGCTGGCGGGCGCTGAACCCGGATGCGGACGCCATGGACCGGATCAACCCTGCCTATGTGCCCCGCAACCACCTCGTTGAGGAAGCACTCGGCTCTGCGACCGAAGGTGACCTTGGCCCGCTCCAGCGGCTGCTCGAAGCGGTGACGGACCCCTATAACGAGCGTCCCGGCGTCGAGCGCTACGCGGAGGGCGCGCCGGAAAGCTTTGGTCCCTACCGGACCTTCTGCGGTACCTGAGCCGCCTGGCGCTTGGCCAGGTGGAGCAACCTAGCTGACGCCAGGGTGCACCAGGGTGTCCGTCTCCAGTTCGCTCGCCGGTGCGTCGGCCAGTCCCGCGGGCGTGAGATCCAGGTCGTCCAGAGCGACCACGCCTGCGGTCGGGGCGGCGTTCAACCCGGCACCCGGGGCAATGTTGTTAGTCATGGTTCTCCTGAAGTAAGCGGGACGTGCATTGTGTGCTGTCTCGCTATTTTCCTTGGAACCGGCGCGCGCGCCAAAATTGCGCAGAGCCGGAAAATGCTGTAGCCGGCTGCGGCTTCACCCGTTCCCGGCCCCGGAAGTGAGGTTTTTGACGACGGCGGCAGCCCCCTCATGCACGTGCCGTTACGGCGCGTGGTAAGGCAGTTTTATGACGGACGGTTACAGGTTGCCGCCGCCGATGATGTCCCGGGCGAGCTGGTGCAGTGGTGCGTTCCGGCGCCGGGAGGTGCTGATGAGGGTGGCGAGTGCCTGGTCCCGGCTGACATGGAGCCGTTCCATGACGATTCCGGTGGCTGTGCCGATGGCATCGCGGGCGCCGAGGGCGCTGATCAGTCCGTCGCTGAGCCGCTCGGCGGCGTCGCGGGCCTGGGTGTTGGCCAGCATCAGCGCCGCCGGGCGGGCGAGCAGTTCAAGCAACCGGACGGCCTTGGAGTCCAAGCCGTTCTGGACGGGGGAGTAGACCTTCAGTGCCCCGATGGCGCCGTCAGGGGTGGACAGCGGCGTGCTGATCACCGAGCGAACGGGCAAGCCGGCAATGGCACGGCTCCAGGCGGGCCACCGGGGGTCGGTACGCGTGTCCTGGACCGTGACTGTTGTCTGCTGGGCCCAGGCAGTCAGGCACGGTCCTTGTCCAAGGTCGTACTGAAGCTTGTCTGCCTGCAGGATGTCGGGATCAGTTGAGGCCGTGCTGGTGCGCCGGGCGCGCGTGTCGATCAGGCTGACGCCTGCCCCCAGGGTTCCCGGGATGGCCTCCTTCAGGGCCTGGGCGAGCGCCGAAACGGCTTCGTCGACAGTTTCGTGGGTCAGTAGGAGGTCGGCGATCCTGGCTGTGAGAGCTGCCAGTTCATCGGCGAGGGGCAGGTTGGCTTGCATCAGGACCTGGCCGACATGTGGCGGGCTGGCCCGCGGGGACCTGGCCGGCTGCGGGGGCGGGTTCCGGTCCTTCCAAGAGTGGCTGGTGAGACAGGCATGGGTGTTCGTTCCTTTCCTGGGCCAGCAGGGTGCCGCGCCGTCCCGGGTGGCAGACCGCCGTATGTTGAAAACGATTAACACAATTATTTCAGCGCAGTGCGTCCGCCGGGAGGGGTATTGGCCCTTGCATGACAACGAATTCAGCGTGGTAATGCCGCAGTGGAAAATGCCAATTCCATTGCGCTGGCGAGGGTTTTGTGGGGAGATAATCGGTTAAGAACATGTGTGCTTCTGTCAGATTGGGGCAGCTGTGACGGGACGTGCAGGACTCGGGGAACGGGTCGCGGCTGGTGACGCGGAACTGTTCAAGGCGCTGGCGCACCCTGCAAGGGTCCATGCGCTTGCGGTGCTCGCGTCCGGCCCTGCCAGCGTGGCGGAATTGTGTTCAGCCACAGGACTGAAGCCATCGCATCTGGCCGGGCATCTCGCTCAGTTGCGTGCCCAGCATCTTGTGACGGGGCGTCGGACAGACGGGCGCCTGCAGTACTGGCTGTCCGTTCCCGAGATCGCAGATCTGCTGCTTGTTGCCGAGTCCGTGCTGCGCGCCCGAGCCGCCGCGGACGCGGGCGGCCTGGCCCGCATCAGAGAGTCGCAGGCAGTGTCGGGTGGCTTGGAGGCGGCCGTCCTGACCGACCAGTCCGCGGCTGTACTGGAGGAATCGCTGGGAAGGCGCGCGCTGGTAACTGACGCTGTCCGGACCGTCAGTGCAAGAACCGGCCGCACCACCGAGCAGGTCCTGGCCGGATTCCTGACTGAGGCGCGGGAGCGCAGCCTCACGCTGGCCGAGGTGTCCGGCGAGGCGGTTGCGGACCCCGGCGCCCGCTGAGCCTGTCGTAGCCCGAAGTTGAGCCTGCCGACACCCGAAGTTGAGACTGTCCAAACGTGCTTGTAGGCCCCACCCGGGGCGCATGTCCGACAGGTCTCGATTTGGGCACTAAGGGTTTGGCTATTGACGGCGAAGGCGGCCGTCGGCGAGACTCGTAATTGAGGAATTGATGAATTTATGGTTTTTTCAATCCTCTTCTTTGGGGGCCCTCTGCTCCGGCGGGGCAGAGGGATCAAGCGTCGCGGGGCAGGTCGAAACCCTTCACTGCCCGGGGGCCGCGAAATAGGCGGAAAGGGGCCGGAACAGCGTGGTTCCGACTCCTTTCCGGTTCCCGCCCCGGCATGGCGCCGCACCAAACTCCGCGAACACGGAGCTGCCGGAACTACGGCATTTCGAAGAGGCTCAGAATGTTGCCTTCGCTGTCCAGGAACCAAGCCGCCTTGCCGGCATCCGAGCTGGCGATGCCGTTCTCGGTCTTCAAGCCGGGGAGATCGTAGTCCTCGAAGACGACGCCGCGGCTCCGCAGTTCCTGCACGTCACGCTCGACGTTGTCCGTGACCCACCCCATCTGGGTGTTCTTCGCAGTGCCCGCGTTGTCTGTTCGGTACAGCAGGAACCTGGTTCCGTTGCCGCACTGGTACATCACGTCGTCGTCCCCGGGTGCCTGGGGTTCCAGTCCCAGCTTGTCCCGGTAAAACTCCTTCGCCCTGGCAATGTCCTTCGCCGGAAGGACAGCTGCGACTGGTGTGTCTTTGAGCATGACAGTTCACTCCTCGTTGAGTTGATGGCGTTGGTCCCCGGTCAGTTCCGGGAACGGGTCGGCTCCGGGAGCGGACTGGCCGTCCTTGCCCGGGCCGCGTGGCCGCCCGTTTCGCCGACAGCCGGGGCGGCCGCCTGGGACCCTGCGGCGCCCTGCCAGCTCACCGGCGCGAGTGTCCCCGAAGTTTTATGGGGACATTATGGAGCCGATGTCCCGCCTGCGCATACAGGGCGCGGAAACAGAAAGGAACGACGCCGGCTGGCTGGCGCTGTTGCCGGAACCCCGTGCTGCGGTGCGCCGTCAGGCCCGTGGTTCGAGGCCGTGGGCCGTCAGCGGACCGACGGGGCACAGCTTGTTGACCGTCTCTGTGAGCTGCCGCGGGCGGAAAGGCTTGATCAGGTAGGCGGCGGCTCCGGATGCCATGCCGGCCCATTCGTCGTCGAGCTCCGCCCGGGCCGTGATGAACAGCATCGGTGCCTCGGAGCGGGCGCGGATGTGCTGCGCCACCTCCAGTCCGTCCATGTCCGGCAGGTTCAGGTCCAGCGTCACCAGGACGGGATGGTGTTCCCACGCTGCGGCCACCCCGTCAGCGCCGTTGCCCACCGCGTGAACGTCAAATCCGATCCGCGCCAAGATCAGAGTGACCAGATCTTGAATGTCCTGGTCATCCTCGATGACCAGACAAAGCCCCCGTGTACCCAAACGTGCCCCCCGGCCTGTAGTAGGTGTGCCCAGTGTAAGGCGGGAACCTCAAGACGGGAGGGGCCGGGGCGCGAAAAAGCCCCGCACCATTGTGAAGGCGGTGCGGGGCTTCCCGGGGACGACCATCCGCATGGGGGAATAGGATGGGGCCCCGCACAAAGTTACCCGGGCGTAAGTTTGTACTTCAAATGTACGATTCCCGTCATTCGGGCAGTTCCATCTGGAAGCCGCACACGCACCTGAGGACACGGGTGGCCAGGTAGACATCCAGATTGTCCTCCGCTGCGCCTTCAGTGGACAGCGGTGCGGACAGCCGGCGGAGCTCCGATCCTGCCTTGGCCATCGGTTGTCCGCAGTGCATGTAATGCCCGCCGAAGATCAGGACGTCCCCTGATTGTTTCCGGCGCCCCAGGACCGCGGACAGGTCGGCGACCTGGGCAGGATGTTCACTGAAGAGCCGGCAACGGCTGCAGGTGTAGGCAACCATGACGACGTCGGGCGGACAGTCCCGGATGTCCGTCACCGATCTGACGGTGAGGTGGTAATCGGTGCCGCAGCGGCTGCACATCACGGGCCGGACCCGTGCTTCGCCGGCGCCGTCGGAACGGAAGTCGGGGGAACTGAGCGACATGGTCAGCCGGCGTAAGGATAGCTGGCAAGGATGTAGTCGGCCGCGGCGCGCCCTTTCATCCGCCGCTTGGTGCCACGGAGGTTGATGCGGCAGCGGCGCATGCCGGCCCGGAAGGACGAGTCGGTTTTCGGCGTCAGCCCCTGGAGCAGGCACCAGCTCGTATACAGCCCGTAAAGGCAGTCCGGCCCCAGCGGGCTGTCAGTTTCGGGGGCGGGGGAGGTGGCGTCGTGAAGGAACTGCTGGAAATGCGAGGTGGCCATGGCAGGCTCTTTCCTCTGGGGTGCGGGATGGCCACCGTGAGGCTACAGCGGCGTTACCTCCGGGCGGTGCACAACACCTGAAGGGGTCGCTGCAGGAAGATCGCAGAGGCCTGTATTGAATTTACCCGCCAGTAGCTCGCTTGTACAGCATACGCGGCTGGCTGCCGGGGAGCAGCATCGTTTGGGGCCGGCGGCGGACTGGGTTAGGCAGCCAGGTCCCGGAGGGTGGACCAAGGGCCACCGCCGCCGGCCCTGGATAAAGTATCGGCGTTCATCCTTGGAAGAACTTTGGGGTTCCTTGGGCCCCACGGGGGAACGGGGGGTCCGCAGGGTGTGAACTGGGGCGGCGTGTTGCCCGGGCCACGTTCACAGCCTGTTCACCCGCAGCTGGTTCCATAGATGCATGGATGCGAACACTGGCAACGATCACGACGCCGACCTGCCGGCAGCGTGGGGGACACTGGCCCCGGGGCCGGAGATGGAGACCCGGAACCCGGGCAGCCCTGTCCGCTCCGGCGCCGCCGGCAGCGTGCCGTTTGGCGGCTCCGTTGTTTTCACCTGGATTGATGGGCAGTCTTCCCGCAGGCTGCACTTTGCCGGAGACCCCCTGGTGGTCCTGCCGGAACTCAACCACACGGACGCGTTTTAGCAACTTTGGTGTTGAACAAGTGTTGTGTCGGACAAGTGTTGTGCCGCCCACACCCAGCCCTTCGGCCGTGCCGCGAGTACCATCGGAAAAAGTACGTGGCCCGGAACGTTCCGGAGACTGGAGCAGCTCATGCAACTCGGCGCTTTCTCACTCAGCCTGGCGGTCAAGGACATCGCGGCATCGGCGGCGTTTTACGAGAAGCTGGGATTCACCAAATCCGGGGGCGACGCCGACCAGCACTGGCTGATCCTCCGGAACGGGCAGACGGTGATCGGGCTCTTCCAGGGAATGTTTGAGAAGAACTCCCTGACCTTCAACCCCGGATGGAACCAGGACGCGCAGCAGCTGGAGTCGTTCACCGATGTGCGCGATCTCCAGCGCCAGCTGAAGGAACTGGGTGTTCCCTTCATCGCTGAAACCGGGGACGGTACGGGGCCTGCCAGCTTCATCCTTGTGGACCCCGACGGCAACCCCGTCATCGTGGACCAGCACGTCTGATCCGGGCTTTCACCCGACGGGGTTTCCATCTGATGAGGCTTCCGTATAGAGACGACTCCCAACTTAAGGAGAAAGGGAAATGTCCAGCAACCCCGAGGATCTGGCAAACGTCAAAGACCTGGTCAGTGTCCGGTACATGGTGGACGACGTCGATGCCGCCGTCGGCTTCTACACGAAGCACCTCGGCTTCACCGTAAGAATGAACGCCGCACCGGCCTTTGCCGACGTCGCGCGCGGGCAGCTGCGGCTCTTGTTGAGCGGGCCCACCAGTTCGGCGGGCAGGCCAATGCCCGACGGCGCGGTCCCGGCACCGGGTGGATGGAACCGCATCCATCTCATCGTGACTGACATCGCCGCCGAGGTGGACAGGCTGCGCGCCGCGGGAGTGCCGTTCCGGAACGACATCGTCAAGGGGCCGGGCGGCCAGCAGATCCTGCTGGAGGATCCGGCCGGCAACGTCGTCGAACTCTTCCAGCCGGCCAGCTGAGGTCCTTGGGAACGCCGAAGCCCCGTCCGCCGGCTTCGGGTGAATCCGGCGGACGGGGCGGGGTAACAGGGGGCTAGGGCGTGTCTCCTAAAGCTGTCAGCCAGATGCTGATTGCCCGGAGGACGACCCCGCCGCGGTAGGTAAGGGCGAGTTTGTCGTAGCGGGTTGCCAGGGCTCGCCACTGCTTGAAGATGTTGAAGTTGCGTTCGACGACGTTGCGACCTTTGTAGTCCTCCTTATCGAAGGCGGGCGGTCGGCCCCCGGTGGATCCCCGTCGTTTCCGATGGCCGATCTGGTCGGATGGTTGCGGGATGACCGCCACGATGCCGCGGTCGCGAAGGTGCGTCCGAATCGCCCGGGACGAGTAGGCCTTGTCGCCGCGGACACGGTCCGGGCGGGTACGTGGCCTGCCCGGGCCGGCCCGAGTGATCTTCAACTGGTCCATCAGGTGGGTGAACATCGGCGCATCCCCGCCCTGGCCTGGAGCGACCAGCAGTACCAGTGGCCTGCCTTTGCCGTCGACGAGGGCGTGAATCTTGGTGCTCAGTCCACCACGGGACCGCCCAATTGCATGATCGTCCGGCTCAGCAAACAGATTCATGTAATTCGCGCCGGCCCCCTGTGGTGCGGGGAAGGTTTGTGCCGTGCTGGTGGGCGCGGTTCACCGTCGAGTCGACCGAGATCGACCAATCCACTTCTCCTTGGGCATCCGCGACGGTCAGCAGTGCCGACAGGATGCTGTCCCAGGTTCCGTCACCGCTGTAGCGGCGGTGACGCTTCCAGATGGTCTGCCACGGACCGAACTCGGCAGGCACATTCCGCCAGGCGATCCCGCACCGATACCGGTAGATGATGCCCTCGACCACCCGACGGTCGTCCCTGAAAGGACGACCTCGGCGGCCGGCAGAGGACGGCAGCAACGGCTGGATGCGGGCCCACTGCCCGTCAGTCAAAACAGAAGTACGAGACACCCATCAAGCATCCCGGCTAAGGAACCCAGGATTTAGGAGACACGCCCTAGTGCTGCAGTGGCTAGTGCGCCGCGGGCGCAGGGGTCTTGTGCACCAGGTAGATGGCGCCGGTGGTGACGTCCTCCTCGAGGGCTTCGAGCGTCCGGCCACGGGTTTCCGGCACCTGGGTGTAGATGAAGATGAGGGCCAGGATGCCCACCACACCGAACATGAAGAACGTTCCGGTGATGCCGACCGCCGCCACCAGGGACGGGAAGAACAGGCCCAGGAAGGCGTTGGCGATCCAGAGGCAGAAGATGGAGACGCCGATCGCGAAGCCGCGGATGTGCAGCGGGAAGATCTCCGAGAGCATCACCCAGACGGCGATGTTCAGGAAGGTCTGCATGGAGCCGACGAAGGCCACCACCAGGAAGAGGATCACGAAAGGCCGCGCTGAATTGCCGACGGGCAGCGCGATGGAGGCGATGCCGATGAGGAAGTGGCAGATGGTGGTCAGCGTGAAGCCGACGAGCAGGGTGGTGCGGCGGTTGACCCGCTGCATCATGCTTAGGGCGATGACACCGCCGACGACGGCGATGACGCCCGGGGCGATGTTGGCAATGAGGGCGGCACCGGAATCGAAGCCGGCCTCAACCAGCACCGACTGGCCGTAGTACATGATCGAGTTGATGCCGGTCAGCTGCTGCGCCACGCCCAGGCCGATGCCGACGAGCAGGATGCGCAGGATCCACTTGTTCTTCAGCGCGCCCCAGCCGGAGAGGTTCATTTCCTTTTCCTCGTCAGCGAGGTGCTTGACGTCGGCCATTTCCGCCTCGGCGCGGTCGGCTGAGCGGATGGTCTTCAGTACGGCCAGTGCGTCCTGGTTGCGGCCCCGGGAGATCAGCCAGCGCGGGGATTCGGGCATCCGGAGCATGCCGACGAACAGGGCGACCGCCGGTACCGCGGCCACGGCGAGCATGATGCGCCAGACGCCGCCGAACTCGCCCCAGACGTTGCCGATGACGGCGTTGATGACAAATGCCGCGAGCTGGCCGATGACGATCATCAGTTCGTTGCGCCCGGCCAGCGAGCCGCGGATTTCGTAAGGGGCCAGTTCGGCGAGGTACACGGGGACCACCGAGGAGGCGCCGCCCACGGCGAGGCCGAGGATGACGCGGCCGATGACCATCACCTCGAAGTTCGGCGCGAAGACGCAGGCGAGGGCTCCGACGAGGAACAGGATGGCCAGCAGGATGATGGTCTTCCGGCGGCCCCAGGTGTCGGAGAGCCGGCCGCCGCCCACCGCGCCCGCGGCGGCGCCGAACAGCAGGGAGCTGGTGACGATGCCCTCGGTAATGGGGGTCAGGCCAAGATCGGCCGTCATGGGCCGGAGTGCGCCATTGATGACACCGGTGTCGTAGCCGAATAGCAGGCCGCCGAAGGTTGCGATCGTGGCCACCATGCCGAGGCGCTTACGGTGCGGGCCGTTGGTCAGCGGGGGAAGTGAGGGACTGGATGCGCCGTCGCGCTGGGCTTGGGTTGCAGACATCAGGACTTCCTTGTCTCAGTTTTGCGGGTCGTGTGCCCGCCGTCACAGACAAGACTAACGCGCGAAAGGCTTAAATGTAAGGTCAAACTTACAAATGATTTTAATTTCGTGTGTTTCCCGCCGTGGGAGGATGGCGGTATGACTCTTGAGCGGCAGCACCGCCCGGCCACCCAGGCTGATGTTGCGCGCGAAGTCGGCGTCTCCCGCACCCTCGTGTCCTTCGCCTTCCGCGGCGCCGCGGGGGTCAGCGATGAGACCAAACAGGCCATTTTCGACGCCGCGAAACGTCTGGGATACCGGCACAACGCGGCAGCCGCCGCCCTGGCAAGCAAGTCCCGGACCGCCGTCGGACTTTATCTTCTGGACCTGCGGAACGAGGTCTTCTCGGACGTCCTCAACGGTGTCCGGCTGGCGTTGCCGCAGGCGCGCAACCGGCTCATCCTGAGCGTCGCCCGCTCGATCGGCGGCGAGGACCAGGGTGCGGTCGACTCGCTGATCGAGGCGCGGGTGGGGATCATCATCGCGGCGACGCTGCTCGAGACTGACGAAAGGGTACGGGAACTGGCGCAGACGGTTCCGGTGGTCAGTGTCACCCGCCGGGTGGAGGGGGTGGACAGCGTGTACCCCGACGACCGCGCAGGGGCGCGGGCCGCCGTCGAGCATCTGCTGGGCCTCGGGCATACACGGATTGCCCACCTGGCCGGACCGCCCTTTGACGGCCACACCGTCCGCCAGGAGACCTACGAGCAAGTGATGCGGGACGCCGGCCTGAGCCCGCGCACCGTCGTGGCTGGCGATTTCACCCAGGAGGCCGGGGAACGTGCGGCGGCGGAGCTGCTGGGCGGACCCGGCCGCCCGACGGCCGTCTTTACCCACAACGACCAGTTCGCCCTGGGTGTCCGCGAAGCCGCGTACGGGATGGGGCTGACGGTTCCCGGCGACCTCTCGCTCGTGGGCTACGACGATTCGCGGACTGCCCGGCTACACGGGATCGACCTGACGTCCGTGGACATGCACGCTGTGGAACTGGGAAAAATTGCCGGAGGCGTCGCGCTGGAACGGCTGAGCAATCCCGGGGCCCCCATTGCGGACAGGTGCGTCACGCCCCGGCTGGTGGTCCGCGGCTCCACAGCCCCGCCCAGGTGAATCTGCTGGGGGTGTCAGCCGCCGATGACCGTTGACCGCGGCGCCCGGCGGTTCGGGTCCAGCAGCGCGCCGATCGCCTTGGCAATCTTGGCCCCGCCCTGCACGGAGGGTTCAATCGGATTGGCGTAGTCGCCGTCGTGGTCGCAGATGATCCGGAGGTCGATCAGGCTGAGGCCCCGGGTAAACGCGGCCCTGGTCACGCGGTCATTGAACACCGTGAGGGCGGTCCTGATCAGCCGGTAAAGGGGGCCGGCGGAGGGCGTGTCATAGATGGTGCACACCGTTCCCGGCAGGCCGGATGCCGCAAGCGCGCCTGCCATCAGCTCGTAGTCGGCGGCGAACCGCTCCTGAGCATCGGCGAACAGCTCCAGGGCCTCGGCCACCGAGCGTGCGGGCGCTTCGAGCAGGTGGGCGAAGCCGAGCGCATCGTTGCCGCCGGCGCTGACCACCAGGTGGGTGGCGTCGTCGGGAAGGGCGAGCAGCTGCCGGTGGACTCCGGCGATCACGTCCCCGTCAAGGGCCAGCAGCGTTGCCTTCCAGCCGGACGGGAGTTCACCGCGCAGCTGCTCAACGACGTCGGGGCCGCCGTCGACGTAGGCCTTGTTGTCAAAGATTGAGTCTCCGAGCAGGACCACGTGGCCGCCCGCACCGCTGTTCATGCCGCATCGTCCCACAAAATTCACTGCATTCCCATGCGCCCTTTCCCCTCGGGCTCTTGATTGACATGCGCCCTTTCCCCTCGGGCTCTTGATTGAACTGGCCGCTCTTGTTGCACTTGAGTACGCACCAACTTCAGGAGACAGCCATGACCGAGGATCCAGCGAAGAAGCCCACAGTCCTGTTCGTCTGCGTGCACAATGCCGGCCGGTCGCAGATGGCCGCCGGTTTCCTCACCAGCCTGTCCCGCGGGGCAATTGAGGTGCGTTCTGCCGGCTCGGAGCCCGCGTTCGAGGTGAACCCGTCGGCCGTCGATGCCATGGCCGAGGTCGGCGTCGATATTTCCGCGGAGGTGCCGAAGGTCCTCACCACCGGAGCCCTCAAGGAGGCCGACGTCGTGATCACCATGGGCTGCGGCGACGAGTGTCCCGTGTTCCCCGGCAAGCGCTACGAGGACTGGGAGCTCGCAGACCCCGCAGGTAAGGGCATTGAATCCGTCCGCCCCATCCGCGACGAGATCCGGACCCGCGTGGAGGCGCTGGTCACCGAGCTGCTGCCCGGCCGCCACGCCGACGCCCAGTAGCAGTTTGCCTGAATGAGTCCGAAGAGAAGGAGCCAGCCGTGACCAAGACCGCCAAGCCCGAGGATGCCGCCGCAGGGGAGGCCAGTAAAGCGAAGGTCAGCGCCGAGCAGCTGATCATCATCGGCTCCGGGCCCGCCGGCTACACGGCCGCGATCTATGCCGCCCGGGCTGGCCTCAGGCCGCTGGTCCTGGCCGGTGCGGTCACGGCCGGCGGCGCGCTGATGAACACCACCGAGGTGGAGAACTTCCCCGGCTTCCCGGAGGGCGTCCAGGGGCCCGAGCTGATGGACGGCCTGCAGCAGCAGGCGGAGAAGTTCGGCGCGCAGGTGGTGTTCGACGACGCCACTTCCGTTCAGCTCAAAGGCCACCTCAAGCGTGTGGTCACCGGCGGCGGCGAGATGTACGAGGCGCCCGCCGTCATTCTGGCCACCGGTTCGGCGTACAAGGAATTGGGGCTGGCCGAGGAGAAGCAGTTCAGCGGCCACGGCGTCTCGTGGTGCGCCACCTGCGACGGGTTCTTCTTCCGCGACCAGGACATCATTGTGGTGGGCGGCGGCGATTCCGCGATGGAGGAGGCCACCTTCCTGACCCGCTTCGGAAAGTCCGTGACCGTCGTCGTCCGCAAGGGCGAGCTGCGCGCCTCGCGGATCATGGCGCAGCGGGCCAAGGACAATCCGAAGATCACGTTCGCGTGGAATTCGGCCGTCACGGCGATCCACGGCAACGGCAAGGTCAGCGGCGTCACCCTGACCGACACCCGGACGGGCGAAACCCGGCAGCAGCCCGCGACCGGGCTGTTCGTGGCGATCGGGCATGTGCCGCGCACCGAGCTGGTGGCGGGCCAGGTGGAGCTCGATGCCGAGGGCTACATCAAGGTGGAGTCGCCCACCACGTGCACGAACCTGAGCGGCGTATTCGCGTGCGGCGACGCCGTGGACCACCGCTACCGCCAGGCAATCACCGCCGCCGGCACCGGCTGCGCCGCGGCCCTGGACGCGGAACGCTACCTCGCCGCGTTGGAGGACGCCGACAGCATCGCCACAGCGCTGGTCGAGGAGCCCACGCACGCCTGAGTTCCCGAATTAACCCAACTGACTCGCAGTAGTTGTCGTTTTCAAGGCTGAAAACGGCAACAACTGCGAGTCAGTTGGGAATTTAAGGGACGGCGGCGGCTGGGGGGGTCGCCCTGGTCTCAGACAGGCGACACCGCCGCCGGCCCAGCCCCGGTGGTCGATTTAATTATCGTCCTCCGCCAGCCGTAAGAAAAGTGGGAGTGATCGCTTGTATACCCCCAAAACGGGTGGTCTGGGGCCGGCCAGGCGTTGGGATCCGGTTTTCTCCAAGTCCGTTCCGCCAGTATGGGAAAGCCCCGGCGGGATCGCGTCTATCCCGTGCCGGGACAGTGCGGCCGGATCCGTCAGCATTCCCCCCAGGCCCTGCGGATCCGGCTGCTGATAAGGCAATTTCCGTACGACGGCGGGCCGGCCCCCTTAGGTGATCGGCCCGCCGTCGGGCGCTTATTGCCTTAGAGCGTGGCGGTGTCAATCACGAAGCGGTAGCGCACGTCCGAGGCGAGGACGCGTTCGTAGGCTTCGTTGATCTTGTCCGCCGGGATGACCTCGATCTCGGCGCCGAGGCCGTGCTCGGCGCAGAAGTTGAGCATCTCCTGGGTTTCGCGGATGCCGCCGATCATGGAACCGGCGAAGGCGCGGCGTCCGCCGATGAGGGCGAACGCGTTGACCGGGAGCGGCTCGGCGGGGGCGCCGACGTTGACCAGCGTGCCGTCGAGGGACAGCAGCTGCAGGTAGGAGCTGATGTCGATCGAGGCGCTGACCGTGTTGATGATCAGGTCGAAGCTCCCGGCGAGGGCGTCAAACGTGCCGGGGTCGCTGGTGGCGTAGTAGTGGTCCGCACCGAGGCGGAGCCCGTCCTCCTGCTTCTTGAGCGACTGGGACAGCACGGTCACCTCGGCGCCCATGGCGTGGGCGAGCTTGACGGCCATGTGGCCGAGTCCGCCGAGGCCGACGACGGCGACCTTCTTGCCGGGGCCGGCGCCCCAGTGGCGCAGCGGGGAGTACGTGGTGATGCCGGCGCACAGCAGGGGAGCGGCGACGTCGAGTTCGATGCCGTCCGGGATGGTGACGACGAAGTCCTCGACCACCACCACGTGCGTGGAGTAGCCGCCCTGCGTGATGGTGCCGTCGCGGTCAACGGCGCCGTAGGTGCCGACGTTGCCCTTGAGGCAGTACTGCTCCTCGCCGGCCAGGCAGTTGGCGCACTCCTTGCAGGAGTTGACCATGCAGCCGACGCCGACCCGGTCGCCGACCTTGTGGCGGGTCACCTCGGAACCCACCTCGGTGACGATGCCGGCGATCTCGTGGCCGGGGGCAAGCGGGTACTGCTGCGGGCCCCAGTCGCCGCGGACGGTGTGGATGTCGGAGTGGCAGATGCCGGCGTACTTGATTTCGATGAGGACGTCGTGCGGGCCGACGTCGCGGCGTTCAATGGTCGTAGGGATGAGATCCTCGGTAGCGGACGGCGCGGCGTAAGCGTTGACGGTAGGCATGGTTCTCCTGTGTATCGGTGTCGGTGGAACGGGCCGCAGGTGAAAACTTCACCCACTCGCGGTGGCGAGAGGCAGGCCCTGCCGTAAGGGGTAACTACAGGACCCCCGAATCTCTTCCCGCCCTGGCACGGGAATTTCCGGCAGGCTCATGGCAGGGACCCGTTCACACCTCGACCGTAGGGCCTCTCTTAACAACCGTGGGAGTCCCTGCCAGTACCTCCCGGACGAGGGGTGCCGGCTTTACTGTTGATCAGGCAGTCTGATACGCGGCAAGCGCGGAACGGAGCACAGATTGGCGAGAATTTTCATCACCGGTTCTGCCGGCGGGCTCGGGCTGAACGCCGCCTGGGCACTGATTCGGCAGGGCCATGACGTGGTGCTGCATGCCAGGAATGAGTCCCGGCTCGCGGACGCCGGCGAGGTGCGGGAGCAGGCCGCGGGGACCGTCGTCGGGAATCTGGCCGACCTCAATGAGACGGTGCAGGTGGCAGAACAGGCCGCCAGATACGGCCCGTTCGATGCCGTCATCCATAACGCGGGCGTGTACAGCGGCCACGAGATCTTTGCGGTGAACACTGTGGCCCCGTACGTCCTGAGCGCGCTCATGGCCCGTCCGCGCCGCCTCGTCTACATCAGCAGCGGCATGCACCGGTACGGCACGCCGGACCTCCGCGGAATCGACTGGACGAATGCTGCGACGAGGCCTGCGGCCTACTCCGACAGCAAGCTGTATGTCACGGCGCTTGCAGCGGCGTTGGCCGACCGCTGGCCGGAAGCTGAAGTCAACGCAGTGGATCCGGGCTGGGTGCCCACCCGCATGGGCGGACCTGCCGCGCCTGATGACCTGGAGCTGGGGCATGTCACGCAGGTGTGGCTCGCCACGCGCTCGGGTGGGGACCGCGAGTCCGGAGGATATTGGTTCCATCACCAGCGCCGGGAGCCCCATCCCGCCGTAAAAGACGCAGCGTTCCAGGCGCAACTGCTTGGGGCGTTGGAGAGCCACACGGGCATCGCGCTGCGGTAGTGAAGGCACCGGGTCCGGGGAGGGCCCGCCGTTCCCGGTGCCATGCCGGGTTTCGCGCGGCATACGAGTGTCCGGCAAGAAAAATTCTTGCCGGACAACCTTGGGAAAACCTTTGGGGCGCGGCAGTGGAACGGCCTTAAGGGGCCACCGCGTGAGAACCGGGGCCGGCGGGTACGGAGGCCGGCGGGCAAATGTCAGGTGACCTCGGGTGCCAATTCGTTGCGCAGCCGGGCCTTCGCGCCCTTTTCCACCAGGGTGGGGATGAACGCTCTGATCCGGCCGGAGTCAAGGGCGTCATACTCTTCGGACACTATCCCCGCGATACGTCCACGGTCGGCATCCGGGAAGCGCCCGGCCAGCCGTTCAACGACCTGGTTGATGGTCGACTGTTTCTCTTCATCAGTGCCGTTCATCGCCTTAGTGTCAGGCACGGGAACGGAACCGTCAATGGACAGCCCGGGAGCCCGCCAACCTTTCACGTCTGGACAGCAACGGTCAGCATACTTAGCGTTAACGCGTGACCGTTGATGCGTCTGGTGCGCAGTCGAAGGCACCGGCACCACCGGCGCGGCCCAAGAGCCTATCCACTCAATGAGGAGAGAGCGCCATGACCACAGCACGCGAAATCATGACCGGCGGCGTTGAATGCATCGGTGCAAACGAAACGCTGGAAGCAGCCGCGCGGAAGATGAAGGAACTGGACGTAGGTGCCCTGCCGATCTGCGGGGAGGACAACAAGCTGAAGGGCATGCTCACCGACCGCGACATCGTCATCAAGTGCTTCGCGGAAGGCGGCGACCCCCGCACGGCCAAGGCCGGCGATTTCGGCCAAGGCAAGCCGGTGACCATTGGTGCCGACGATTCCATCGAGGAAGCGATCAGGACCATGGAAGAACACCAGGTCCGCCGGCTGCCGGTTATCGACGGCCACGACCTGATCGGCATCCTCACCCAGGCGGACATCGCCCGGAACTACCCGGAGGACCGCGTCGGCGAACTTGTGGAGCTCATCTCCTTCTACTGAGCGCCCAGGGAGCGCGAACGGACACTTGTGGCCCCATTTCCGCACGGAAACGGGGCCACAACTGTACGTTCGCGCCGGGGACGGGCCGGGAAAAAATTCACAAGTTGCGGCACTTTTGAGGAATTTTGCGGAGACTTCGAACGTTCCTTGGATAACGCCGCAGGCGTACAGCGCCGGGGCGCAAGGGAGAGGACGAGGCGATGAAAAACATCGGCCACTTTGGACCCCGAAACTCCGCTGCGGACGCAACGGCCCCACACCCTTGGAGCCGCTATGTGGCAATGGGAGATTCGTTTACGGAGGGTGTCGGCGACCCCGAGGAACGCTGCGCCGGAGGGCTCCGGGGCTGGGCGGACCGCGTGGCAGAGGAGCTCAGCGCAGAGCGGAAAGACTTTGCCTACGCCAACCTGGCCATTCGCGGCCTGCTTCTGGGGCAGATTCTTGATCAGCAGACGGAGCCAGCACTGGAGCTGAAGCCGGACCTGATCACGCTGTCGGCCGGCGGGAACGACATGGTGTTCCACCGGACCGATCCCGACAAGCTGGCCGCCAAACTCGAGGCCGGCGTGGAACGGCTCAGTGCAACCGGCGCCACGATCATGCTGTTCGCCGGCCCGGATTGGCGGCACACTCCGATCCTGGGGCGGAGCCGGTCCAGGGTGGCTATCTTCAACGAGAACATCCGGATCGTCGCCGCAGCACACGACTGCCTGTTGGTGGACCTCTGGACCCTGCGGCAACTCAGGGATCCGCGGATGTGGGACCCGGACCGGCTCCACTTCTCGCCGCTGGGCCACCACACCATCGCCATGAAGGTGCTGGACACACTCCAGGTGCCGCATTCGTTGCAGCCTCTGGAGCCGAAGGCCCCGCCGCAAAGCAGCAGTTGGCGCGATGCCAGGGCCGGGGACCTCGCCTGGGCCCGGAACTATTTCCTGCCGTGGGCATGGCAGCGGATTGCCCTGCAGCGCATCGCCCTGCCGGGCGTCGAGCACCCGGCGCCTGCGCCCCTGCTGCCGAAGCGGCCGGTCTTTGCGCCGGTTTATGCGGTGCGCACCGTGGCGGCAAAGGTGGCCTCGGAGTTCCTGGCGTAAGGGCCGGAAGCCGGGCGCTGCGAAGGTGAACGGTCGACGGCGGGCGGGCACCCGCCGTCGAACGCGTCCGACGGCGGGTGGTGAAGTTTGTCCCCTGAACGGGGCGGATCCGCCTGGTTCTGCCCGGGAAAGGGTCAGCCGGCGGCGGGGGCGAAGGCGATCTGGGCGAACTCGCTTCCGGTGGTGGCGGCGATCCAGTCGATCACGTCCTGCCGGTCGGTGCGGTAGGAGAAGTTCGTTCCGTTGCAGTACCGGTTGTGGTTGAACGACGTAATGCCGGTGATGGTGTTGGACTCGGCTGTGCCGTAGAACAGCGGGCCGCCGGAGTCAGCGGTGCAGGTGCCGCCGAGGCCGTTGCCGTTGCCATTGGTCTGGACGTTGTAGCCGTCGGTGCTGGAGCTGGTCAGGTTGGTCAGCCTGGACTGGGCCATGAGCCGTTCCCGGAACGAGGTCTCGCCGCCCGGCCCGGCCGCGGAAATGCCGTAGCCGCTGGAGGTAAAGGTTGTGTCCTGCTGCCCGCGCTTCGTGGCCAGCGCGTCCAGGGTCCCCGGTGCGGCGAGCCGGGCGTACTCGTCGAGCATGATCGGCTGGTCCAGGATCACCAGGCCGGCGTCCTTGGTTTCGGGGACTGCCGCCATGCTGATGTAGCCGTAGTTGTACATCTCGGAGGAGGTGGCGCACTGGGTTCCCAGCGTCCCCTTCGCGCAGCTGCCCGGATATCCGGTGTCCGGATCTGTCCCGGTTTCCGGGCTCCAGTCCACGCCGGCATCCTGCTGGAAGTACACCCGGGCTGAGGAAGCGCCGGCGGTGCAGTGCCCGGCTGTGAGGAGCACCGTGGGCGTGAGCAGGGAGCCCGAGCACCGGTGGTGGAACCCGCCGCCGGGGCCGTAGAACACAATGAGGCCAACGAACGGATGCTCGTTGTCCTTGACGTAGTCACCGGTGACCGCACCGGCCGGACCCGCTGTTGTCACGGCCAGCATTGCGGCAACGGCCAGCGCACCGCTTCCGGCGCGCAGTTTCTTCGAAGAGAGCAGTTTCTTCGGCACGCGAAGATTCTTCAAAAAGCGCATACAAGCCCCAGCTTCCTGTTGCACGGGTGTCCGCAGCGCGCATCGGTGCACGCGGCAGGTGCCAAATTGGTGTCACCACCCGAACGGGGCGGTGACTCAAGATACCACTCATCAGCAGGCTGTTTTTCTTGACTGATTCTTGACCTTTTGCGGCATGGATACCTGAGTTTGCCCCTGCAATGTTCTTCCCAGAACATCTGCTCACAAGATTTGAAGGGTCTCATCATGAAGAACAGCGCTCTGATCAAGGGAACCGCCGCCATCACCGTTGGTGCGGCACTGCTGCTGGGCGGCGGCGGAACCCTGGCCTCCTGGAACGCCTCCGATACCGGCACCCCGGGCACCATCGTCGCCGGCGACCTGAACGTCGCCGCAGCCGCCGGCGTCTGGAAGGACCGCGCCGGCACCACGATCAACATCAACACCTACAAGGTTGTCCCCGGCGACAAGCTCACCTACACCCAGAACCTGACCGTCACCCTGACCGGTGACAAGATGGCCGCCACCATCACCGCCGCCGGCACCGGTGCGGAGAACGGCTTCAACGCCGACAACGTCGCCATCACGGCTCCCGCACTGACAGTCGGCGGCACTCCGGTCAACAACCCCCTGAAGACATCCGCGACGGTCACCGCCACCATCACGTTCGAGTTCCTGTCCTCCACCACGGGCCGCTCCGACGTCGGCAAGTCCTACAACTTCGGCAGCGTCGGCTTCAACCTGAACCAGGTCACCCAGACGGGCCTTTCCTAGCTTTACCTGGCACCTTCCGGGCGCCGTGCAGGGCGGCCGGAAGCGGACGACGGCGGCCGGTCACCTTCCCCCAGGGTGGCCGGCCGTCGTCGTACGCCGCCCAACGTTAGGAGTTTTTGTCCAGATAATGGGGGATAAACGCCCCCGAAGTCGTGACAGCTGGACAAAAACTCCAAGCACCACAGTGGTTTCCAGTCAGTCGTCAGCGGCACTCGCCTTCGGGTCGCGCGGGGCGGCCCGGAGGTGGGCCCGCTCGCCCTGCCGGCCGAACAGGCTGAGGAACTCCACCGGGCCATCGCTGGTGGCACCGAACCAGTGCGGGGTCCGTGTGTCGAATTCCGCGGCTTCGCCCGCCTTGAGCAGCAGGTCGTGCTCGGCGAGGACCAGCCGGAGCGTTCCGTTGAGGACGTACACCCAGTCATACCCCTCGTGCGTCCGAAGCTCGGGTTCGGCGTTGTCGTCGCCGGCGGGCTTGACGATTTTGTAGGCCTGGATGCCGCCGGGGCGGCGGGTCAGGGGGAGGATCACCGAGCCGTCGCCGGAGGGGATGGGGCGCAGGTTGATGCGCGGGTTCCCGGTGGGCGGAGCGTCCACAAGCTCGTCGATGGTCAGGCCGTGGGCGCGCGCCAGAGGGAGCAGCTGTTCCAGGGTCGGCCGCCGCAGCCCGGACTCGAGCCTGGACAGGGTGCTGACCGAAATCCCCGTCTCGCTGGCAAGGTCCGTGAGCGAAAGGTCGCGGCGCTGGCGCAGGCGCTTCAGGCGCGGGCCGAGGGCATCGAGCGTCCGGTCGATGGAGCCGTCCATCAGGTGTCCTTTTCCGTTTGGCAAATATCTTTGCCGATCTTCGCCCTTCCTGGGAATCATTGTCAATAAGGCGCAGGAGCGGACAACGTGGAGGACTGATGAACAGCCAAGTCAAAGAGATGCAGGACGTGATTGTCGTGGGCGGCGGTGCGGCGGGGCTGAGTGCGGCCATGATGCTCGCCCGGTCGCGGCGGAGCGTGGTGGTGGTGGACGCGGGGTCGCCGCGCAACGCCCCCGCCGACGGTGTCCACGGACTGCTGGGCCGTGACGGGATGAGCCCGCTCGAGCTGCTGTCCCGCGGCCGGGAGGAGGCCCGCTGCTACGGCGCCGGCATCGTGGACGGGGAGGTCACCGACGTTTCGCACGCACCGCACGGGTTCACGGTGACTCTGCGCAGCGGCGACGTGCTCCACGGGCACCGGCTGCTGATCGCCACCGGCCTGGTCGACGAGCTGCCGGACATCCCCGGGGTGCGCGAGCGGTGGGGCCGGGACGTCCTGCACTGCCCGTACTGCCATGGCTGGGAGGTCCGGGACCGCCGGATCGGCGTGATCGCGTCCGGGCCCATGTCGGTCCACCAGGCACTCATGTTCCGGCAGCTCAGTGACCAGGTCACCTTCTTTGCCCAGGACCACGGGCTCGACGCCGGTGATCGGGCCAGGTTCGACGCTCTGGGAATCGCGGTCATCACCGGCCGCGTCGCCGCCGTCGAGGTTAAGGACGACCAGATCACGGGCGTTCTCCTGGCTGACGGGACAGTTGTCGACGTCGAGGTGGTCGTAGTGGCGCCTCGCATGGTGGCGCGCTCCGAACTGTTCGCCGGCATCGGGATCCAGGCCACCGTGCACCCGGCCGGCGCGTTCATCGAGACCGACGAGTTCGGTGCCACCTCGGTGCCGGGTGTCTGGGCGGCCGGCAACTCCTCCGACCTGAGCGCCCAGGTGGGCGCCGCCGCTGCGGCCGGTGCCCGGGCTGCCCAGCACATCAATGCCCTTATGGTCACGGACGACGCCGACCGGGCCGTCGCAGGGCACGTCACCAAGGTTGGTTCCCCGGCACCCGACCATGACCACACGCCTACGCACTCGTTCGACAAGGACTACTGGGAGCAGCACTGGCAGGAGGGTCCAGGCTTCGAGGCCCGGAACGCGGTGAACCCCCATCTGCTCCGTGAGGTCGGTGGGCTCGCCGCAGGCTCCGCGCTCGATGCCGGATGCGGCACCGGCGCCGAGGCAATCTGGCTGGCGTCCCGGGGCTGGCAGGTGACCGCGGCGGACATCTCTGCCGCAGCCCTGAACCGGGCCAGCGCCCATGCGTCCGCCACGGAAAATCCGGAGGTCAGCGGACGCGTGCAGTGGACCGAAGCCGACCTGGAGACCTGGGAACCGGGCCGCACCTTCGACCTCGTGACCACGCACTATGCCCACCCCACGATGCCCCAGCTCGACTTCTACGACCGCATCGCCTCGTGGGTCGCGCCCGGCGGCACCCTGTTCATCGTCGGCCACCGCGACCAGGGCCACGGGCACAGCCATGACGACGAACGCGCCCACCAGGACCATCCGCCGGCCAAGGCGACCGCCACCGCCGCAGCGATCACGGCCCGGCTCGACCCCGCCGTCTGGGACGTGGTCACCGCCGACGAGGTGAGCAGGACCCTGGGCAACGGCGGGCGCGAGGTGAATCTGCACGACGTTGTTGTCCGCGCCCGCCGATGCGCCTGAAGTTTTGGCACAGATAATGGGGTGAAGGACGGTCTTGTCCGACTGTCCCGCTGCTCCTAACTTGGAGGTCATGAGTACTGCCGATCAGTCGGACGATTTCGAGCAGCTGCATGCCCTGATCGCCAATACCGCGGACATCAGGGGCTTCCTGGACGGGATGACTGGTTTCGCTGCCGCCATGATGACGCGTTCCACCGGCCACCGGATTGAATGCGCCGTGACGCTGAACCGGCGCAAGCGCAGGGCGTCGATTGCGGGCAGCAGTAATGAGGCAGTCATGCTGGACGAAATCGAACAGCACCTGGGCCAGGGGCCCTGCGAGGACGCGCTTCGGACGGGTGCCCCGGTGCTCGTCGCTGATGTCGCCACCGATCCGCGCTGGCCGCAGTACCGCGAGAGTCTCGAGGCGGCCGGGTGCCGGAGCGTTCTGGGCATCCCGCTCACACTGGGGCCGGACGCGTCCGCGGTCCTGAACTTTTTCGCCCCGGCCAGCGGCCTGTTCACTGAGGACGCCATTGCCGACGCCGAGGTCTTCGCCGTCGTGGCCGGGCAGGCACTGCATCTGGCGCTGCGGATCGCCGCCGCCGACCAGCTCGCCGAAAACCTCAGGGCAGCCATGGAAAGCCGGACCGCGATCGACCTGGCCTGCGGCATCATCATGGCCCAGAACCGCTGCTCCCACGACCAGGCCTTTGAGATCCTGCGGCGCGGCTCCAGCACACGGAACCAGAAGCTGCATGCCCTCGCCGAGGAGATTGTCGCGGGGGTTTCCGGCGCACCGGTGGCAGCGGCCCACTTCGAGGACTGAGGCGGGTCCTCAAGTAGGACGCCTAGCTGAGTGACTCCAGGAGCGCGGCGCAGGCTTCTTCACAGCGCCGGCAGGCTTCGGCGCAGATCCTGCAGTGTTCGTGCATGTGCGCGTGCTTTTCGCATTCGGCAGCGCAAACAGCGCAGGCGGTTCGGCAGGCCTCGAGCATGGACCGGACGATCGCGGAGCTGTCACCGGTCTGACGGGTGACTATGGCACCGGTCGCGGCGCAGATGTCGGCACAGTCCAGATCGGTGCGGATGCACCGGGTCAGGTCAGCCACCGTCTCCTCGGCCAGGCAGGAATCGGCGCAGGCGGTACAGGCCTGGGCGCACTGGAAGCAGGCGGCAATGCACGCGGCGAGCTTTTCCTTGTCTTCGGAACCGGTGCCTCCGGGGTGGGCCTTGAGCATCGCGGTGATGTGGTGCGTCATGATCTGCTCCTGTCGGTGGTGTCCGTGCCTGCCATTGATGACGCCACCATAGACCCGCCAGGTTCCTGCTGTCTGCCCTTCCTCGGTTGGGGAGGATCTTCGGTTGGAACGGAAGGCTCAGGCGCGGCGTCAGTCCGCGTCCGCGGGCCGGAACGTGACCCCACCGTCCGTGGAAACGACGATCCCGCTGTCCGTGGCGGCCCAGATCCAGGGCTTCCCCTTCTGGCCCTTAAGGACGGACATGGCCTGGACCCCGCCGTCAACGCGGCCTGTCCTGGTCCAGGTGGCTCCGCCGTCGGCCGAGACGTGGACGGTGCCGTCCGGTTCTATGCCGGCGGCCTCGCCGGGGCTCGCGAACCCGGCAAACTGGATCACCGGTGCGGCGCTGTTCAGCGTCCATGTGGCGCCGCCGTCGGTTGAACGCTGCACGCCGTCGCCGGTGGTGGCGAGGACGGTGTCACTGTCCGGATGCCCTGCCAGGACTGCGGGTGCGAACGCCGCCTTCACGCTCGTCCATGCCTTGCCGTCCGGGCTGACACGCAGGGTGCCGTCATAGGCGACGATCCCGGATTTGGTGCTGGTGAGGGCATGGAAGTCGGACTCTCCCTGGCGGGAGAGCAGCTCCCACGTTTTTCCGCCGTCCCGTGACCGGATGAGTCCCAGCGGATTGGGCAGGCTGGAACCCTCGCCGGGATGGCCGGAAGCGTAGAACACGCCCTGCTCTTTCCCGGGAGTGAAACCCATGAGGTCGTTGGTCCCGCCGATTTTGGCGGCGGGCCGCTTCGTGGCGTCGAACAGGCCGTCGTGGGTGGCCATGAGCACCTGTCCGGTATCCGGGTTAACGGCCAGGCCGTGGATGTGCGCGCTGGGGAGGGCCGGACCATGGCTGTGCGTGGCGGCACCCGCCGGACTTGTGGCGGCCGGCTCCGGGGCGGCGCAGGCCGGAACCGAAAGCGTGAAGAGGACGACGGCGGCGGCCAGGGCGGGCACCCGACGGGCCCGGACGGTGGGGGGAAAAGGCAAGGCGATGCTCCAAAAAGTGATGTGGACGGACCCGGCACCGGCGGCACTTGGCCGCCGGTGCCGGCAGGGGGCGAGGTATGGTGAGCCGGCATCCGGCCCGCCCGAAAGCCGGTCAGAGAGTGGCCAGCAGGTCCTTCATCTCCTGGATTTCCTTCTCCTGGGCGGTGATGATGGCCTTCGCCAGGGCAACGGCGTCGGGGTTCTGTCCGGTGCTTTCCTCGGTCTTGGCCATCATGATGGCGCCCTGGTGGTGGGCGGTCATCTGGGTCAGGAACAGCTTCGCGGCTTCCGTGCCCTGTGCGGCGTCGAGTTTCTTCATGTCGTCGTCGCTCATCATCCCGGACCCCATGCCGGAGCCCATGCCCGAGCCCGAGCCAGAGCCGTGAGTGGACGAGCCCGAGCCGTGGGTGGACATGCCGTGTCCGCCGGGCGCTGCAGTGGGTTCGTTCCAGCTCTTGAGCCAGCCGGTCATCATTTCAATCTCCGGGGCCTGGGCGGCCTTGATCTTCTCCGCCAGGGCCGTGACGTTCGCCGGAATATCCTTCTTAGCGAGCATCATGTCGCTCATCTTCACGGCCTGGGCGTGGTGGGGGATCATCATCTGCGCGAACATCGTGTCCGCCGCGTTGTGTTCCGCGGCGACGGTTGCAGCGCCAGTCGGCGCAGTTGCGGATGTGGTGGCCGGCGTGGAGGTGTCCGTACCGGTGGTGGCGGTGCCGCCGCCGGATCCGCCGCCGCAGCCGGCCAGGGCGATCGCCGCCGCGAAGGCTGCCGTGGAAAGGGTCAGAAATTTCTTGTTCATTTAGATCAGGTCCTTCAAGCGTTCTATCGGCGCCGGGCGCCGGAGAGGGGTTGGCGCGCTTCAGTCAGCGCGTGAAGGCGCGGCACGCGCCGCGCTTGTGGTGCTTGCGCCGGGATGTTTCCCGGCGGGTCCTGTTTTACGTCCGGCTGATGGACAGTTCGCAAGGCGTGGGCGTGGCGGGCTTATGGGCGCTGCGCCCGCTCACCTGTCCGGCCGGGCCGGCCCGGACAAGTGCTGCGGCAAACACGGCCGTTCCCGGCATCGGCGCGGCCAGTGAGCCTGTCTTGCCCGCCGGGATGCAGGAGACGGTCATCGCCTGTGCACCGCTGCAGTCCCCGTCCGGGCAGCCGGCGGCAGCGGGAATTTCTTGACCTGTGTCAGCAGCACCTGCGGTGACAGCGGCGGCTTCGCCTGCCGCATGCGCGTGGTGCAGGTGGCCGGACTGCCCGATGGATTCCGTGCCCGTCACCGCACTCACCGAGTGCATGCTGTGGTGGCCACTCATCACGTGCATGCCGAAAATGCCGGCGATCAGGGCTAACACCAGGGAGAACATCCCGGCACGGTGCAGGAACACTGAGGCGAGGCTGCGGGCTGCAGTCACGACGGTTCCTCCTTCCGTGCCGGAAAAGTCCGGTAGCAGGTATGTCCCTTAAGGCTACCCGGCGATGGCCGCCGGGTAGATGACGTTTAATCCCAGGGGTCAACGAACCTGGGCCGGGTTCAGTTTCACCCGGCGCAGCAGCTGGGCGTTAAGTGCGACGACGATGGTGGACACCGACATGAGCACGGCACCGGCCGCGGGGGAGAGCATGATGCCGGCGAAGGCGAGCACGCCCGCCGCCAGCGGGACGGAGATGACGTTGTAGCCCGTCGCCCAGACCAGGTTCTGCCACATCTTCCGGTAGCTTGCGCGGGACAGATCCACCATGGACAGCACGGCCCGGGGGTCGTTGCCGGCCAGCACCACGCCAGCGGATTCCATGGCGACGTCGGTCCCGGCACCGATCGCGATGCCCACTTCAGCCCGGGCCAGGGCGGGCGAGTCATTGACGCCGTCACCGACCATCGCCACCTTCAGGCCGCGGTTCTGCAGTTCAGTGACCTTCTTGTCCTTGTCCGCGGGCAGGACCTCGGCGAAGACCTCGTCGATGTTCAGCTCGGCCGCCACGGCCTGGGCCACCTGCCGGGCGTCGCCGGTGATCATGGCCACCTTGATGCCCCGGTCCTGCAGGGCCGCGACGGCCTGCCGCGACTCTGTCCGGACAGCGTCTTCGAGGCTGACGGCGCCGAGCACCCGGCCGTCGGCCAGCACGTGCAGCACGGCCGCGCCGCGGTCCATCCAGGCTCCGGTGGTTGCCGCGAGCTCCGCGGGTTCGGTGACCGCGAGTTCCCGCAGCAGGGAAGGGCCGCCCACCTGCACCGTCCGGCCGTCCACTTGGGCACTCACGCCCCGGCCCGTCATCGAACTGAAACCCGTGGCGGAAGGAACGGAAAGGCCCTGTTCACTGGCCGCCCGCACGATCGCGCGCGCCACAGGATGTTCGCTGTCCGCTTCCACAGCGGCAGCCAGCGCCAGCAGCTCAACCCGGCCCCCGCCGTCGGCCTCTGCAATGTCACGTACTTCCGGCTCGCCCTTAGTGAGCGTGCCGGTCTTGTCGAAGAGAACGACGTCGACGGTCCGCATCCGCTCCAGCGCCATGCGGTTCTTGATCAGCACGCCGGCACGGGCAGCCTGCTCGGTGGAGATGGCGATGACCAGCGGGATGGCCAGGCCCAGGGCGTGCGGGCAGGCGATGACCAGGACGGTGACCGTGCGGGTGACGGCCTCAGGAACGCTGCCCAGCAGGGTCCAGACGATGAAGGTGATGACGCCGGCGCCGGCGGCGAAGTAGAAGAGGAAGGCAGCGGCCCGGTCCGCGAGGGCTTGGGCCCTGGACGATGAAGCCTGGGCCTCGGCCACGAGGCGCTGGATGCCGGCCAGGGCGGTATCGTCCCCGACGGCGGTGATGCGGACCCGGACCGAGTTGTCCGTGGCAACCGTGCCGGCAACGACCGTGTCCCCGGGGGAACGGGGCACCGTCTTGGATTCGCCGGTGATCATCGACTCGTCGAACTCGGCGCGCCCCTCGGTCACCGTGCCGTCGGCGGGCATCCGCGCCCCGGAGCGGACCAGCACCAGGTCCCCGGCCCGGAGCTCAGAGACGCTGACGGTTTCGGTGCCGGCGTCGGTGATGCGCTCGGCCACGTCCGGCAGCAGCGCGGCCAGGGCGTCAAGCGCTCCCTGTGCTGATCCGAGGGCGCGCATCTCGATCCAGTGGCCCAGAAGCATGATGGCCACCAGCAGGGCCAGCTCCCACCAGAAATCGAGGTCGAAGCCGCCGATGCCCAGACTGGTCACCCATGAAGCAACGAACGCCACGCTGATGGCCATGCCGATCAGCAGCATCATGCCCGGGCGGCGGGCCTTCAGCTCATGCAGGCCGCCCCTGAGGAAGGGCTGGCCGCCGTAGAGGAAGATGACGGTGCCCAGGATCGGCGGGATCCACGCGGATCCGGGGAAGTGGGGCGGCATGTAGCCCAGCAGGTGGGCGAACATCGGGCTGAAATAGACCACGGGAACGGACAGGGCCAGGGTCAGCCAGAACCTGTTCTTGAACATCGCCGTGCTGTGCCCGGCGTGCTGGCCGTGGGTGTGGACCACGTGGTCGTCGTCGTGGGTGTTGTGTCCCGCATGCGGACCCTGTTCCATGTGTGAACCGTGTCCGACGCCGGCGGCCTGGGCAGGTGTCGGGGCGGCGGTTGCGCTGTGCTCCGCGTGTTCGGCTGTTGCCTCGTGCGGTGCGAAGTGTGCGGTGTGGTCTTTCATGATTTGTCAGCTCCATTCCACTGTGACGGATGGTTGCGCTGGGGTTGAACGGCTGTGACGGGGAGGTAATCCCCTGGACATACCACTTCACTGACAACACGATCAAGATACCCCCAGGGGGTATATCCGTCAAGAGTTTCCGACGCGTCCTCAGATCCTGTCGCCTGCACGCCAACGCTTCCTCATCTCCTGTCGCCTGCACGCCAACGCTTCCTCACTTCCTATCGCCCGCGACCAAATGCTCGCAGCTGCACGTGAGGGAGCGTCGGGCTGGAGGCGGCTAAAGCTGAGGGAGCGTCGGGCTGGAGGCGCCCATAGCTGCGGGAGCGTCGGGCTGGAGGCGACCGTAGCTGCGGGAGCGCTGGCCGCATCTTGCGCCGCAGGGCGCAGGAGTCCCGCCTCTGTTCCTGAAGGGTCACAGGCCCTAAGCTCCACCCATGGCTTCAGTCATCGTTTGCAGCGGGCCGCACGACGGCCACGTATCGCCCATGCTCGGAGTGGCCCGGCAGCTGATGGACCGCGGACACAAGGTGAGGTTCCTGACCGGCCCCAAATACGAGGACGCGGTCAAGGCCAGCGGCGCCGAGTTCCTGGCTCTGGGGCCGGGCGCGGACGGGCAGCCGCAAAACAGCAATGCGACCGGGCTGCAGGCGATCCGCGACGGCGTGAAGATGCTGATCATCGACCCGGCCGAGGGCCAGTACGTGCCGCTCACGGCCGCCATTGCCGCCGAGCACACGGACGCCGTCCTCGCGGAGATCAGCTTCATGGCGGCCTCCATCCTCACCCGTCAGCCCCGGGCCAGCCGCCCGCCGGTCATCGCCTGCGGCATCCTGCCCCTGACCCTGTCCAGCCCGGACTGCGCACCCTTCGGGCTCGGGCTGCCGCCCGGGACCGGGCCGGTGTCCCGCCTGCGGAACAGGACGCTGAACTGGCTCGTGGCCAACGTCGCGCTCAAGGACACGCAGCGGCAGGTGGACCGGCGGATGCGCGAGCTGGGCGGGGTGGGCCTGAACGGCGACTTCTTCCTCGACTGGGCACGCAACGCCGACCTCTATGCCCAGTTCACTGTGGAGGAGTTTGAGTACCCGCGCTCGGATGCCCCGGACACCCTCCGCTTCTTCGGACCCATGGCCCGGCACGCCGCCTCGGCATCGGTGACCCCGAAGCCGGACTGGTGGGGTGAACTGGACGGCTCCCGCCCGGTGGTCTACGTGACGCAGGGGACCGTCTCCAACGAGGACTTCACCGCCCTGGTGGGCCCTGCGCTGGAGGGCCTTGCGGGGGAGGACGTCACCGTCGTGGTCAGCACCGGACGCCGTCCGCTGTCGGCGCTTCCGCCGCTTCCGGCCAATGCCCGCGCCGCGGAGTTCCTGCCGGACGCGGAGCTCATGCCGAAGGTCGCCGTTTACGTCACGAACGGCGGCTACGGCGGCCTCCACTACGCCATGGAAAACGGCGTGCCCATCGTGGTCGCCGGGGACACCGAGGACAAACCGGAGGGGGCTGCCCGGGTGGCCTGGGCCGGCGTCGGACTTAACCTCAAAACGGGACGGCCCAAACCGGAGGCGATCCGGGATGCCGTACGGAAGGTCCTGGGCGACGGGCGGTACCGGGCCGGGAGCCAGCGGATCGGGGCCGCCATCAAGGCTTCGCCCGGAGTGGACGGGCTGATCGACGAGATGGAAGCGATGCTGCGGAAGGAGTGAACGGCATGGACAGTGCAGGGGATGGCAGCGACGCGTTGAAACGGCTCCAGCATCCGCGCTTCGCCCGGGCCTACGCGCGGGCGGTCGGGCAGATGAACCGCCGCGGCGCCACCGAAAACCGCCGCCGCGTGCTGGCCGGCCTGCACGGGACGGTCATTGAGATCGGCGCCGGTGACGGATCGGCCTTTGCGCTCTACCCGTCGGCAGTCACCCATGTTCTGGCCCTCGAGCCCGACGACTACCTCAGAAGCCTCGCCCTGGACCGCGCCGCCGAGGCCGCCGTGCCGGTGACGGTGAGGGCTGCCGCGGCCGAGCGTATCCCGGCCGACGACGGCAGTGCTGATGCCGTCGTCGCCAGCCTTGTGCTGTGCAGCGTCACTGACCAGGCTGCCGCGCTCGCGGAGATCCGGCGCGTCCTGCGCCCCGGCGGGACCCTTGCCTACTACGAGCATGTCCGCTCCGAGCGCCCCGTCCTGGCCGTCGTCGAAGACCTTCTCACCCCGGCATGGAAGCGCATTGCCGGAGGATGCCACATTAACCGGGACACCCTCGGTGCCATCACCGCGGCCGGATTCACCATTCAGGACAACCAGCGGTTCGGCTTCTCCGTCCAGGCCCTGACCCCTCCCGTGGCGCACATCCTCGGCCATGCCACCAGGTCCTGAAATCCCGGTGATTGAGGTGCCGTCCCGTGGTTGAGGTGCCGGAATCAGCCCGGTCCAGCTGGCGCTCGCCCCTTTCGCCAAAAAAGGCCGCCCAGCAAGCGAGTTAGGCGGCCCTTTTGGGTAATTCGGTGAAGTCAAGCGGCCCTTATTGGTAAATGGGCGAAGCCACGGGGCCCTTATTGGTAAATCGGCAGGCCTCGGCTGAAGAGCAGTGCCTACTCGCGACCACCGGCCACGAGGTTTCGACAGGCTCAACCAGCGGCGGTTCCGGTGAGCTTTCCGGCTGGCGCTCGCCCCTTTCGCCAAAAAAGGCCGCCCAGCAAGCGAGTTAGGCGGCCCTTTTCGGTAATTCGGTGAAGCCAAGCGGCCCTTTTGGGTAATTCAGTGAAGTCAAGCGGCGCTTTTGGGTAATTCGGTGAAGTCAAGCGGCCCTTATTGGTAATTCGTGAAGCCAAACGGCCCTTATTGGTAAATCGGCAGGCCTCGGCTGAAGAGCAGTGCCGACTCGCAGCTGATCGGCAGCTATCCGACGAGCGTGGTGATAAGGCGGATGGAAGAGGCGATGATGGCGATCAGGCCGATGGCGGCGAAAAGGTTCTGCCACCACTTGTTACGCAGGTCCCCCATAAGGGAGGCCCTGTTGGCCATGACGACGATCAGAACGCCCAGCAGAGGTGCGATGAGGACTGTGAGGGACTGTGCGATGACGATCAGGCCGACTGGTGAGGACTGGAAGGCCAGGGTGATGATCAGGCCGAAGGCCAGGATGACGCCGGTGAAGATCCGAGCCACGGGTGATCCCGCTTTGGCGCCGCGGCCGAGGGCGTCCGAGAGCATGGTGCCGCCGGCGGTGGCGTTGGCGATCATGGAGGAGAACGCTGCTCCGGAGAGTCCGAGGGCGAAGACCATCGCCCCGACGGGGCCGGCGAGAGGCGTGAAGATGGAGGCAAGGGCGTTGATGGTGCCTGCTTCGGCGCCGGTTTTTCCGAGGACGGCGGCGGCGACCATGATGACCAGGGCGGTCATGATGCCGGGGGCGATGATACCGGGGATGGTGTCGGCGAGGGTGATGTCGCGGTAGTCGGCGCGGGTGCGGCGGTGTTCTTTGATGCCGTAGGAGGTGTAGAAGGCGGCGTTGATGGAGAAGTTGGTGCCGACCAGGGCGACGACGAGGATTTCGCTGCCGGCCGGGAGAGTCGGGACGGCGCCTTCGAGGGCGCGGTACCAGTCGGGCTGGGCGACGACGGTGCTGGCGATGAAGGCAAGCCCCATGAGGACGACGATGACCAGGAGGGCTTTTTCGACGATGCCGTAAACGTTGCGGAAGGCCAGGACGATGCCGACGGCGATGGTGCAGACGATCGTCCAGAGGACGGGGGAGCCGCCGAAGACCAGGGACAGGCCGAGCCCGGACCCGACGGCGTTGCCGACGGAGAACATGAGGGTGATGCCGAAGACCCCGAAGCCTGCCAGCACCCCGACCCATTTGCCGAGGTGGTCTTTGATGGAGGTGATCAGGGAGGCCGGGGTGGCGATGCCGAGCCGGACGCTCATGTCGGTGAAGAAGATCATCAGGACGGTGGACACGGCGATGACCCAGACGAGGGTGTAGTCGAAGCGGCTGCCGGCCTGGACGGCGGTGGTGAGGTTGCCGGGGCCGAACTGCCAGGCGCCGACGACGAAGGCCGGGCCCATCAGGGCCAGGTAGCCCAGGAAGGTGCGGCGCTTTGGTGTGGTGGTGGCGGGCTGGTTTCCTTGCTGGGTTGCCATCTGTTCTTCCCTGTGACCTGTGCGGGTGATGGTCTTATTCTGCTCGCGCATCGGCGAGTCCTCCTTATGCAGCAACGGTGCTGGGGTCGTCGTTGACCGGGGTGGAGAGTAAAGAGTTTGGTACGGGTGGCGGGCTGTGCCCGCCACCCGTAAGGATCCGTGGTTGCCCTGTGGGGCCGGGGATCAGACGGCAGCGGTGGTGGTGACCTTGCCGATGTTTGCGGCGGCGAAGGCTTCCGCGATTTCGGTGTCGGCTCCCTCGGGCAGGGGCAGGAGCGGGGTGCGCACGGTGGCGTGGTCCAGGATGCCGCGGTTCACCAGGCCCCACTTCAAGGCGACGGTGCCCTCCATGTGGGACCCGCGGTGGTAAACGTTCTGGGTCACCGGCAGCAGCCGCTGATGAATTGCGTGGGCACGCTTGTAGTCCTGCGCTTTGCCGGCTTCGATCAGTTCGACGAGCAGTTCGGGGGCGATGTTGCCGTAGCCGACGAGCAGACCGTCGACATCGAACATGGTCGGCAGCAGGTACTCGTCATGGCAGGACAGGATCTGCAGTTCGGGGTATGCGGCGCGCAGCGCGGGGATCTCGGTGTACCACCGGCGCATGTTCCGGACACCGTTCTTCGTGGCGAAGACGCCCTCCTGGCCGGCGATCTCCAGCTGAGTGTCGAGGTCGTAGGTGGCCTTGGTGTTGTCGGGGTACTGGAAGAGGATCAGCGGCAGGCCGGACTCTTCGTAGATCTCCTGGTAGCGCGACTGCGGGGCACCCTTCTGGTATCCGAAGCGCAGCCACCCGTGCGAGGGGTAGACCAGGCCAGCTGACGCGCCGGCTTCGACTGCCTTCTTGGCCTCGAGGGCCGCGGTCTTGTTGCCCTCCTTCGTGATGCCCGCCACGACCGGTACGCGGCCGTCGGTCGAGGCCACGAACGCGCGGATAACGTCCAGCTGCTCCTCTTCGGTAAGGAACGTGCCTTCGCCGGCGTGCCCCAGGACGACCAGGCTCTTCACGCCCTCAATCGATCCGAGCCACGAACCCAGACGCTGGATCGCAGCAAAGTCGACAGCGCCATCTTCGGTGAACGGGGTGACGGGAGCGGGGCTGAGGCCGCGGAGATCTAGTGTCATTACAGCTACCTTCTTGTCTTCTTGAATGGTCGGCAGTCCCACGGTTTGTGAAAACGTTTGCGGGAACGTTTTCAAGTTTGCAACGTGGTCCAGCTCACTGTCAAGAGAACGTTTTCATCCGCGAGGAAATAGAGTGTCTTTCAGGACAATCCCTGCAGAGGAGCATCGCTATGGAACCCGCCGGCGCAGCCGCGAACGTCACCCTTAAGGACGTTGCCGCGGCCAGTGGAGTGAGCATCTCCACCGCCAGCCGCGCACTCGACGAACGCGGCACAGCTTCCAGGTCCGCTGCCGCCGCGCACGTCCGCAAGGTCGCGGAGGAACTCGGCTACCGCCGCAACTCGTTTGCCTCGAGCCTGCGCCGGGGCGAGACACGCACCCTGGGCGTCCTGGTGCCGCGCCTGAGCGACACGGTGATGGCCCTGATGTTCGAAGAGCTGGAACGCGCCGCCGCGGACCGCGGCTACTTTGCCATGGTCGCCACCAGCGGAGACGAGCCGGACGACGAGCGGCGCGCCGCCGAAACCCTGCTGGACCGCAACGTGGACGGTCTGATCCTGGCCACCGCCCGCCTGGATGACGAGCTGCCCCGCCTCCTGCGCCAGCGCCGGGTGGCCCACGTACTAGTGCTTCGCACAGACGGGGTCAGTCCGTCCGCACTGGGAGACGACGATACCGGCGGTTACCTGGCCGTGCGGCACCTGATTGATCTCGGGCACCGGGACATCGCCGTCGTCACGGGGCCGTCCTTCACGTCCACAGCGAATGCACGTTTGGCGGGCGCCCGGAGGGCCATGCAGGAAGCCGGCATTGAACTGCCGGAAAAGTGGAGCCTCGCCGCCGGCTACGGCATCGAAAACGGCTTCTCCGCCGGAGAGTCGCTGCTGAGCGGAAACGCCGCGGAACGCCCCACTGCGATTTTCGCCGCGAACGACAACATCGCCATGGGCATCATGGCCGCTGCCCACCGCTACCGGCTGAGCATCGGAGGGGACCTGTCGCTGGTCGGATACAACGACATCCCCCTGGCGTCCCGGCTTCCTACCCCGCTGACCTCGGTCCGGGTTCCGCTGGCCCAGATCGCCAGGACCGCCATCGATCTCATCATCGATCCGGACAAGGAGCCGCGGGTGAGCAGGTCCATGCCCACCCTCATTCCCCGCGAGTCCAGTGGACATCCCCGGGCGTAACGGCCGGCCATGAAGGCCATCGTGGTCGGGGCGGGCATCGCCGGGCTCGTCGTGGCCCGGCAATTGGGCCTTGCGGGCTGGGACGTCCTGGTTCTGGAAAAGTCGGACGGACCCCGTCCGGACGGTTACATGATGGATTTCTTTGGCCCCGGGGTGGAGGCGGCCGAGGCGATCGGGCTCTACGCACGGCTGGCGGCGGCCGCGTACCGCGTGGAGGCGGCCGAATACGTCGACGAGGCGGGGCGAGCCACTGCACGCCTGGACTATGCGAAGTTTTCCCGCCTTGCCGGCGGAAAGGTCCTGACGCTCATGCGCCCCGACATGGAACAGGCTGCGCTGGCCGCACTCGACGACGTCCCGCCGGGCCGCGTACGGGTCCGCTACGGCACACGGGTTTCCCGCGCGTGGACCGATGACGACGGCGGGCATGTGTCGGGCAGCGGCCCAGGGAACACCGTGCTGGACGGCGACGTCCTCATCGGGGCCGACGGCATCCACTCCGAGGTGCGCGCCGGCGTGTTCGGCCCGGAAAGTGCCTACCTGCGTCCCTTGGGCATGCGCGCCGCCGCGTTCGTGGTCACCGATGCCGGCCTCAATGAGCGCTTTCGGAACCGGTTCGTGCTGACCGACAGCATCGGCCGGACGGCCGGGATCTACGGGCTCCGGGCCGACGAGGTGGCAGCATTCCTCGTCTACCGGGACGGGCCTTTGCCGGACGCAGGAATACGGACAACCCAGGAACGGCTCAGCCGCGAATTCAGCGATCTGGGAACCCACATGGACAGGCTTCTGGAGCTCTGTCCGGAGCATCCGTACGACGACGTCGTCGCCCAGATCGTCATGCCTTCCTGGCACAAGGGGCATGCGGTACTGGTGGGCGATGCCTGCGGCGCGGTTTCCCTCCTTGCCGGCCAGGGCGGATCACTCGCGGTTGCCGGGGCCACGCTCCTTGGCCAAGTCCTCGGCCCGGTGGACTCCCCGCAGGGGATCGCGCCGGCGCTGGAAGCGTTTGAGCAGCGCTGGCGGCCGGTGGTCGCCACAGCGCAGGCGTCCGGGAGGCGGGCTGCCTCAACATTCCTCCCCGCCAACCGCACCCAGCGCTTCGTCCGGCGGGCGGTCATCCGGGCGACCCGCGTGCCAGGAATCGACCGATTGGTGGCCCGGCAGGTTTTGCGGACCGTCGCCAAGTAGGGCCTTGCTAGGGAGCGGAACGCGAACCTTCGTCCGTTTGCGAGCCCGACGTCGGAACGAACCTCCAGTCGAAGGACCCGTCGGGCCGGAGCGTCATCCGGAGGAAGCCGTGAGTGTCGCTGAACCGCTTCTCGATGTACGGCGGATCGCTGGTGAATGGCCGGAGACCGATGCCTCCCGTGGAAACCTGGAACGCCGTCATGCCGTCCTCGACGCACTTGTCCTCGTTGTTCACCGGGCATGAGCGTTCGTAATTGTGCTGTGAGCCGGACAGGGTGAGCCGCACCCGGTGCTTCCACATCACGTCAATCCATGGTTTGTGCTCGGCGGCCCGTTCATGTGACTTCGTGTTCGACGTGAAGTAGGGCTCGTGGTACACGACCGCCAAGTGCTTACCCGCCGCCTTCGCCGCGGCGAGGTCGTCATCCAGCCACTTCGTCAACGCCCGGGCCTCTCCCTGGTTGTACCGCCAGTGCGCGGACGACAGGAAGGCGAAGTGCCAGTTCCCGAAGTCCTTCGAGTACGGTTTCCCGTTCCTGATGAACCCGCGCTCCTTGTTGATTGCGGCCTTGTCCGCGTTGCCCGGGCACTGGCCGTTCATGAAGTTATCGAGGTCTTCGTTCCGCCCGGGTTCCCAGTCATGGTTGGGTGCGGATACCCAGTACAACTTGGGTTTCGTTCCACCCCAAAGCGGCGTCCAGTAGTCCACGTAGTCCTTGCAGTACGCGGTGTCGTACTGGAAGTCCCCGAGCCCCATGAACGCGTCAATCTCGTTGTTCTCCACCAGCTTGGTGATGGCCGCACCGTTCCGTCCCGAGGGGCTGTCCGGATCAGTTGTCCTCGGACCGTTCATGTCGCCGACAGCAGCGATCCTCACGTCACCCTTGTGGACGGCGGTCTGGGTGGGAGCCGGTCCAGCGATAGTCGTAGTTGGCTCGGGCCGCCCGCTGTTGTTCCCGCCGCCGAAGACGAGGTAGGCGACCCAGAGACCGGCGGCGCCAAGGAGGACAGCTGCCGCTATGGCGATAACAACACGATTGCGCCGCATAGTGGGCCTCCCGTCGTTGGGGGTGCGTGTCTGGCTTCGAGTGTAGAGCAACCAGGGCCGCGCGGGAGAGGGCCGTCGGCGGTTCCACTGTTTTCCCAACCTTGCGCGCATACGCTCCTGTGAGCTTGTGAAGTCGCGGCCCTACGACAGGAGAGGTGCCATGAAGAAGACAGCACTCGGAGTCCTGGCGCTGGCCGGAACCCTCTGCGTCCAGCTCGCCACCGCCGCGCCAAGCACCGCGTCGGAGCGGCCGGTCACCACGAAAACCGTCACGAAAGGGGAGGGGCTGACCGCGGAATTCGACCGGACGGACGGCTGCATCCAGACGAGGGTCAGCATGTTCGGCAGCGTCTTCACGGTCCGCGGATCGGCGGCGTCCGAGAAGCTGGGTGTTGTGTCTGTCACGCAGACTGATATCTGCACACTCACAACACTGACTAACGGTTTTGCGGAGACGGATACCCTGGATCTGCGTGTCCGGGACGCCCTGGCCAGAGGGCATCTAAAGATGTCGATGGAATTCACGGACTTTGCCGACCCCGACAACCCGGCAGTTCTGCCGATGACGGTCAACGTGTCCTTCCGGGCTACCGCTCCAGCCACCACGACTTCCGCAAAGTCCACATCCATGTCAGCGGGCATGCGCTTTGTATCGTCGAGAGGTACAAAGAGCCGGCCGGTCGCTGTTAAAGGCACCGTAACCCTCGGGGTTCAAAAGGTTGTTGCGCCGGATATCCCGTCGTACTTCGCGACCATAGGCTCTGTAATCACCAAAGAGAAGACGGTAACCCGGTGATTCGGCGTGCAGAAATCCCGGTCGAGTTAGCCAAACAGCTTAGGACAGCACCAGCCACACCCCGATCGCTCCCAGCGCAAAGCACGCTAGGGCAGTCCACAGGACGGCTGGGATGCTCGGCACCAGGTGCCCCTGCCTGATCCCCTCAGCGCTCCGCCGGTAGCGCCGCCGCTGTGTGAGATAAATGGCGGTGCCTGCTGCGACGGTAAGGCCGAACATGGCCAGCACGAACGGCCCCTGCTCCGGGATCCACCGCAAGCAGATAGCGCTCGCGGCAATCAGCGTCAGGACCGTCCGGCCCCAGGCGAGCGCGGTGCGCTCGGGCTGGAGCCCCGGGTCACCGTGGAGGGGGCCGTCGTCAGGCAGGGGAGCGGTGGTCGGGTTTTCGGGCATGGGTCAGGCAAGAACGACGACGGCGATCACCACGCCTGCCGCGACGGCGCAGCCTGCGGCGAGCAGCGGGCCGATCAGGGGCAGCGGCAGGGGACGCTTCGAGCGGAGGCTGGCCTCCACCCGCAGCCAGCGGATGGCGGAGCCGGCGCTGAGCAGCATGCCCAGCAGAAGGAGCAGGACGGCCAGTCCGCGGCGGACGGGCTCCGGGAAGACATCGGTGGTGAAGGCCTCCACCGCAATGCCGCCGGCGAGGAGTGCCAGGGAGGTGCGGATCCACGCCAGGAACGTGCGCTCGTTGGCCAGGGTGAACCGCGGGTCCGGCTCTGTGCCACCGGGCAGGAGCTTTTCGGCGAACCGGCTCCTGCGTGGGTCGGAACCGGACGGCGAAGGCTGGGTGGACGGCACGGTCACAGTCTAGCCAGTGCCGTTTCCGGGCTAGGCGGCCCACGCAGGGGAGAGTAGATTACGAATGCCGTTCAGCCGGCGGCCGAAGGGGATAGGAGTGCCGTAATGGGGCGGTATGTACAGGCCGGGGACCTGGAAATCTGGACGGAACAGGTCGGCGAGGGGCCGGATGTGCTGCTGATCGGCGGGCTGGGGGACACTGTTGAGTCCTGGCAGTTCCAGCTGGACGGGCTAGCCGACCGGTACCGGATGACAGCGTTTGATAACCGGGGTGCGGGGCGCACTTCCATGCCGGAGGGGCAGCCCACAGTTGCGGCGATGGCGGACGATGCGGCCGCAGTGCTGCGGGGCCTCAGCATCTCCCCGGCGCATGTGGCAGGGTTCTCCGGCGGCAGCATCATCGCCCAGGAGTTGGCCCTGCGGCATCCAGGGCTGGTGCGAAGCCTGGTGCTGCAGAGCACCTGGCCCGCGATGGATGAGTACATGAAGTCGCTCTGCCGGTCCATTCACTGGCAGGCCACGCTGGCACCGGACGAACGCGCGTTCCTGGAGTTCTTCTTCCTGCTGGTCTATACGCCACGGGCTCACAACAGCGGAATGGTCAGCCAAATCATCGATGACGCGCTCGCATTCCCGTACCAGCAATCCACCGGGGACTTCCTGAAGTTCCTGGACGCGTTCGTGGTCCACGAGACGGCAAGCCGGTTGGGGCAGATCAAAGCGCCCACCTTGGTCCTCGCTGGCGGGGTGGACCCGATGAGCCGGCCGGAACTGGGTGAGGCCGTTGCCCGCCGCATACCGGCCGCGCAATTCGAGGTGATGCCGGAGGAATCCCACCAGCCCTTCCAGGAGATCCCGGACGTCTGGAATGCACGCGTGGATGAGTTCTGGCGGCAGCTCATTGGCTAAGGACATCGGCAGCGCTAGGCGTAGGGCGCAGGCATTGTTCTTTACGGCATCGTGAAATTCTTTTCACAGATATGTAAAGCCAGTTGACGTGCCCTTATGATGCCTGCAGGGGCACAACGGGGGAAGATGACCCGCCTCCGGGAACCCCAGCCCTCGGCCGCCAGGCCGGAACCCAGAGGAGTGCCATTGGTTGATTTCCCGTTTCCCGCCGATGACAGTTGGCCAGGCGACAACCGGCCTGGTTCAGAGGTTCCGCTGATGCGGGAGCAGGCTTACGAAATCATCGACGCCGTCCTGGCGGGCACGGATCCTGACGGCGCCGAAGCCCGGGACCGGCTGCGGGAGCATGTGGCAGCGCATCCCGGAAACCCGGAGGCAGCACTCCACGAGCACCTGGTCTTCACCCGCTCGCTGGCGCGGCAGGCCAGCAAGCGGCCCAATGCCGGCAAACAGGCTGCGGATCCCGCCGGCCTGTCCAACGAAGCCGAAGGTCACGGACAGGCCGCTATCGAGGCGGTTCTGCACGGTGGCATGCTCGTCACGGCTTTCCAGCCCATCCACGATCTCGGCCGCGGTGGTGTCATCGGCGCAGAAGCCCTGACGCGGTTTGTGTGGGAGCAGGACGGCCAGAGCGCAGGTTCCTGGTTCAGGAATGCCGCCGCCGCCGGGCTGGGCGCGGACCTGGAGTTCTCAGCGCTGCAGACGGCTGTTGCCGCTGCGCAGGATCTGCCGCACCACGTGGTTGTGGCCCTGAACCTCTCCCCGGCAGTATGCCTGGATCCGCGGTTGCCGGGATTCCTGGAACACGCACCCCTGGAACTGTCCCGGATCATGCTGGAACTCACCGAACCGCTGCAGCCCGGCGAACTGGACCCGCTGCTGGATGTTCTGACTCCGCTGCGCAGATCCGGCATGGGGCTGGCGGTGGATGAGGCCGGCACGAATGCTGCCTCAATGCGCCACATCCGTTCCCTTCGGCCCGACGTCATCAAAATCGGCCGCGGCCTGGTCGCAGGTATCGACGCCGACCCAAGCAGTCAGTACCTGGTGGCCGACCTCGTCGAATTCGGACGCCGGACAGGAGCGGCCCTGGCTGCAGTGGGAATCGAAACCCCTGCCGAGCTTGCGGTCCTGACCCGGCTGGCAGTGGCCGCCGGCCAAGGCCACTTACTGGCAAGGCCCACCATCAACGTGAAGGAATGGGCCACCTGGGCCGGTCACGCAGCACCGGAAACGCGCAGCGCGCATGGAAAGCACGCGGCAGGGCAGCCGCCGCGGCAAGGCGGACTCGAGCGTTAGGCCGCCAGCGTCAGCCCAGTCGCGCGGCGTTTCCCAGAAAACAGCTGGCAGCCGCTCCCTGCTTCGGGAACGGCTGCCATACGTGGGGACCCTGGAGTCAGAGTTCGACGACTTCGAATTCGAGGAGGTCGGCGCCGGTCGCCACGGGGGAGCGGTCGCCGCCGCCGTGGACCTCGCCGGCCTGGCCGGTCCGCCAGTTCTGGAAGTCCTCTTCCGTGGACCAGGTGGTGACCACAAAGTAGCGGTCGTCGCCCTTGACCGGGCGGAGCAGCTGGAAGCCTTCGAATCCGGGCTGGCCGTCGACGGCGTGTGCCCGGGCGGCGAAGCGCTGCTCAAGCTCGGCGCCCTTGCCTTCGGGCACGTGGATGGCGTTGATCTTCACAACAGACATGGTGTTCCTTTCATGGGTGGTACTTGGACGAAGCAGCAGGGCAGCGTTCACCGGGTCTCCGGGGTCCGCTGGAGGAGTTCGGCCCTGGCTTTCACAGCCTGGAGGTAACGTTCCAGGTCCGCGGAAGAACCGGAGAGGGGCACCCGTTGCCGGAGCTGCCCGGACAAGGGGCCGCGGAACTGATCGGTGACGAGCAGGAGGGTGCCGCCGTCGGCCGGTGTCAGGGTCCAGGTGCGTGTGGCGCGGAAGAAGCCGAGGGAGTGGGACCAGGTCATCGCGCTTTCGGCTGCCAGTTGGACCGTAAAGGTGCAGTGGTGCTGGCCGTCGCTGCTGCTGACGGTGACGTGCGAGCCGTCCCGGACGTCGCCGTCGCGGTGCACCATCCCGGAATCCCACACCTCAAGGTTGCTCGCATCGGTCAACACACCCAGGAGGGATGCAGGGCTGGCCGCCACTAACTCCATGGCCTCGAAAATTAGCACTCACTCAGGGTACTGTTCGGAGCCGGGTTGCGGGAGGACCAATCTGTCCTCCCCATCACCACGTGTTAAGACGCCGTCGCGCGGACGACGCGCATGTCCGGTACGCCCACCATGGTCATGGGGCGCGCCGGTTCGTTCTCGAGTTTGAGGGTCACCAGGCCGGCGTCGTCCCGCTGGGCGGCCTTGACGCGCAGGGGGACGCCCCCGACCGTCACCACGTCGCCGGCGCGCACGGCCTTGAGCTGCACCGTGTCTTCGATTGTGTTCTTGATAATTGCTGCCCGCCAAATCGGCCCTGGCGCGGATGCCACGGCAGGGAAAAGTGATTCCGCCAACGGGCTGCTTCATCGCACGGCGAACCCAGTTCATCCGCAACGGCCACAGCATGTCAAGCCGTGTGCCAGCGTTAGCGCTGCTGCGCCGCCCATTCCGCGACCTGGGATGCTGTCGGTTCCGGCAAAGTTTGGGGATCAGCGGATCACGCGGACGTCGGCAGGATGTTGTGGTTGTAGCGGAACACGTTCTGCGGGTCATACCGGTTTTTGACGGCCACGAGGTGCCGGTACTTGTCCTGCCCGTAGGACCGGCGCGCGGCGTCAATGTCCTGGTGTCCGAGTTCGGCGCCCAGGAAGTTGACGTATTCGCCGTGCTCCGAGAACGGCTGCATCACGGCGTAGGCCTTGCGGGCGAAGGCAGTGAGCCGGGCGTCCTCGGAGGCGTCCTTCCAGAACCCGTAAATATTGAGCCAGAAGCGCGCGGACCGGTTCGGGAACGCCGTGGCTTCCTCCGGTACCCGTCCGAAGGCGCCTTCCAGGTGGTGGATGTCGATGCCTGTCCCTTGCCAGGTCACTTCGGAGGCGAAGCTCAGCAGTACGCCCACCACCTCCTCGTCCAGGCGGGAGAAAGACACGTTCTTCCAGTAGCCGCGTGAGCCCTTGGGGAACACGGTGTCCATGGCGCTTTGCCAGTCCAGCCACGACGTCGGCCCTATTTCGTGTTCGTCGGGCGGAGCCTGGACCCTCAGCTGTTCAACGAGGCCCAGGCCGGTCTGGTGGTCCCCGGACGCCCAGGCGAATCCAATCACCATCCACGGTTCGTCGCCCATCCCGAACTCCGGCGGCAGCACCAGGAAGGAGATGATCGGGTTCATCTGCTCAGGCAGATTACGGGTCCAGGCTGCGAACGCCACGAGGGCGTTCCGCCAGTGCGGTGGCCGGTAGAAGAGGTTTCCGCACAGCGGTGTTGCCGGCAGCGGGTGGGCGCGGAACGTGAAGGAGGAGACCACGCCGAAGTTCCCGCCGCCGCCGCGCAGTCCCCAAAACAGGTCGGTATTGTCCCGTCTGCTGGCCTGCAGATGCTCTCCGTCGACAGTTACGACGTCCGCAGCGTCCAGGCTGTCCAGGCTTAGCCCGTAGGTGCGCGTCAGCCAGCCGACGCCGCCGCCCAGGGTGAGGCCGGCCACTCCCGTTCCGCTGATCACCCCGAGGGGTACGGCCAGGCCGTGGGCCGCCGTCGCCCGGTCCACATCTGCCAGCGTCGCGCCCGGCTGCACCGTGACGAGCCCCTTGCGGGCGTCGACCTTCACATTCCGCAGCTGTCCCAGATCCAGGACGAGGCCGCCCTCAACAGTGCCGTGCCCGGCGATGTTGTGCCCGCCGCCGCGGACAGCCAGCGGAAGTCCGCTGCGCTGTGCGGCGTGGAGCGCCACGTCTATATCTGAGACAGCGCCCGCGCGGGCGACGGCGAGGGGACGGACATTCACCATGCCGTTCCATACCGCCCGGGCTTCGTCGTAGAGCGGATCCTGTGGCTCGATCAGCTCTCCCGACAGCCGGCGGCGTAACTCGTGCAGCGTCTGTTCGATTTCACGTTCGGGGCTTTTTTGATGAACTGTAGCCATCGGTGGTGCTTCCGGGTCAAAGGGTGCAGCCCTTGGTCAATATTGTGTGAACGCGGCCGGACTCACCGCGTTCCGATGGTCACCCGGGGTGGTTTCCCAGAGATGGAACACCGGCGCCGTCCCGGAGAAATCATTCGGGAACCTTTTGTGATGTCCCGAGTTTAAAGTGGCGGCCTGCGCCCGGCAACAGCGTTTTTGTTCGGTGCTGGGTGGCACTAGGAGCCCTGCCCGAGCAGACTTTCGAGTTCGGCGTCGTCCATGTTGGCTGCATCCCGGAGGGAGGCCGGCCCTGCTCCGCACCGGATGGCTTTGCGTACTGCGTCCGCCAGTATCTCCTGCGCGTGGTCAAGCTCCCACCGCAGTGATTCCAGCCGGGCGGACATCAGGCGGACAGCGTTCAGGGGATCCGTTTCCTCGGTAGTGGCCGCGGCCATCCGGAAGCCGCAGGCGCAAACCCACTCGGCATTCGCGGGCTCTTCCACGGCCCAGGGGAGCCGCGGAAGGATCGGGCCCGAGGCCAGGGTCATCCCGGTTCCGCAGTGTACCGGCGTCTCGGGGAGTTCGACGGCGAACCCGGCCGGGAATTCTTCGAACACCATACCCGGCGCGAAGTCTTTCGACTTGACGCTGGTGGGTTCCAGTACTTCGGTCATCGTTGCCCCAATGCATCTAGTTAGAAATAAATGTATCTTGGTTAACTAGTTATATAACGCATCGGAACTGGAAGTCCACTCTTTCCTTTGGCCTGGGATCAGGCGTCGATGGCATCCACGGCGTCGCGCATGCGGTGGAGGAAGTCGACGACGATGCCCGCCTCGTCCGCGGACAGGGATGACGCCACCTCCATCATGCGCCGATGCATCAGCCCGAGGGTGTACCGGACTTCGTCGTCGGACCCCTGGGTGGGCCTGAGGATCAGCGCCCGGCGGTCGGTGGGGTGGGGTTCGCGGCGCACATGGCCGCTCTTGACCAGTCGGTCCACGAGGGTGGTGGTGGAAGCTGACGTGACGCCCAGGCGGGCGCCGAGTTCCTTCGGCCCCACGGTCTGGCCCGCAGCCTCCGCCTGGAGGAGGTATCGCAAGGCCAGGAGGTCGGTTTCGCCCATGCCCATCGAAGTGCGGGTGCGCCGCCTCATAGCGGCCTCGGACGCGCGGTAGTCCCGTAGGGCGTTAAGTACCCCTACTGCCCCTGCCTGGTGCTCCGTGTCCTGTTCATACCAGTAGCCGTTGGTTTTGGGCCCCTGCATCTTCCCGATCCTTCGATAGACGTAAATCTTGATTGTCTAGTTATCTATCCTAGACCCACAAGCGGGAGTTGATGGCACAAGGAAAGGGCCACGGCTGCAGCCGTGGCCCTTCCTCTGACGCCAGAGTTGCTAGCGCCGGGTCTCGTCCAACCCGTCGGTGTCGATGCGTTCCTGCGGACCTCTTCGGTGACGGTTTCTTGCTCGGTGACGGTGTCCTTGTCCGTGCGGACCCGCTCGACCGGAACGGTTTCCTTATCAACGACGGGACGTTCCTCGTGGAGGATGACTTCGTGGTTTTCCTCGCTGAAGTCCGGTCCGCGGAGGGCGGCGTCGCGATTGGCGTCCGTGATCGGCTCACGCTCCACCCTGACCTCTTCGCGCTTGACCGGGACTGTCTTGGTGACGTTCTCGGTGGTGACGTACTTGCGCAGCCGGGCCCGGCCGGTTGCCTGCCGTTCGGTGCCGACGTTCAGGCGCTTCTCGGAGCGGGTCATCGCGTCATCGGTCGTGGGGCCGGAGGTGTCGTGGCCTACCGTCCCGTTTTTCAGTTCCGCGGCTGTGGGCTGGAGAGCGCCGGCGGGGCGAGCGGCGGACTGGTTGAGGAGCCAGGGCCCTGAATGGGCCATGTGGACCGCCGCCGCCCTGAAACAAGTTTCTGATCTTGTCCTTGGGAGGGCCATGGCGTTCCTTGGGATCCTCGACTCATAGCTCCGACGTCTTCCAGGCGAAGGAGGCCCACCCATGAGGGCTGTACCCTTTCTGCACGTCCGCCAGGTCGGTGGCCAGGGCCGTCATTGCCTGCGTGGGCGGAGCTGGGTCTTCTGCCGGGTCCCCAATAATCGATTCAGCGCCGCAGCACGTCCCGCTGTGTGACATGCCACGGCCAGCCGGAAGGGTTGGCCACGGTCCCTTTATTTTTCGATATTGACGGCCATTTTCGACCGGCGTAAACCATGCCTTATCAGCTCATTTGCGGCCGTCACTTGACGGCGGCCAATTGTAAGGAGAGGGCCATGGCTGTGGCTGTCATCATGGAATTCACTGGCGCCACGCTTGCGCAGTACGACCAGGTTATCGAAAAGATGGGCCTCACCCGCGGTGGGCCCGGCCCGGAGGGGGCGCTGTCCCACTGGGTGACGGAAACGGATAACGGATTACTCGTCACGGATCTCTGGAAGACCCGGGAACAGTACGACGCGTTCGCCAGGGACCAGATTGGCCCCTACACGAAGGAGGTCGGAGTCCCGGAGGCGCCGAAGATCACCTATTACGACGCCCACAACTACTTCACCCCAGGCTCGGACGCCTGACTGCCCCGGCTGCGCGCGCAACCGACGACGGAGCTGGGCGACGCCGGTTCGGGGCTAGTTGCTGGCGCGTGCACGGGCTCGGGGTACTCTTGGAGGCACCCCGAGCCCGAGAATCAGCAAGCCCAGGAAAAACCGGCCCGCGCCGCCCCTTCGCTCCACGATTCCATCGTGGGCAAGCCCCTCTGTGATCCCGTTCCACCACGACCTCCTCGGTGCCCGATGATCTGAAGAGCTTTCTCTGACCGAGTTCGGGATCGACATCACGAGCGAGCACCCAAGCCCGTCACCGACGAGATCCTGGAGGCGGTGGACGCCGTCATCGTTCTAGTCATCGAAGTGAAACTGGAACCGCGAAGGAACCCGCCTCGAAGTTTGGTCAGGCCCGTACACCGGCCCGCCTACGCTTTGACAGCCGTCACCGGGACGGCACTTCTCATTGGCGAGGCATCACGGTTGAACCGGTCAGGCGCCGTGCCCCTAACCGACGTCGGCCAAGGATGGGCGCCGATAGCGGGCTGCAGCCACCCCGCCAAAGGCCGCCTGTCTGCAGAACTCAGCAAAGAACTGCGACCGACAATGCGGAGTTCGCCGCCGATGGGCAATCCAGCCACAATCTCGGTGGGTCGCTCTATCGGGCCAATCACCGCCACACACCAATGCAATCACAGCGTCAGCATCAGACCTCGGGAGGAGTGCAGATATGTCCGCCGGCGTCTACGGGGTCACCGCAGAGCGGGCATATGGGACGTCCGGCGTCAACTACCTCACGTGTGCGCTTGGCGAATGCGCGAGCGGTGCCAACCGGCATCCGCACCAACAGCATTTCGCGTACTTCATCGCCGTCCTGATCAGGGGATTCGCCGTTGTTATCAGCGTCGGCATCGGTGATGGGGTAAGCCTCTATGACTACATGCGCCGTCGTCGGATCCCACCCTAGGCTCATTGCGCCGGTTCGAAACTGCTCCTGAACGGCATCGAGCGGATCATTGTCGACCAATTCAATGGGAGTCCCGGTTGGAACACTGAAGCGGTTGCCTTCGACGGTGATGAGCTGATCGAGAATCTCGTCAATTTTCTCGGCGAGCAGAGCGGATTGCTGCTTCTCCAGAGCGATAGAAACAATTTCCGTTCCTGCGCGTACCTGCAGATAGAACGTGCGCGCGCCCGGAACGCCGACGGTGCCGATGACGACGCGATCAGGCCAGACGAACTCGTGAACACGTGTAGGCATGGCAGTAGTTTAGGGCGACATCAGGTTTGCCTGGAACGCGATCCTGCGGGCGGTAAACGCTCCGCAATTCTTCGTGGACGCGTCCCTCCCGGTATTTCCCGTCAGCCGGCAGGAGACGGGTTCGTTTTTCGCGTACGCCACGCTGGCGCTAATTCTGGGTGTGGGCCATTGTGCGCAGCGACGGCGGATCATGTTCGCCATCTTCGATACTCATGAGGTGCGGGAAACGCAACTGATCATAAGCATGCTTGCTAATTTGGGTTGTGTATGGCTATGTAGATCAGAAGCAGCCCGGGGGCCTCTGGCGCGGCGTCCCGCGGCTGCGTATCCAGCCAATGCTTCACTGATCCAAACGGAAGGTTCTCATGCGTACTGAGGTAGAAACGAGCCGTGCAGCCCAGGCCCGGCAGCTCCAAGATGCTCTCGTTCTGCGCCTTGCGAAGGGCAGGGAATGGGCGACGCCCGGCATCGAAGCGGCGTTGCGACGCATGCTGACCGGCATAGACAGCGGATTGGAAGCCGCATCACCCCGCTTGCAGGCGAGCCTGCGCATGATCGCCGACGAGCTCGCCGGGGGAGTGGAAGCTGCAACGCCGCGGCTTCATGAGGGGATAACGCGGCTCATCCCCGAAGCGGCCTTCCCGGTTCGGGCCGTCCCACCTGTCAAACCAGTCCGGAAGGCTTGGCTGGTTGCCGCAGTCGCCGCGGCAACCATTACCGCCGGTGTCGGCCTTTGGCAGGCAATGCGTTCACCCGAGAAGGAGTCGGCTAATGAACGGACAGGCGCGCCGCAACCGGCCAGAGCTGAGCAAGTGGACATCAACCAACTGTCGTAGCCACTTACGGCCCCTGAGGGTTTTGGATGCTTCACCGCAAAGCATCATGAGGCCCGGAGTTTGGCTATCTATTCCCGCCAGAAGGGGCCATACTCAAAGGACCGCCGTTCGCGCGGTTTCGTTGTCCTTCAGGGGCCTCCAGTCACAGGGGTTGTTGCCAGGGCCCCAGGAGGAATGAGGCCGTTCATGGCCGAAGAAGCACGTCCATTGCCTTCGAGCGTTGTTTTTGACCGTCTGCAGGACCTTGTTCTGAAAACGTCGGACGTGAAGGAGATGCTGGATCAACTGGCCGAGTTTTCCGCTCTTACCTTGGCTGACCCGGCGGCGGCCTTTTGCAGTATCACGCTGATGCAGTGGAAGAAACCGGTGACCGTCGCCAGCAGTGAAGAGAGCGCGGTCCGGCTTGATGAGACCCAATACGGGGCCGGTGATGGGCCTTGTCTGGCTGCTATCCGCGAGGAGGCGGCCGTCCATATCCCGGATGTGAACTGTGCACGCCGCTGGCCCGAGTACACGGCGGCGGCACGGGTGGCGGGTGTGGGCTCCAGCCTGTCGGTGCCCCTCCGGTTGGACGGGGAAGCGGAAGCGGGTTTGAACATGTATTCCACCCGGTCCCATGGATTCACCCGCGAGGACATCGAGATGGTCGAAGCGTACGCCTATCACGCGTCCAAGGCTCTTCGCGTGGCGGTCCGGATCAGCCAGCTTGCCGAAGCGAAGGCTCACCTCGCGGCGGCCCTGGAGTCACGGACTGTCATTGATCTGGCAACGGGGGCGATCATGGCGCAAAACCGGTGCAGCCAGGAAACGGCCATGAAGATCCTCAAGATCGCTTCCAGCACCCGCAACGTCAAACTGCGGGACATAGCAGCATCAGTGATCGCCTCGGTAGCAAACGACCCCACCGTGCGGACACACTTTGAGCCCTGATCATCCTGGCAAGTCTTTCAATCATGGGACACCTGCGCTAGAAGCCTGCGGCCGCGGCCCTGCCTGGTTCCTGCCGCTTCCGTGGTCGGGAATCGGGGGCCTTTCCCACCCCCGGTCAAAGGAAATCCAGGAGGGGCTGCACTGATGGACGAGTACCGGCAGCAGAAATCGGCGCAGGCAGCATTCTTACTTTCGGGCCTGAGTGCGCTGCAGGCCTGGATCGCCTACTACGGGAACGGAGGCCGGTTCAGCGAAACGGACGTCGATGCGTATCTGCACGGGTTAATGCCATTTCCCCTGCTGCAGCGCGACTTGATTGCGTTTACTCTGAACGAGCTCCTCAGCGACGACAATCTGCCCGATGCCGCGTCCTACGCGGAAGACAACAGCTGGCCACCGATCCGGGGGCTCTGATGTTGGGCCAGCCTCGCCTTGCCCAATGCAGACAGAACGGTCTGTCTCGCGCCCATGGCTGACCCTGTTATGCACACTTCGGCGGGGACCGCAGAGCCAGGCCGCCCTCAAGCGAACGCGTCCCGGGAAAAGATCGCTGCCATCGCCTACCAGCTGTTTGCCCGGCGCGGCATCCGCGATGTCGGAGTCGACGAGCTGATCCGTGAATCAGGCGTGGCCAAGGCCACGTTCTACAGGCACTTCCCCTCGAAGGACGACGTCGTCCTGGCCTTCCTCGAGCAGTGGTACCAGGAACGCACGGCCGGAATCGAGGCCGCCATCGCCCGGCACGGGACCTGCAACGAGGCAGCCATGCTGACATTGTTCGACGTCTTTGACGACTGGTTCCGCGAAGGCGCCGCGGAGGTCAGCTCCTTCCTGCACGTGATGATGGAGATGGGCCCGGACCACCCCCTGGGCAAAGCGAGCATCCGGTACCTGGAGAAGACACGGGAGCAGATCGCCGACCTCGCCGGATCCGCCGGTCTCGACGACCCGACCGACTTCGCCTGGTCCATCCACATACTGATCAAGGGCGCCATCGTTGCCGCGACCGAAGGCGACCCCCGGGCCGCAGCCCGTGCCAAGAGCATGGCCGCCCTCCTCATGGACCATCGCCGGGCTATCGAGACGTGATCTGGGACCGACGATCGGGGGAACGGCGGGGTGTTCTGGGTAAGGGGTTGGTCATAAGGCGGCCGCTCGGCCGGTGCTTCGTTAGGAGGAGAGCAAGCATGCAGACAGTGGAAGAGACCATTGATGTCGCGGTCCCAGTGCGAACAGCGTATGACCAGTGGACCCAGTTCGAGTTATTCCCCCACTTTATGGCCGGGGTGGAGTCCGTCGCCCAACTCGACGACCGGACGAACCGGTGGGTGGTGAACGTCGGCGGAGCCGAGCGGGAATTCGACACTGAAATCGTCGAACAACGCCCCGACGAACGGATTGCCTGGCGCAGCACCGATGGCCAGTCGCACGCCGGCGCCGTGGCGTTCACGCCGCTGGGAAACGGAGTGACGCGTGTCTGGGTCCGTTTTGAATGGGCCCCGGAAACCTTCACCGACAAGGCCGGTGCCGTACTTGGGTTCGACAACATGCAGGTCAGGGCGGACCTGCGCCGCTTCAAGGAATTCATCGAGGACAGGGGCACCGAAACCGGCGCATGGCGCGGAGAGGTCCACTAGAACCACTCACGCGGACCGTTCTCGGTTTCAGGCAGGCGTGCCCTCTCGTGCGTGCTGCTGCCCCGGTTTGGAGACATTAGGGAGCAGAAGCGATACTGAGGGCGTCGTGTAGCAGAGTGCGGCCGATCAAAGGCGATGCCTGAGGGTCCCGCCGCTGTAGCCGCACGCAGCGGCGGGGTCGCCTCGCCCGGTTCCTAATACCTGACGTCGACGTGGACGACCTGCCCGGACCGGTCCATCGGTCTCGCGGCGGGGCCGGGGGTGAAGCGTACTATTGGCCCATGTCGGATTCAACCGAAAACGAGGCTGCAGGGCAGCAGCTGCAGAATATTCTGGTGGACGCGGAGGATGCGGTTGAATTCCTCTCCGGACTGTCCAAGCTCGCCGCGGCCGCGGTCTCTCACAGCGCTGATGCCGAGATTGAATGCGCAGTCACCGTCAAGGTGAAGCGCCGGCCTACGACTGCCGCGGGCAGCAGCCCGCGCGCCGTCGAACTGGACAAGATGGAACAAGCCGTGGGTGACGGCCCGTGCATCGCGGCACTGCGGGAAATGTCACCGGTAGCGATCGAGGACGTTACCTCAGATCAGCGGTGGCCAGAGCTGATGCGGAAATTCGCAGAGGCGAACGTCCACAGCTCTTTGGGCGTACCCCTGGAGATCAGCAGCGGCGCCAGTGCCGCTCTGAACTTCTTCGCGTCCAAGCCCACTGCCTTCACACGGGACGTCTACAACAAGGCCCTGGGCTTCGCTGAGGCCGCCCGGAGCACACTGATCCTGTCGGTCCGCATCGGCACCGCCCAGACCCGCGCAGATGACCTGGAAGCCGCCCTGAAAAGCCGGACCGCGATCAACCTCGCCTGCGGTGTCATCATGGGGCAAAACAGGTGCTCCCAGGCAGAAGCGATGGAGATCCTCTCCAAGGTATCCAGCAACCGCAACCGCAAGCTTCGCGATGTAGCCACCGAACTGATTGAACAAATCTCCGGCGCCAGCATCGACACTCACTTCGAAGCATGAGAGCCGTCAGTTTTCACTAGCCGTGCTTTAGGGGAGACCGACCTCGTTGCGTCTCATATCCCTTGGGAAACGAGGCGTCGCAACGAGTGAACAGGCGTCGACCTGCACTGTCACAGATTTTCGGCCGAATTCTGGATCTGCGACGGCCAAGGAAATTCTCGTAACTATGTGTCATAATCTGCTGGCCGAATCGCTGTACCCAACATCAGTTATGAGACACCTGATTAAGTGATGCAGCAGCTCACGGATCGGCGGCAGCCCGAGCGGCCGCTGATTGACAGAGCGCAGTGAAGGTAGCCGTCCAACTTCGGTTCAGAGCACAGTGTCCCGGGCACGGCATGGATGCCCGGGAACTTGTTCACGGCCTTCGCCAATGCCAGCTGAACCGACGGGACAACCCCGGCGGGGATGCCGTTGCCCGAACCAGCTGTGCGCCCTAAAAGCCGAGCACTTAGGCCGCCAGCGCATACATCCCCCACCACCCAGCCGTTTAAAAGGACGCCCAGATAGGCCAGGACCAGCCTGGTATCGCGGAGGAAGCACTTCGACCTCGTCAGGCCCCGCCGTCGTGCTTTCCAATAGCCCGCGAATCCGACTGCCGCGAACACTGCCACTGCCATCGGACCGGCTGCTCAGCCGAGCAGGGCAACGGTGGCGAAGATGCACAGGCGCAGTGGATCAAAGGGCGGAGGGGACTGCGGATCCGTTTCAGGGTCAGGCTTGTGTCCGTACCGGCCCGGGGGTTTGGTGCGCACCAGCTGCGAGGGCAATGGCCCGGCCGCAATGCGTCGGGCATCAGAAGCGGAACCCATCGTTCCTCCCTGCCGCTGACTCAGACCTGGCGGAGCGGGAGAAGCTCCCGGCCCGTGGCTGTGCTCATTCGTTGCCTGGCCAGGGCCGGCCATGCCTGGACGGCACAGAAGGGAGCGCACTGGTGATCGCCGGCGTCGCTCTTTGTGCCCACGTGGACGCAACATCGGGTGAGCCGTTCCTCGATCATCGTGGAAATGTCCATGAAGGGCTTGACCATGATGCGGGTGATCCGTTCGCCGAGGAGCCGGCGCAGCCGTTGTTGCTGGCCTGGCAGCTGGCCGGCCGCCAGGGTGGTGAGTGTGCCGATGCCGAGGTCACACTGGGTGCAGATGTTCTTCCAAGGGTGCGCAGCTCGAGCGGGATTGCGCTGTCGGCGATGCGGTTGGCGATGCTGTCGGGCTTGAGTTCCAGCCAGGCGAGCAGCTGATCGTGCCCGATGAGGGCAGTCAGCGAACGCCAGACCCCCGAGTCGTCCTTCAGCATGCAGCCCACAGACGCGCAATGCGGATGCGAGCAGGGGAGTGCTGTCAGGTCGTGCCATGAGACCATCCCTCCGGTTTGCTCCGCCAGCCGTTCCAGCACGCCAGTGTGGGTGAGCCTGTTGGTAGGGTCGACGCCGTGGCCCCGCCCTGACCCGAACACCGGCTGCAGCGAAACCCCGCCCACGAACGGGGTTTCCAGTGTCCTTATGACGACGGCGCCCACCTCACCGTCGTTGACGCCGAGTGCCGCTGTCATGGTCAGGGTGGTGAAAACGCCCGCCTCGGACAGGCGGGCCATGGGCATATCTTTGAAGCGGGTGAGGTCTCCGCCCCGGTGGTGAATGGATGCTTCCTTGGACGGGCCGTCGTATTGGAGGTGCACCTCCACGCGGTCCCGGTGCCTGGCCAGCAGGGAGTTCCCCGATGAGCGGCTGAGGGCAGGATTCAGCATCGAACTCGTGGAACCCGAGGAGGGCCTCGCATCCCTGTGCTCCACCAACAGGGTGTGGTTCGAGCGCCGCGTTGCCGCCGACGCCTGGGACAACGTAGCCCTGGCCGACGTGCCGCCCGGTGTGTTCAGCGAAGCGATGCGCGACGTTGACCTGATTACCGCGGTGGCTGCCATCGGCCCGGACCCGGACTGGATGGACCATCCGAACCTTCATGCTGATGGACGACCACAAGATCAAGGACGAGTCCATCCTCAGGCAGATCCACGGAAACCGGTAAAGGGTCGGGACAGCGGGGGAGCCGGTCCCGGTTAGGCGCGGCCCTCTGACGCTATCCCCACCAGGAGCTCGACCAGGTGACCCGGGCGAGGTTGGCCTGGCCGCGGAGGCTGGGGTGGAAGTAGTCCAGGGAGCTGACGTCGCCCGCGGTGAACTTGTAGTTGTAGACGGCGTGGTTGTCGAAACGGCAGTTGGCCACGCTGGCGCACTCCTGCTCCAGGATGGCGTTCAGCTTTATCTCATGGGCCTGCACGTCCAGCCGGGTCTGCTCGCTGTTGCTGGTGGAGAGCATGGACTGGCAGATGTCCGCGACGGGCCAGACGAACTGTGCCGTGGAGTTGGCGTGCAGAAGGCTCCAGAGCTGGTAGATGTTCGGGATGCTGCTGACGAAGATCCGGGACCTCGGAAGGCCTGTAGCCAGGGTTTGCAGCCCCGCCCGGATCTGGGCCCGGAAGTCCGTCTCCGACGTCATCGTCGCCGGGGAGGAAGTGCAGACGTCGTTGGCGCCCATCAGAACGGTCACGTACTCGGCCTTCTGGCTCACCGCCAAGGTGGCCTGGCCCTTCAGGTCGACGGCTTTCGCGCCGGCTCTGGAATCGTTGTAGGCGACCACTCTGGGGTTGATGCCGCCTCGGATCCTCTCATAGTGGCTGGACACGCCGTCCCAGCCCGCAGAGCCTGTGGACCACGAGTTGGCGGGGTGGTCTCCGTACCAGCAGCAGGCGTCAGTCGCCCGGGTCATGGAATCACCCAGTGCGGCAATGCTGTCCGGCCGTTGGGGCGACGCTGAGGCCATACCAGCTGTCATGACGGAGAAGGCAAAGATGAAGGGGAGTACCAGTAGTCGGACTGCTCTGCGCATGACTGCCTCCGGCCGCCGGCCGCCGCAGGGTCCCGGCAGCGTCCAAGACCGGCGTGTTGGTCAAAGATAGACCCGGCCACTGGCAGGCGTCGAGTGAAGCGCAGCTCTCAGGCAGGATGTGTTCTGCCTTTGCGAGCCATCCGGACCGCCATTACCCGACGGCAAGCGCTTCGGACAGCACGGGTTCAAGTGACCGCGAATAGGCTGCCGTGAGGTGCGCCCCGTCGGCATGCATGGGCGACGTTCCGGCGAAAGCAGGGCAGTTCCCGGCCACGCAGAACCACCCAACGGTTTCCACGAAGTGAACGTTCGGCTGCCCGGCCGGGTCAAGGGCCGCCCGCCCGGCGGCCGTCATGTCCAGCGAGAGTTGCTGCACCTTTGACGCGCAGTCCGCAGGCGTGCTGATTTTCGTGGCGCAATCAGCGAACTTCTGCCCGCGTGGAGGCGGGTCAAGCACGAAAACCTGTTTGGCCGAGGCCGAGAGTTCTGTGTAGAGCTTTTTGGACGCCTCGGTCCACTCGTCGGCCGCTGCACCGCCCGTCGCCCCGCTGGAAAGGCGTGCCAGCGTTCCCGCTGAACTGGCAGCGATCACCATGTCAGGCTTCATGGCGGCTATCTGCTGAAGGGCCCACGTCCGGAAAGGGGCGCACTTGGGGTGTGCCGATTTGGCAGACTTGATCACGTCAACCCCCGCCGCCGGGCACTGCTGCATTGTGAATACTTGGATCTTGTATCCCCGCGGCTCAAGTGCGGCGCGTATGCCCGGAATCCAGCTGATGCCCACTGAGTCGCCGAGAACGACTGCCGTCTTCGTGGCCGCTTCGTCGCCGTAGATGCAGCGGGCTGCATTTTCTGCTGGGTCCTCCAGGGCACCTCGCTCGTCGGCCAGGCATCCGTCCTCGACCCATTCGGGCGCTTTCGCCTCTTTGCCAAGGGTGTCGATTGCCGGCGTCAGCTCCGGCCACTGGGCCGCCGACAGAGCAAGAGTGAGTTCCTGGTTCAGCTTTCCTGCGGGGGTGCTTGCAGCAGGGGAGGAGGCGCCCGGTGACACGACTGGAGGCGCAACAGCCGTTTGGGTCGCCGGGGCGGCCTTCACCAGAGTGAAGGTGACGACGACGGCGGCAACCAGGGCAAGAGTAGCGAGCGCCCCGTAGGCCAGCCGGGGCGCGGCCCTGTGCGGCGCCCCGGCCCCGCGCCGGGCCTTGGCCGCCCCGGCCGCCTTAACTGCCTTGGGTTCCAGCCATTGCGAGTGCCTGACCGGCTCTTCAATGAAGCGATAGGACCATGCTGAGAACGCCAGGGTGAGGGCCAAAGCGACGGCGTAGTCCACGACGGCGGTCGGTGGCCGAAGTGCCTCAAGAAGGATGATGACGGGCAAGTGCCACAGGTACAGGGAGTATGAAATGTCACCCAGGTAGCGGGAGACGCGGTTGGTCAGGGGAGCCAGCAGTCGTTGCTCCCCTCCGGTCCCGGCGGCGATGACCGCCATGGTTGCAAGAACCGGCACCGCTGCCCATGGACCCGGGAAGGTCACTTCCGGTGTCAGGGCGAAGGCGCCGACGGCGATTCCTGCGAGGCCGAGGTAGGCCAAAGCGGGCCTGATGCGGTCCGGGATGCGAAGCAGAACCGGCGCGAGAACGGCCAGCAGACCACCGCAGCCGAGCTCCCAGGCACGGGAAAACGTGGAGAAGTAGGCGACGGTGGGTGCGGCGGAGCTTTCCCACATGGCGAAGGCAAACGATGCTGCCACCACGGCAAGCAGGGCCAGGCCCAGTGGGCGCCGCGCCCCGGAAGACGAGCGGCCCAGCCCGTAAGCTCCCCATCCCAGCATGAGCGCGATCAGCCATGGCCAAACGATGTAGAACTGTTCCTCGACGGCCAGCGACCAGAAGTGCTGCAACGGGGACACCGCCCCTCCGGCCTGCATGTAGTCAGTGCCGGTGATGGCCATACGCCAGTTGGCCGCAGACAGGAACGCCCACAGGCCGTCCTGGGCAATGCCCGCGAAGCGCGCCGTGGAGAACACGGCCCATGACCCGGCCAGTGTTAGGACGATGACCAGCGATGCCAGCGGCAGGATGCGTCGCGCCCGGCGCCGGTAGAAGTCCGCGAAGGAGATCCTGCCGTTCCTGTCATGCTCCCGGAGCAGGCTGGCAGTGATCACGAAACCGGAGATCACGAAGAAGACATCCACGCCGATGAAGCCGCCCGTGGGGTAACCCAGCAGGTGATCCGCAATAACCAGGAGAACCGCCAGTGCGCGAAGGCCCTGGATGTCATAGCGCTTTGATGAGCCGGGACGGTCCGTCCCCACCGCCGCGGAATTCGCCTTGCGTTGAGCGGCCCGGCCTGCGGGCACGCGGGCATGAGTGATGGACAAAAGAATTCCCCCAAACGAGACCGGCGTAGGTGATATTTTACCCGCCAGCCATATCCGGGTAGGCCCGGTGTGATGGACGACGGCGGCGATCACCTCGCCTGCCACACGCCCCGTCCCGCGCCAGGGGCAGGCTGCCGTGGACGATTCGGGCGCACGCCCCCTCCCGGTCGGCCACCGCCTGGGTGCCGAGTCGGGTAGTGAGTGGCTACAGAACGGAAAGCGCCAGCCGCTCGGGATTTTCCGCGGCGTCCTCAGCGAGCAAGTCCAGCAGGTAGCGGCCGTAGCCGCTCTTGCCGAGGGGTTCGGCGCGTTCACGCAGCTCGTCGTCACTGAGGAAGCCGAGCCGCCAGGCAATCTCTTCGGGGCAGCCAATCGAGAGGCCCTGACGCTTTTGGACCGTGCGTACGAATTCTGAGGCCTCGTTGAGGGAATCGAAGGTTCCGGTATCGAGCCAGGCGGTACCGCGCGGGAGGATCTCCACCTGGAGCTTGCCCCGCTCCAGGTATTCGCGGTTCACGTCAGTAATTTCCAGTTCGCCACGGGGCGAGGGCTTCAGATTGCGGGCAATTTCGACAACGTCGTTGTCGAAAAAGTAGAGCCCGGGCACGGCGTAATGGCTCTTGGGCTTCTCCGGCTTTTCCTCGAGGGAGATGACTTTGCCGGTGACGTCGAACTCAACGACGCCGTATGCGGTCGGGTCGGCAACGCGATACCCGAAAATGGCGCCGCCATCGATGTCTGAGAATCGGCGAAGCTGCGTGCCCATGCCCGGGCCATAGAAGATGTTGTCACCGAGGACTAGTGCCACCGGTCCGTCGCCGATGTGCTCTGCACCAAGAATAAAGGCCTGAGCCAGCCCGTCGGGAGAGGGCTGCTGGGTGTAGGTGATGTTGATGCCGAACTGGCTGCCGTCGCCCAGCAGGCGCTGGAACTGGTCGGCGTCATGGGGAGTGGTGATGATCAGGATGTCCCGGATTCCGGCCAGCATCAGAGTTGACAGCGGATAGTAGATCATCGGCTTGTCGTAGACAGGAACCAACTGCTTGCTGATGCCCTGCGTGATCGGATGAAGTCTTGAACCGGTCCCCCCGGCGAGGATAATCCCGCGCATGGAATCTAGTTTCGGCGCTATTGCACGTGCAACCAAATCCTTGGCGCTATGGAAATATGGAAAACATGCAGAAATTCCTCGTGACCGGTGGTGCCGGCTTCATCGGTTCCAATTTTGTGCACTATGTCCTTAATCACACTGATAACGCCGTCACTGTCCTCGACAAGCTGACTTACGCGGGAAATCGGGCCTCGCTCGAGGGGTTGCCGGCGGACCGCTTTCAGCTCGTCATTGGGGACATCGCTGACGCCGCACTCGTTGACAGCCTGGTGGCCGACTGCGACGTCGTGGTTCATTACGCCGCCGAGTCACACAATGACAATTCCCTGCATGATCCGAGGCCATTCCTCGACACAAACATCATCGGCACGTATACGCTGATCGAGGCTGCCCGGAAACACGACAAGCGCTTCCACCACATCTCCACTGACGAGGTGTACGGGGACTTGGAATTGGATGATCCGGAGCGCTTTACGGAGTGCACCCCGTACAACCCGTCCAGCCCCTATTCCTCCACGAAGGCTGGCTCAGATCTATTGGTCCGGGCCTGGGTCCGCTCCTTCGGACTGCAAGCAACGATCAGCAACTGCTCGAACAACTACGGCCCGTATCAGCACGTCGAGAAGTTCATCCCGCGCCAGATCACCAATGTTATCGACGGCGTTCGGCCAAAGCTCTATGGCAAGGGCGAGAATGTACGCGACTGGATCCACGCCAACGACCATTCGTCGGCAGTGCTGGCCATTATCGCCAAGGGCCGCATCGGCGAAACGTACCTGATCGGTGCGGACGGCGAGAAGAACAATAAAGACGTCGTGGAGCTGATCCTGGAGCACATGGGCGAGGCGCCCGACGCTTATGACCACGTAGTGGATCGCGCCGGTCATGACCTGCGGTACGCCATCGATTCCTCGAAGCTCCGTACGGAGCTGGGCTGGCAGCCAGAGTTCTCTGATTTTGATGCCGGCATCGAGGACACGATTGCCTGGTACCGGGACAACGAGGAATGGTGGCGGCCCCAGAAGGCCGCTACGGAGGCGAAGTACAAGGAACAGGGCCAGTAGCGCCATGACGATCGAGTTTTCGAAGCTGCTTCGTGCCCAGGAAACGCCAATCCCCGGCGTGGTTCTCTACGACCTTCCCGTCCACGGGGATAACCGCGGCTGGTTCAAGGAGAATTGGCAGCGCGAGAAGATGACCGCATTAGGATTGCCGGATTTTCACCCTGTCCAAAACAACATCTCTTTCAACGAGAAGGCTGGAACTACCCGCGGCATTCACGCGGAGCCCTGGGATAAGTTCATCTCGGTGGCCACGGGCAGGATTTTCGGTGCCTGGGTTGATCTGCGTGAAGGGCCGTCCTTTGGGGCCGTCTTCACGGCTGAACTTGACGCCAGCCAGGCTATCTTCATTCCCCGGGGTGTTGGCAATGCATTCCAGACACTCGAGGACAACACGGCCTACACGTACCTCGTGAACGATCACTGGTCTGCAGATGCTCAGGGCCAGTACACCTTCCTGAATCTTGCCGATGAGAGTGCCGCCATTCAATGGCCGATTCCCCTGGACCAGGCAGAACTGTCAGATAAGGACAGGGCGCACCCGCGGCTGATGGATGTCCTCCCGATGGCCCCCAAGAAAACGCTGGTGCTTGGTGCTGACGGGCAGCTCGGCAAGGCCTTGCGGGTCACCTTTGACGGCGATGACTCGGTCGAGTTCGCGAACCGGGCGGAGTTCGACCTGGCTAGCGCGGACTCATATAACAGCCGGAACTGGAAGAACTACTCGACGATCATTAACGCGGCTGCCTATACAGCTGTCGACGCGGCCGAAACCCAGGAAGGGCGCGCCGCGGCGTGGGAGGTCAACGTCAATGCCGTTGCCCGCCTCGCACGTATCGCAGTCGAGTACGACCTGACGCTGGTCCACGTATCGTCGGACTACGTATTCGACGGTGGCCGCGGCATTCACGACGAGGCCGAGTCCTTTACGCCGCTTGGTGTGTATGGCCAGACGAAAGCCGCAGGGGACGCCGTCGTCAGTGTCGTCCCCAAGCACTACATTGTGCGGACCAGTTGGGTCATCGGTGAAGGAAACAACTTCGTGAGCACCATGGCGTCATTGGCTGAACGGGGGATCAAGCCGTCGGTGGTCAATGACCAGGTGGGGCGGCTGTCCTTCACGCAGGACATCGCAGCGGGCATCAGGCACTTGCTCGAGAGCGGCGCGGCATATGGCCCCTACAATCTCAGCAACAACGGAGACCCGCAGTCGTGGGCGGATATCGCCGCCGACGTCTTCGAACTGGCTGGATCATCCAGGGACGACGTGACTGGGGTCAGCACCGCGCAGTACTTCGAAGGCAAGGCTGCTGCCCCAAGACCGCTGAATAGCGCTCTGGACCTGAGCAAGATCCACGCTGCAGGATTCTCCCCCCGGGATTCCCGTGATGCCCTGACTGAGTACCTGCGGCAGTAATTCCGCCCACACGATGGTCCGAAAGCGGCGCGGTCGTGGCACCGATTAAGCCGCGGGTTTATGTGTGGCATGGGTTTAGCGGGACAATTATTACCCCAAAACAGGAACAAAGGGAGGGGAAAATTATTTGAGGGGGGGTCCCCGGGTACGGACAGACGGGG